>QGUY01000161.1 GCA_003242315.1 Bacteroidota bacterium
TCGGCTTCTTCAAATTTCCCGATCCGGCGGGTAACAGCTCCGGTAAAGGCGCCCTTCTCGTACCCGAAAAGCTCACTTTCAATGAGGGTATCCGGGATCGCCGTGATATTGACGGCTACGAAAGGTTTATTTTTCCTTTTGGAGTTGTAGTGTATTGCCTTGGCAACCAGCTCCTTACCGGTTCCGGTTTCACCGGAAATTGATACGGTTATGTTTGTGTTCACCGCCTTTTCCAGCATGTCGAAGACACGGCGGATGGCCACGCTGCTGCCGATAATGCTTTTCTCGAACTCGTATTTTTCGTGGATTTCCTTCTTGAGGTGGTCGATCTCCCGGATCAGGGATAGTTTATTGCGCGCATTATTAATAGAGTTGAGCAGGCGGTCCTTGGTCTCTTCGTCCTTGCTGATGTAGTCGTACGCTCCGGCCTTCAGCAGTTCCACCGCTGTCCCGATCTTTTCCTGGGCCGAAACGATGATAACGTTGATGTTAGGGTCGTGGCTCCGTATCTGGTTGAGCACTTCTTCCCCCGACATGTCTGGAAGGGAGTAGTCCAGCGTAATAACCGACGGGTTCTTGTGCAGGTTGGCCAGGCACTCCTTGCCTGTTGTGAAGAACTCCGTCTCATAGTCGGGATTTAGCCCGAGTACGTACTTGAGGAACTTGGTGTAGGCAGGGTCGTCTTCAACAACAAAAATCTTTACGGGATCCTTATCGTACATCTGGGTTGATTTGAAGTTAAAAAAGTTGAAAATCAGGGTAAAATATCCACTTTCGCGGCTATTTGACAATCCACAAATGCACCAATCCCCGCTCAGGTAAGGTTCTGTCCAGTTTTGGAGTTTTATGGGCTTCGCAATGGCTTACATTTGTAGTAACGGTTTGTTCACAACTACAATTGAATCATCATGTTACGGGAGTTTGAGGCCCTGGAGGCGTCGGAAATCGAGTTGATGCTCAAAGCACCGATCCTGGTGTGCATGCTGGTGGCGGGGGCCGATGGAAAGATTGATTCGCGGGAAGTTAACAAGGCCATGCAGGTGGCCCGGCGAAAGGCAAAGTCGAACGACATTCTCTGGCAATATTTCAGCGTGGCCTCGGAGGACTTTGAAGACAAGCTGAGGATCCTCCTTCAGAATTACCCCAACAATGCTGAAGCCCGAAACCAGATACTCGTGGAAGAGCTCGCCGACCTGAACGCGATATTGCCCAGGGTGGAAAGCTCGTTCCGGCGACAGTTTTATTCCCTTCTCAAAGAGCTCGCCCGCGAAGTAGCTGCGTCGTCGGGTGGTCTGCTGGGGTACAACGCAATCGACAAGGAAGAGGCGAAGTACATTGGCCTCGACATGATCCGGCCCCCCGAATTGATTTAGGGATTTTGTGTTAATTGCGGTCGGGTCATAAGTGAATGAAACGATCGTCCTTGTTTAGCAGCTCCGTCGTTCCGCTTCGGATCGTTTTCCTAATGTGGCTGCTGTTTACCCTTGAAGCTTATTACGGATGGCCGCTCAGTGCTTTCGGTATCGTACCGCGTACCTGGCCGGGACTGGTCGGCATCGTCATGTCGCCGTTGCTTCATGGCAACATCTTTCACCTCATTTCGAACACGGTCCCCCTGCTTTTCCTCGGTTCCGTTTTGTACTTCTTCTACCCGCGACTCGCGCCAACGGTATTCTTTCGCGCCTACTTCTGGACAAACCTGTTGGTGTGGCTCTTTGCGCGCCCGCACAGCATCCACATCGGCGCGAGCGGCATTGTGTATGCACTGGCGTTCTTCCTTATCTTCTTTGGAATCTTCTATCGCGACTTCCGTTCGCTGATCATCACGGTGGTCGTCTTCCTGCTGTACGGTGGGGTGTTTTACGGCATCCTTCCCGGCGACCCGCACGTGTCGTGGGAATCTCACTTCGCTGGAGCCTTGGTTGGTATCGGATCAGCGATTACCTTGTCACGCAAAAGCTGAACGGTATCACGTGGATGCAAGAAAGATTTTAGCGGACCTCAAAGCCCGGAAATATGGACCGGTATATTTCCTTTATGGTGAAGAACCCTACTTCATTGACCTGATCGCAGGCTACATCGAAGAGAATGTTCTAAGCGACGCGGAAAAGGGATTCAACCAGGTGGTGCTTTACGGGAAAGAGTCGCCGATGGCAACCATCCTGACGCACGCGCGCCGCTACCCCATGATGGCCGAACGGCAGGTCGTCATTGTGCGCGAAGCGCAAGACGTCCCTGACCTGAACAGGGAGACGGGGAGCAAACTCTTGCTCGATTACCTTCAGCGGCCCGTACCCTCTACGGTACTGGTGTTCTGTCATAAATACAAATCCCTCGACAAGCGGCGTGCGCTGGGCAAGCAAATCGACAAGCTTGCCATTACGTTGGATTCCAAAAAGCTTTACGACAACCAATTGCCGGAATTCATTCGCGAATACTTCAAGGATCGAAACGTATCCATCTATCCCAAGGCTGTCGACATGCTGGCGGAATATGTGGGCAACGACCTTAGTCGCCTCACGAACGAGATTGATAAGTTGTTACTGAATCGGAAGGAAGGGGGGACGGTGACAGAAGAGCAAGTCGCAAAGCAGGTCGGCATCAGTCGCGAGTACAACATCTTCGAACTTCAGAGGGCGATCGCCACCGGCGACACGCTACAGGCGGGCAAGATCGTCAGCTACTTCGAAAGCCACACGCGTCGTGTTGCGATAATACCCGCAGTCGCATTTCTCTACTCATTCTTCAGCAAGCTGCTGGTCGCTGCCCACCTTCCTGATAAGAATGAACGAACCATAGCTAGTGCGTTGAAAGTGAGTCCGTATGCCGCCCGTGACTATAGTCAGGCTTTACGTCGATTCGACAGACAAAAGCTAACGGCAGGGATTTCATTGCTGCGTCAAGCCGACTTGCAACTTAAAGGTGTCAACAGCGGGTCGGCAACTCCGGGACAAATTTTCCGCGAGCTCGTATACAGAATAATGCACTGAGTCGTTCGTTTGTTTGGAAAGTACCAGCATCTTTTTGTTACCTTTGAGTCCATACACTAAGGTATGGGTACTTTTTTGACTGACTTTTTTGGCCTCACATTTGCAATAAATCCCCGGCACCTCAGTTCTAATGTAAAATCAGGAGGCACGTGAGTTATCGCTATGCACTATTCTGCCTGATGCTCCTGGTGGCAACCGCTGGTGTGGCACAGGAACAGTTGTCTCAACAAAAGGCGGAACGACTATTTGCGAAGGGACGCGAACTGGTGGAGCATAACAACTACGGCGCTGCCCGACAGGTCTTTTCCGAGTATCTGGAAGCCGCCCCGCCCTCCGACAGTCGCCGGAGCGAGGCCCAATACTATATGGCATACAGCGCCCTTAGTCTGGGTCACGAGGACGGTGAAAGGCTCATCAACGATTTTATCGAGAACAATCCATCAAGCCCCCGCGCGTCAACCGCTTACTACGACATCGCGCTGTTCTTCTACGATCAGAAGAGTTACACAAAGGCCGCACGGTACTTCCGCCAGGTAGACTTTCCTGCCCTTACTGCTGAGCAGCAAAACAAGGGTCGGTTCGCCTGGGGGTACAGTCTCTTCAGCGAGAAGAAACTCAAAGAGGCGCTGGAGCAGTTCAACTTTGTGAAGACACAAAGAAACGCCTACGCACCGGCTGCCAGCTACTACGCCGGCTATGTCGAGTACGCTAATGGCGACTACGACGTCGCGCTCGAAGACCTGAAACGCGCTGAACAAAACAGCGCGTATGCTGGTGTCGTTCCTTACCTCATTGCTAATGTCTACTATAGGAAGCGCGACTATGACGCATTGTTGGCGTACGCGGAATCGGTTCAGTCGCGCCCCAACGTTACCAATGCCCGCGAGATCTCCATGCTCGCCGGAGAAGCCTACTACTTCAAGGGCGACTATGAAAAGGCGGTAGCGGCCTATGAACGTTACCTCGCGAGCGGTGGCGGCAAAGCGGAAAGTCCGCTGTTGTTTCGCGCAGGTTATGCCAGCTATACGCTGGGGCGTCAGGATAAGGCACTGGACTATTTGCGTAAGGCAGCAGCGTCGTCAGATACGGTCAGCTACTACGCATCCTACTATCTCGGCATTATTTATCTGAGGCAAGGCGACAAGCCACTTGCCATGAATGCGTTCAACTATGCGCGTAACAATCCTGCCGACCGTGAACTTGCCGAAGAGAGCGCCTTCCAGTTCGGAAAGGTGGCGTATGACGCGGGAAGGGCAGAGGTTGCAATTCCTGAACTCGAGGCTTTCCTTCAGAAGTACCCTTCCAGTGCTCATCGCAACGAGGTGCGTGAGATTCTGGCACAGGCATATGTCAACGGAAACAATTTTAACAAGGCGATAGAGTACATCGAATCACTCCCGTCGCGAAACGCGACTATGCAGGCGGCGTACCAGAAAGCGACCTACCTGAAAGGATCTGATTTGTTCAACAAGGAAGATTACAGCCAGGCGGTGTCGTTCTTTGCTAAGTCGCTCAGCAATCCTGTTGACGCACGATACGCTGCCCTTGCAAACTTCTGGAGCGGTGAGGCCTATTCGATCCTCGGCCGACATCAGGAAGCTACTCGCCATTATTCTGCCGTGCTCGGAAGTGCAGACAGGGAACTGGCTACCGCTTCGCGCTACGGCCTGGGATACGCCTACTACAACCTCAAAGACTATGAGCGCGCGCGGACGTACTTTAGGGAATACGTAGATGCAACGTATCGTCGAAATCCAAATCATACGGATGCGCTGATACGGCTGGGTGACTGCTACTATGTGTCGAGGTCCTATCCCGATGCCCTCGAATATTATAACCGCGCTCGCAACATCGGCTCGCCGGATAATGACTACATCCTTCTTCAAACCGGTACCATCACCGGATTTCAGAGGAATTACACCGAGGCACGGCGACTGTTGAGCTCATTGGTGTCGAGTTATCCGAGATCGCAATACCGTGACGACGCGCTCTTCCAGATTGCCCAGTTCGATATTGAACAGGGCAACTATCAGCAGGCGATCGATGGCCTTACCCAGCTGTTGCGTGAGATGCCCAGCTCATCATACGCACCGTACGCGTATATGCGTCGGGCAGCATCTCATTTTAATCTAAAGAACTACAGCGCCACGATTAGCGATTATAGCCACGTGATTCGACAATACCCGACGCACCCGGCTGCAGAGGAAAGTCTCGTTCCGTTGCAGGAGGCATTAACATTAGCAGGAAGGTCGAGTGAGTTCGATACTCATTTGGCGGCCTTCAAGCGCGCGAATCCGGATAGCAGAGGATTGGAGAACGTTGAGTTTGAGACGGCGAAGAACTTGTATTTCAATCAGCAGTATGCACAGGCGGTCAATGCGCTGCGATCCTTCACAACATCATATCCGCAAAGTGCGCGCAACGCAGAGGCGCGATACTATATGGCGGAGTCGTATTTCCGCATGAACAACTACGACGAGGCCATTCCGATTTATGAGGAGTTGGCTCGTGATAACATCTCGGGATATGGCGCACGCATCCCGGGACGCCTCGCAGAGATATACTTCTCAAGAGGGCAATACGACCGGGCGACACGTGACTTCCGAAGACTCGAGCAACTCGCATCAAATAAGAAGGATTTGTTCACGGCGTGGTCGGGACTTATGGAATCATACTTCCATCTCAAGCAATACGACTCTGTTGCTGTGTACGCCAACCTCATCCTCGAGAAGGGTAACGTCAATGCCAGCGCGCAGAACATGGCAACGCTGTACCTGGGTAAAGCTGCAATGGAAAAAGGCGAC
Organism: Bacteroidota bacterium; assembly: GCA_003242315.1. Taxonomy (GTDB): domain Bacteria; phylum Bacteroidota; class Bacteroidia; order Cytophagales; family Cyclobacteriaceae; genus ZC4RG29. Next base: position 5,795 of record QGUY01000161.1, read on the forward strand.
TATGAAACGGCCAAGGACGAATTCCTCAACACACTGAATACGGCTCGCGATGAATACGGCGCTGAAGCAAAATATCTTCTCGGCAAGATCTTCTACCTGACGGGAGAGCATGAGCAATGCTATGAGACATTGATCGGCCTGAACAACGACTTTTCGTCATACGAGGAATGGGTAGGTAAGGCTTTTCTCCTATTAGCAGACAACTTCGTTGCCCAGGAAGACGACTTCCAGGCCAAGGCCACGCTTCAATCGTTAATTGAGCATTTCCCGGATCCCGCGGTGAAAGAGGAAGCGCGTCGAAAGTTGAGGGCCATTGAGGAACGCCAGGCCGTTGAAGCGCCTGAAGATGCCTTGGAAGAGGTGGAGATTGATACAACGGAGAATCGCTGATTAAACATGACGCACAAGAAAACGACATATATCCTTTTCCTTCTGCTGGCTGGCGCGTTCGCGTTGCCCGTTGCTGCCCAGGACACGGGTGGTCTCGAAGATGTGGAGGTCGAGATCATCAAGGAGCGTCAGCTGACACTCCCGCCGGCGAGCCGCAACTTTGAAAAGATTCCACCGCGTCCTGCCGAGCAGGCGCCGCCATCGGTTACGTACGACTTTCGCTCTTTCAACTTCCAGGCTCCTGAAATTGTACCGCGGATCAGACCGCTGCGACTCAAGCAGGAGAGCGCGACGCAGGCATATGGTGGTTATGTAAGTCTCGGTTACGGAAATTATGCGAGTCCCTATGCAGAGGCATTTCTTAACAACAGGAAGGATAGTCGCAAACTGGTAGGCGCTCATCTTTGGCACCGCAGCTCAGCTAAAGGTCCTGTTGATGACAAGAATTCCGGCGGTGGAACGTCAGGTCTGTCGTTGTATGGTAAAGCCTTTGGCGATGTGATTACGGCGAGCGGAAAGATCGGTTGGGAGAACCTGACCACGCACTTCTATGGTTACCCAGCGGGTGAGGCAGTGAGCCGCGATGACATACGGCAGTCGTTCAACTTTCTCTCCTTGGGAGGGGAGATCTCCAATACACGGAAGACAAAGTTCAAGTATACGCTTGGCGCTCGCTTCTCATACATGGCGGATCGCTATGATGCTAAGGAAACGGACGCCGACCTTTTGTTCAAAACCGGATACGAGATCGATAAGCTCAACTCTGTTGAGATCCGTGCTGATTACTCTGTCATCAGCCGCAAAGATGCGTCTATCGATCCGGGTCCGCGCAGTTTGTTGACGATTGGTGGTCAGTACGTCTTTTCACCTCTTGACGGACTGGATATAAGGGCTGGTGCGAAGGTGGCTTTCGAAAACGACACGCTGGACAGAAAAGACCTTCACGTTTTCCCTGACTTCCAGGCCACGTTCTCGCTGACCCCAACGGTTGATCTGATAGGTTCACTTAGTGGAGGTGTAGACAAAGTTTCGCTGCATTCTTTAGTGCGTGAGAATAGGTGGGTGGCACCCGATATTGCCATCTATCACACGAATCGATTGTTTGAGTTTCTCGCGGGCATCAAGGCGCGCGTTGGTAGCAAAGTAGAGGTCGAGGGCGGACTTGCAGCAGCGCATCTGAAGAACCTGTACTCGTTTGTTAATGATCCCGACGATCAAAGCAAGTTCATAACGGTGTTCGATCCGGGCACTGTGAGAAGGAACAACGTATATGCGGCGATCAGCTATGCACAATCTGAACGGGCAAAGTTCATGGCCCGCGGAGATTTCTACACATACACGGCCGGCGACCTGGCAGAAGTATGGCACAGACCAACATATCGTCTATCTGCCAATGCCTTTTACAATGTCTTCGACAAGATATTGCTCAAAGCTGACCTTATCATGCAGGGAGGAATGAAGGCATTCGATCAGCCTACGCAGGAAGAGGTGTCGTTGGACAATGCGTTCGATCTAAACGCGAGGGCAGAGTATCTCTTTTCAAAGAGCTTCTCCTTCTTTGTGCAGTTGAACAACATCGCGTCGAACGAGTATCCGATGTTCTATCACTATCCGGTAAGAGGTATGCAAGTACTCGGTGGGATTACATGGAGCTTTTAGGTTAGGTGGACGAGGCATGATTTGGACGCCCGAAAAATTCGCTTAATTTTGTATAGTTTACCACAACTAAACTTAACCGAACCATGGCCAAAGACAACAGACCAGATGAGCCTGAAGATAGTTCCGGTAACTTTGATGAATCAGACGACACCTTCGGGTTGCCTGAGATAGAATACGAACCGATCAAACGCGAACAAGAGCCTACTCCGGAGCCTCCTTCAAGAGAGTGGGAAGAAGAGCGGAAAGAAGTTGTGGAGCCGGTAGCAGAGGAGTCGTCTACGGTGCATGAAGAGCACACATACGAACCACCGCGCTATGAAGAGCCGCCGCGTGCGCAGTATGCGTATACTTACTCGCACGAAACCAGTTCACCGGTGTGGCCAAAGGTCCTGGGGATTCTCCTGTTGCTGGCCGTGTTGATAGGCGGTGGATTGTGGTACTTCCTTAAGTATAAGCCGGAACGCGATGAAGAAGCCCGACTTGCCGCGGCCCGTCAGGCGGCCGCCGACGAGCAATTCCGTCGCGAGCGTGCTCGCGCTGATTCGCTGGCGGAAATCGAAAGGGCACGTGTAAGGCGAATCAATGATTCTCTGGCGCGGATACCGCCTAAGCCGGCTTCGGGTACGATCGACACACTTACTGGCCGTACTGGTCGTTATTATGTAATCGTCGCGAGCAACATCGATGATGATCTGTTGATGGACTACGCTCGGAAACTCAGCGCGGCAGGCGTGAGCTCCAAGCTTATTCCACCTCATGGAAACGTGAAATTTTACCGGCTTGCCATTGCTGAGGGGGATACATATGCCAGCGCACAGGCGACGGCCGACGGAATGAAGGCCGATTACGGTGATGGATTGTGGGTGACAAAGTACTGATCAACTAATTATAGAGACTTTTTTACAGAACTGTGTATCGAGGAAACAGGGAGAACATTTTTTGAAGTTAACTGAATGACATTCGCACAAATCGTAACAGACACCACGGCGGAGGCAGCTGACGCCGCGCGCCAAACCATATCCGTTTGGGAACTTACAATAGAAGGCGGTCCGATCATGATACCGATCGGGCTGATGTTCATCGTCGCCACATATTTGTTTATCGAGCGTTTGCTCACGATTCACAAAGCGAATCAGGACCCGGCGCCTTTCATGAGTAAGGTGAAGGAACTGGTATTGCTGAA
>QGUY01000162.1 GCA_003242315.1 Bacteroidota bacterium
GTATACCAGTGCATTGCCGGCGCTCTTTTCGCCACTGGGGGGGAACATGCACGCGACTTCCCCTCGAAAGGTTTTATCGAGCTGTAGGATAACGCCCCCGTATAGACGCCTGATGCTGCTACATACGAAAAGATCGATCATGCCGTGGCGCGGATTGCTGCCGTTCGTGAGGCTGTAGGACCGGGCGTCGGTATCGGTATCGACTTCCATGGTCGCGTTCACAAGCCGCTGGCCCGCGTGCTCGCCAGGGCGCTGGAACCTTACCGACCCATGTTTATTGAGGAGCCTGTGCTTCCTGAAAATAACGAGGCCCTCCGCGAAATCGCCCAATCGGTTTCAATTCCCATCGCTACGGGCGAACGCATGTTTTCACGATGGGATTTCAAGAACCTTTTGAAGGATGGGTATGTCGACATCATCCAGCCAGACCTTTCGCATGCGGGCGGAATCACTGAATGCAAAAAGATCCTGTCCATGGCTGAAGCGTTCGACGTCGCGGCCGCACCGCATTGCCCCCTGGGACCCATTGCCCTGGCCGCATGTCTGCAGGTGGATGCGACGTGCCACAATGCGTTTATCCAGGAACAAAGCCTGGGCATCCACTACAATCAGGGCAGCGATCTTCTCGATTATCTCGCAGACAAGACAGTGTTTCAATTTGACCAGGGCTTTGTCAGCATTCCCGATGGCCCGGGACTCGGCATTGAAATCAACGAAGATCACGTTCGCCGCATGGCCGCCATCGGCCACAACTGGAGGAACCCGGTGTGGAGACATGAGGATGGGAGTGTGGCTGAATGGTAATGTGTAGAGGTGTTGATGTGCTCATGTGTTGATGTTGCGGTACAGAATTGGGTTTGCGTCTGAATTAGACGAAATCGTTTTCCAGATCACAAGTATTGAAAATGGGAGATATTAACATTAACACATCAACACATCAACACGTCAACACATTCCTGGCATGCGATTGGGGTACCTCCTCCTTCCGTCTTGCCCTGGTTACATGGGAGGGTGTTATCAGACAGGTTGTGAGGAGTGATCGCGGAATTGCTGCGACATTCCGCGAATGGAAGGATCGCTCGGGAAGTGAAGCGGATCGGTGGGACTATTTCCTGAATGTAATTCGCGCAGGCATCGTGGAAGTGGAAGGCCGGAAAGGGGAGACGTTGAAGGGCGTGCCCCTTGTAATCTCGGGGATGGCGTCGTCGTCAATCGGAATGATGAATTTGCCATATGGAAGCATTCCGTTTGCCGTCGATGGTTCGGACCTAACCATTCACCATAAAGAAGCAACAAAGGATTTTCCGTATCCTGTATTCCTTATCTCTGGAGTCAGGTCCGACGATGACGTAATGCGGGGAGAAGAAACGCAGCTTGTGGGTGTGACACAAGGGGTTTCCTCGAAAGGTGAGCGTCTTTATGTCTTTCCTGGTACGCATTCAAAACATATTCGTGTTGTTGATGGCAAAGCCGTCGCATTCACAACCTATATGACAGGTGAGTTCTTTGAGGTGTTATCCAAAAAGAGCATTCTTGCAGACTCCGTCGAGGAGGGCGGCGTATTGCATAAGCCTGACAACCTGGAGAATTTCAAAGCGGGAGTATTCGAGGGAGCGAGGAACAACCTGTTGAACAGTGCCTTTCACGTGCGCACCCGCAACCTGCTGGATGGTCGTGGCAAAGAAGCGAACTACTACTTTCTGAGCGGACTCCTGATTGGCTCGGAGCTCGCAGGCATCTCCGGTCCTGTAACCATCACAGGCGGCGAATTCATCTCAGCGTGTTACCAGGAAGCGTTACGCGTGCTGGACGTTGCGGATGTTACGCTGGCGGATGGGGCAGAGGCGGTAATCAAGGGTCAATTACAAATTCTGAAGCGAAGCATGGTGACGAAGTAGGACAAGCATATCTTGTTTGTTCCTTACTTTTTGAAAATGCTCCGGGCGCTGCGCAGAATGTCCATACCCCTTTCGAGGAAGCCTCCAGCCGGCTCTTGCGTGTAGCTGGGGATGAAATCGTCCGGAGCAATTTCCGGGTACACAAAAACGAGACTATTGTCGCTCATCTGACGCACCATTTTCTTGGGCAGTATGTCGAGAAGCGGTGTGTACGAAATGCTACCCTTGCGGGCGCAGATCAACGCTACCATATCGTCAGGTGATACACTCGCGCGAATGCGAATCAGGTCGCTGATTTCATAAGAGGTTCGGGATTCGACCGACACATTAATCTTGTTTTTTGCAAGATATTCAGTCATTGCGCGATATGTTTCTTCGCTGCCGTACAGCATGGTGCGCAGATTGAGTCGGGCTGCCACGCGCATCAGTCGCGCCACCCACGCGTGAAATCCAGATTCCTTTTCAGCCAGATGCGGACACAGAATGTGAAGGCGGTTGTGGACATTCAATGGAAGTGTGAAGCGCGTGATGAACACGTGTTGTGTCGTCTGATTTACCACACTGTCAAAAGTCTTTCCGAATATGATATCTGCGATGTTTGTTTTTCCCGGCCAGCCCATAACGACGTCAGTAATAAACAATTCCTTTACCACACGTTGGATGCCCGTGGTTACGTTCTGGTCGATCGTCGTTGTGATGTCGATTTCCTGGTCAGCGGCTGCGGCGTGTGTGATCGCTTTTTCCAGCATCTTCCTTGCCTGGACCAGCTTTGCACGGGCTTTGTCATCATCAGGTACGACTGTAAGCGCCACAATAGGAAAAGCGTTCTTTGGCTCCTTCAGCGTGATGGCGAAATCGATAAGCCGCTCCATCGTAACGGGATTGGAAATGGGGACGAGAATCCGCTGAGGATTTTCCCGCATCTCCGCGGGCTCTTCCCCGTCCGTCTCAAGCACTACGTGTTTGCCGGCTTCTTCAGTAACGAACGAGGCCACCAGGCAGGTGACGAGAATAAGGACGATGGTTCCATTAAGAATGTTGTCGTCAATGATCCCGATATTATATCCAACGAGGATTACCGCCAGCGTCGCGGCAGCATGTGCGCTGCTTAGTCCGAAGATCAGTCTCGATTGTGATCTGGAGTAGCGAAACCAGAGCCCGGTGATATATGCGGCGATCCACTTGCCACCAAGCGCGACAGCCGTGAGCGCGGCAGCCACAAGCAAAGCCCCGAAGCCGTTCGTCAGTACGCGTATATCGATGAGCATCCCGACGCTGATCAGGAAGAAAGGAATGAACAGCGAATTACCGACAAACTCAAGGCGATTCATGAGCCCCGAGGTATGAGGGATCAGAGGATTGAGCATTAGACCGGCCGCGAATGCTCCGATGATCGGCTCGAGTCCGGATAATTCCGCGAGGAACGCGCAAAAGAAAACCACTGAAAGGACGAAGATGAAGTGGGAGTTCTTTTCGTCTTCCAGGCGCTTGAAAAACCAGGCGGCTATTCGAGGGATGACGAATGCAACAACGAGGATGAAGATTAATATCGAAATTGCCAGACGAGCCCACAATCCATTGACACCACCTTCTGCCTCGACACCAGCAATCACGGCAAGGATGATGAGAACGGCAGTGTCTGTGAGAATGGTACCGCCGACGGCTACGGCAACCGCTTCATTCTTCGCTATGCCAAGTCTGCTAACGATGGGATAAGCAATCAGCGTATGCGTGGCGAACATGCTAGCGGTAAGCAAGCTGGTGTTAAAGCCGTAACCGAGCAGGTAGTAACAAACTGGAAATCCGAGTGCTATGGGAAACAGAAAAGTGAGAAGCCCGAAGCCAAGACTCTTGTGACGATACTTTTTGAATTCACCGAGATCAAGTTCGAGCCCGGCGATAAACATGATATAGAGTAAGCCGATCGTTGAAAAGAGATCTACGGCAGCGTTCTTTTCAATAAGGAACAATCCGTGCGGGCCGATGATTATGCCCGAGATGATGAGGCCGATGATCCCCGGAATTCTCAGCCGCTTCAGCAAGACGGGCGCGAGCAGAATTATGAAGAGTATCACCGAAAAGACCAGAACGCTGTCTTGAAACGGCGTCTGGAATTCACGCAGTAGCTGATGCCAAAATTCAACCATTCGTGACGGTTAAACGGACGCTAAAATGGTGATATCCCTTCTACTTTGCTAAAAATCCGGATGGATTGGGGGAGGAGAAGGTCTCGGACAAATCCTTTTCAATCTTGCTGCCAAAACGCTGACTCAGTGGACGAACGGCAATATTGCAGGCATAATCGCCGGGACTTTCGTCTTTAATTGTGATTTCGATCGATTCTTTGTATGAACAGTAAGGCGACAGGAGCAATGCCTGGCGGATCCGGTTGATGGTTTCGTCGCGCGACCACTGCTTGCCCACACGGATGTCAAACCTGAAATCCTGCGCGCTTTCCCGATGCGCGCTGAGAGAAAAGGCGCTGCCGATCAGCCTGGAGAACGGCAACCGCACGACTTTTCCGGTACCGGTGTCCAGGTAGATATGAGTTGCGCTGATTCTTCGGATCACCCCTTCAAGCTCACCAGCTTGCAGGTGCCGGCCGGTCTTTGGATTGTGCTGAAGTCTGAAGAAGGCTCCTGCTACAACGTCTTTAAGGTAGAACCATATAAGAAGGCCAAGCCCCGCCAACACCAGGGCGGTCAGCAGATAGTCGTAGTACGATCTCGTACCAAACAGATATTCGAGGCTGCGGAAGAAGTAGGCACTCCACACGACGATTTCGATCGGCACTATGTATACAATGCTGTTCCTCAACCGATGGCTTTCCGACCGGGCCAGGAACAGCCTTATCAACCGAAACAATACGAAGACGGCCAGACCAATGAATGCGACGATCACAAATCTCATCATAGCCAATCTTTTTGTTTAAAAACTCTGATCACAAACGGTTCGATAAAATTATTCAGGCCATAGCATCCGTCGACATCCCTCCCGATGAGACCGGCCCGCACAAGAGAACGGAGATGTGTCAGTAAATCCGGGAAATCATTTCTGAATACACGAAGCAGCTTCGCTTCCGACATTCTCTTGTGGAGAATCAACTGGAGAATAATGAGGTTCCACGCCGGCGGCAGCGCGTCCAACACTTCTGTGTCCGGCCGACGCGGTGCCCTGATAACAACTCGATTTTCTTCTACACGCACGATGTTGCTAAGCCACGCGTTCATCGCCACTCCCGGGTTGCCTTCAGTATAGTTGAAATAATCGTTGAACAAGCGTGCCAACGCTATTTCTGACACATCCGATTTCACGTTGTCCAATGCGAACTCGAGGCCGCTTGAACGGTGCCGGGTAAGGATCAGATTCTTTAGCTCCATCGAGCTCATCGGAGAGCAGGGCATGACGCCAATGAACCTGTCTTTGAACCCGTTGACAGCGTGAATCAATTCGGCCGCGAAGGGATTCATGTTCGCAATGAAAACGATTCGATCGGAGTAGGCAGCGATCATGTCCATGATCATTTCAAATGCCTGCATCCCCTGCGGTGTTCTCTCCCACCACAGCTCCAGGTCGTGGATCACAACTACGGTATGATGGGGCAGCGAATTCATGATTCCCGTCAGGTCACTTTTAACGCCAGTGGTTTCCTGAAGTTTTGCGAGGAAATCCTCCGGGCGTGCGGATCCATCGGCGGGAGGGAAAAGATGAAACTGTTTACTGTGAGCGAAATGTTTCTCCGCGATGCGCCTGCAAATCGCGGTCTTACCAGCGTTGCGTTCCCCGGTTATCAGGATCCCCCCGTGACGACCTCCCAAATACTGATGTACTTTCTGCGCAATAATTCTGTCGTCGGATTCTCTTACAATCCAGAAGGCTTCGCCGATGTTGGAGCGACCGCTGAAAAGGTTGAGATAATAATGCGGCAGCGCGCTGATGATTTTGGGATCCGGTGTCACCTGCGAGATGACTTCCAGAACGCGGTCAGTAACCGATCCTGAGTCATTGCGCGACGCGATCTGTCGTGCTATCCTTATCCCTTCGCTTCGCGAATAGATGAGGATGAGAATCTTGTCAACAAAGAACTTTCTTATGGCCTGTCCCAGATTACCGATCCTGGAGATTACCTTCTTTTGCCTTGCGTCGCGCGAAATGTATCCGAATTCGACCGAGGTGGCGACCATGGCGTTTACGCTGAAAGCCTCAAACAGCTTCTCGGCGAGCGCACCGAATCCCAGGGAAAGCTCGTGCTTGGTTTTCCTTGCAGCCGACTCTTCCTGCCTTATCTCGTCGATGGCATTGGCAATTACCTGAGGAGCGGCAATATCGTCCGCGTTGGAATTGTCAATGCTGAAAAGGGTGAGGCTGAGCTGGTCGTTCATATTGACCACGTTGTCCTTGAGGTTCTTGCAGAACCTGTCAATCTCGTCATGCAGGGGGCTGAGGAAATCATACTCCAGGTAATGCTGCACGAGGCGTCGCACTGGTATGGAGGTGGATTCCGACGACTCGATGGATGCCAGGACAGTCCGTGTGTCAGGAAGTGATTTTGAGCTTTGCATCAGCCGGTCGCTCAACGCCTTGAAATCCTTTTCGAGAAGGAGGCTGACGGACTTCCACTCCAGTTTCTTTAAGCCTTTGCTGTCTCCGTGTCCATCCTTCCAGGCGTCGAGCTGCGCTAATGTTGCGCCTACAGGTTCGAGGATAGTCGTGGTTACGTGGCTATCAATTCTGCGACGAAATTCTTTGAAGTCGTGATCGATTTGCCATTTGAGTTCCCGAAGGGTAGTGTCCAGCGATATTCTTCCGGCGGCGAGACCCATCGTCTTTCGCCATTCATCTGCAAATGCCAGGACTCTGTCGCGTTGTCGGCGGTGCAGTGCTTTGTCGCTGTTGATAATCCGAGTCAGGTAATTGGCATCTATCTGTTCGAGATGTGTTCTTAAGTGGTCGATATTAAGGCGGAATTCCACCAGCAATCGGTCAAAAAACAATGTGGCGAGATGGTCCTGCCGTTTCACGAGCGCATCGGCGCGATCAGCCAACTCCCTTGTGGCCTCTTCCCATTGGGCTACGGTTAGCGTATCGGATCGCGTGAACTCAAAAAGAGTATCAAATTTCTTATCGCAATACGCGATGTACGCTTCTACTTCCGTTAGGCTTTGCAACGATTCTTTACGAAAAGCCTCCAGCCAGGAGAGGAGAAACTCAAAGCGCCCATCGCGCATATAGTATTGCATGGCTTCACGATAGTGGAGGCGGGCGCGTACTGTTCCACCGGAAAGGAGTGCTCGCAGGTTTCTACGAAATTTCAGCCACTTGAGAGAGGGGGAATCGTTCGGTTTGATTTTGAAGTCTTCTTTTTTGTAGGTTACTGAAACGGTAACCGGAAAAGCCGAAAGGTCTTTTTGAAGACGGTATACGTACCAGTGGATACCGGTCTTCATATCGCGAGGGTCCAGAAGCTTGTTGAACTGATCTACTAGCTTTTCTGCGGCCGCGAAGAATCGCTTCTTGATAGTCATGAGCGACGCTTCCTTTCGGGGCCTGTCTTCGTAAATTACCTGAAGTATGGAGGAGTTGACGTCCTGTATGACATCCAGCAGTGCTTGTGGAAACTGTCGGCTCAGTTCAAAGTAGCCCGAGAATGCTTTGTTGAAGAACACGCGTAGCAGCTGCTGGCCATGGACGTCAATTTCGGACAACAACCGCGTAATAGGCTCGTAGCGGGACGGCGTGAGGGGAGGGAGCACCACTTCCGAAACGGCAAAGGAGGTTGGCCCCGCGGTGGGTGTATTGAGGAGTTCTTCGTTGTTGGAGGCTGCGTCTCTCGTCATCTCAGAATAAAACTACACACCATGAGCATCGTGTGCCCGTGTTATGTAATTTTTTGTGGGATTATTAGTCCTAAATTTAGCAAATTACCACCATCATGTTTTCAGACAATCCGTACAACGACGTAATAGCGGTCTGCCTGGTTATCCTGGTTTCCTATTTTTTCGGCATTATCGCACGGCGGACCAACATTCCGAGCGTTTTGTTGCTCATCCTGCTGGGTATTGGCCTGCAGTTTGGCCTCGAGGCAGCAGATATTCCCCTTGGAAGAAATATGTTCAACATGCTCCAGGTGTTGGGCATTGTGGGGCTGATCATGATCGTGCTGGAAGCGTCGCTCGACCTCACCCTCACAAGGGAAAAACGTCCACTGATTGTCAGGTCTTTCCTCATTGCGCTCCTGGGTCTGATCGGGACAACATTCCTGCTTACCTGGATCATCAACCTGTTCATCATCGACGATTTCTTCACCGCGCTTGTGTACGCAGTGCCGCTTTCCATTATGAGCAGCTCCATCATCCTTCCGAGCGTGGTAGTCTTGCCTGAAACGAAGAAGGAGTTCATGATATACGAAAGCACCTTCTCCGACATACTCGGCATTATGCTGTTCTACTTCCTCCTGGATCAGGCAGGAAATGAAAGTACGGGTGCCATCATCAAGAACGTGAGCCTGAACATATTCCTCACTGTGGCGCTGTCGCTTATCGTGAGCTATCTTCTGATACTCCTGGTACAGCAGATTCGTGATAAGGCTAAGTTGTTTCTCCTGATTTCAATGCTTATCCTGCTTTATGCAGTCGGTAAGCTCTTTCACCTGAGTTCGCTTATTGTGATCCTGGTCTTCGGACTCGTACTCAACAACCACGAAAGATTCTTCAGAGGGCCATTGAACCGGTGGATTAACCATGAGGTATTGGACGGGATTACCGAGGAGTTTCATACGGTCACGCTGGAAACAGCTTTTGTGGTGCGCACTTTTTTCTTCGTGGTGTTCGGCATGACGCTCGAGCTGGACTCCCTCCTGGATCTCAACACGGCATTGCTCAGCCTGGCAATCGTTGCTTCTATTTACGCTGTCCGATTCGTGTGCTTTAAGATTTTTGGTATGAAGGATATCCTGCCGGAGTTGTTCATTGCCCCGCGCGGGTTGATCACGGTCCTGCTATTTTTCGGTATTCCCGTGGCCTACCAGCAATCCGCGTTCAGCAGCGGCATTTTGCTGTATTCGATTCTGCTA
>QGUY01000163.1 GCA_003242315.1 Bacteroidota bacterium
CATAGTGGTTGGTTATGGGCCCGAGGTGTCCAGGCTTCGACACACTACCACCGCTTCCGCTGCGATAGAACAAATTGTCTATCATATACCAGGCAATCTTTGCTCTTTTGTAGCCAGCCTCGATTGTGTTGGCGCCACCACTGGGATCGAAACGAGAATCCTCCGTCTTGGGCACCGACCCAAGCTTCCAGCTCTGTGGGCTCATCAGCGAATACGGAGTGGCAGTGTTTTCGAAGTCGTCCAGGTAGGCAGTCCCCTCGCCGTCGATGACGTTCGAAGTTCCCGGCAGCAGCTGGGCGAATTCACCACTGAAATTTATGGACGACTGTTCCTTGGTTTGCAGGATGGGGATGGCATCGACCAGTTTTGTCAGAAGACGGCTTTCCTTGTTTATGTTGAAATCCAGGCCGTACATAAGGTTCCGGGCTGGTTCCGTACCGATCTGGTTGCGGCTGATCAGCGGACGTTCATTATAATACAGTACCGTTGACCCTACGTTGATATCGTCATTGACCGTATAGTCGAATCGCGTACCCAGCAACGTTCGGGTTTGAAAGGCGAACGGATCGGATTGTTCATAGTCAATCGTGATGTTCTTGCCACTGCTGAGAATGCTCTCATCCAGGATGGTGACCTTGCCGAATGTGTAATCCACCGTGAACTGCGAATTCTCCAGCAACGGAATACCGCCGGCGTAAACGCGTACTGAACCGGGCGTCACGCCGAACCCGGGTATCAGGATTTCCTTCGATGAACCCGCGCTGTAGGTTCCCACCAGGAAGAATTTGTTTTTCGTTGAGAATAGCTCCGCCTCCGCCTTGGTAGTGCGGTACAGTGTATCGTATGAATATTTTTCAATGAGCTGGTCGCGGTTGGGTTCTGGCTGGAATGCTTCCCTAAGCGCGTCCCGGAACGGTTCGAGATAGGGAAATATGATAAGACCGTTCGCTGCGTTGATCGTGATGCCCTCGACGAAGTCGAAGTTTCCATCCCGCTGCGGGTCGTTTACCGGATTGAGTTTATCGAGCCCGAATATTTCAATGAGCTGTCGATTTCGCACAAACTGACCTTCCTGGAGCTGTGGATTGTCGATACCCGTGCGGTCATCGCGATATATGATCCGCAGCTGAAAACCTTCCTGCGAAAGCTGGTTGACGTTGAGTGTATAAATGTTCTTCATCATCAAATCCCATGTGGGAATGATGACGTTTTGCGCGTCGCGAATTGCAATTTTTCTCGGGCGTAGCAATTTGAGGAAGATGACTTCGCTGTCCTTCAGGTTGCTGTAATCTTCCGACAGTTCGCCCACCTTGTATACGCGGCCGTTGTACGTATACTCGTACGCGACTGCAAGCGCTTCGTCGTTCTGAAGTTTTCGCGTCAGCGTTATGTACCCTAATTGAGGATGGAAGGTGTATTCCGTCGGCGCCAGCCGGCGCGCCCCGGTAATCTTTTCGTAGTCCGTGCCGTTGGTTAGGCCTTTACTCGCCAGTTGAGCGTCGATGTCAGTTGATCGATTGAGGCCGGTTACATAGTCAAACAGATCGTTGGCTTCATTCGTGTTAGGCGATCCGGGCACTCTACCCTGCACATTGGGATTGTAAACACGATTGCCTTCGCCGAGATCCATGAGGCCGATTACATTTCGCAACGTCTGCGTGTCGTTGTTGCGATTAAGGATATACACTTCGACACGCGTGATGTTCACACCCGAAGTTATCTGAGGGGGAATGGCGATCCACCGGCGAAAGTTTTCACGGAAGAAATGTCCCAGAAAGAAGTGGCGGTTTTCGTCGTAGTTCGACGCAATTATCTCAAAGGGTCGTCCTTGTCCGCTTGAGCCTCCCGGGATTTCGATGGTTGACACCTTGCCGCGCTGCGTGGAGGCGATGGCTGTAACGTTGAGTTTGCCGAACTGTAGCTGGCCCTTTACGCCGAACAAATTCTGCGCACCCTGAATGAGCGTGTTGTTGAGTGGAAGGCTGACATTTCCTATTTCGAGTTTCTGGAGAATGTCTTCCTTGTATCCGGTGTACTCGACTTTCATGTTGTTTTGAAAGTCGAAGGAGTTGTTGTTGTCGAAGTTGGCGGTGACGGCAAGTTTTTCACCAATCTTACCCGTCACATTCATGTTGATCTGCTGATCGAATTCAAACCCGCCGCTTCGTTGTTGACGAATAGGTATTGCTGGATTTTCGATGCGCTGAAACGACGCACCGAAGTCGAGGGTCACCATGCCTCGCGGAATGAGTTCAATGTAGCTTCCTCCGAAGATGCGGTCGAGTACAGGACTGATGAATATCTTGGGTGTGAAGCCGCGGCCGCTTACTGCACTCTCGCCATCAAGTGCGCGGGAACGCGTCTGCCAGTAGTCTTTCAGCATCGAGCGTTCCTGGTATTGGTTGAATTGCTCGAATGACATCGTAGATGGTGGTCGGTATGGCACGTTACCGATCCGTTCGCGGATGGAATAATTCAGTGATGTATCAATCTCGAGCTCCAGGTTGAGCCGGTCGGGATCCATGAGGAAGAACGGCGTTTCATAAAGGGGACTCGAGAACGGATCTCCGTAGCGGTCGGAAGGTGTGAAGGTCGGACGCGTGCTGGGCGTGTAAGGTCCCAGGGTATCTGCGGGTGCGTTTGTTGTGTCAGGTTGTTGTGCAAGAGCGGCGAAGGGAAGAGCAAGCGCGACGCACCAGGCGATGCAAAGTCGTCTCAAAGTAAGGCCAACCTGATACTGGGAACACTCAACCTTCAAACGTACTAAGCGTTTTTTAATGCTTGCTTGACTAAATCTTCCAAGGTAATGGTTATTCCTGATTTTTTCAGGACGGCATCCACACTTTTCTCAGCCGCTGCTTTCGGTAGGCCCAGCGTGAGCAATGCTGATAACGCCTCGTTGCGCAAAGTATTGCGGGGATCAACTGAAATAGTCGCCCCGTCTTCAAGAGATTCTTTTTTCAGCTTGTCTCGAAGTTCGATGATCACGCGCTGTGCTGTTTTGCCTCCAACCCCCTTCACGGCCTGAAGCGCCATAACGTCTTCGCGAAGTATGGCTGATTTGAGTTCCTGGATCGTCAGATACGAAAGCATGAGTATGGCCGTGTTCGGTCCCACTCCATTGACGGAGATCAGCAATTGAAACAATCGCTTTTCCGGAAGGCTGCTGAAGCCGTACAGTACATGCGCGTCTTCGCGTATCGCCAGGTGCGTATGAATTCGAACCCGTTCCAGATTCTTGATGGCTGCGTATGTCTGCAGGGATATCTGCAACTGGTATCCTACGCCATTGACGTCTACATGAACAAAAGTGGGTTCGCAGTGAACCAGCTTCCCATCAAGAAAGGCAATCATAAAAAAATGCTAAAGCCGGGTTTGAATCCGAAATATCAAGAGAACGGCACACAAATCAAAAACCGGCAGGCCAGCAGGCCTTTCCGGCGGCGAACGGTTGCGGAACGACTGCGGACTTCAGGCTGCCGCGCCGGGCTCGCGCTTCTGCGCATCGACGACAGCGATGGCGGCCATGTTGACGATCTCTCGGATGGAGCTTCCCAACTGCAGGATATGTACCGGCTTCTTCATGCCCAGGAGGATGGGACCTATGGCTTCCGCGCCTCCGATTTCCATCAGCAGTTTATAAGCAATGTTCCCGGCGGCAAGATTGGGAAAGATCAGTGTATTCGCTCCGGTTTCAGCAAGGGCACTGAAAGGATAAGTCTCCTTTTGTATGACGGTGTCGAGCGCTACGTTCGCCTGAATGTCGCCCTCAACAATTAGTCCCGGATTGTTCGCCCGGGCCAGCTGAACAGCCCTGCGCGTCTTCTCCGGAATTTCACCCTTCGATGAACCAAAGTTAGAGTAGGAGAGAACAGCAATACGTGGCTCGATGTCGAAAAATCGAACACCACGAGCTGTGAGATCGATGATCTCGGATAATTCTTCAGCAGTGGGATCGACGTTCACTGTGGTGTCGGCGAAGAAGTAGGTTCTCTTCTTGTTCAAAATGATGTACATACCCGCTACGCGGTTGACGCCGGGTTCTACACCGATCACATGCAGTGCAGGAAGGATTGTCTTCGGATAGTCTTTTGTAAGGCCCGACACGAGCGCGTCGGCGTCTCCGGTCTCGACCATCATCGCGCCAAAATAGTTACGCTCCGACATGAGCCGGACACAATCCTGATATGTCAATCCTTTACGTTGTCTCTTTTGATAGAGGATTTTCGCGTATCGTTCAATTGTCTCCTTTTCCGCCCGAGGATAGATGATGGGACAGCCTTCGAGGTCGAGATGGTATTCCTGAATGAGTGCGGTAATCTCCTTGCGACTGCCGAGCAATATGGGTTCGGCGATCTTTTCGTCTTTCAGGATCTGCGCGGCTTTCAGAATCTTCGGATGAGTTGCTTCTGCAAATACCACCCGCTTCGGATTTCGCTTCGCGCGATCGATCACGTGTGACATCAGCTTCTGGTCGATACCGATCCGCTGCTGTAACTCGACATGATACTCAGTCCAGTCAGTAATCGGACGCGTGGCAACTCCGGAGTCCATCGCCGCTTTCGCTACCGCCGGTGAAATGGTTGTGATCAGCCGAGGATCCAGCGGTTTGGGAATGAGATACTCGCGACCAAACTGCAGTTTCGGCATGCCATACGCCTTCGCTACGATGTCGGACACGGGTTCTTTCGCCAGGTTGGCCAGTGCGTGAACAGCTGCGAGCTTCATTGCTTCGTTGATCTCGCGGGCACGCACGTCGAGCGCGCCGCGGAATATGTAAGGGAAGCCCAACACGTTGTTGACCTGGTTGGGGTGATCTGACCGCCCGGTTGCCATGATAATGTCACTGCGTGTCTTGTGCGCAAGGTCATAGTCGATTTCCGGGTTGGGATTTGCAAGTGCGAATACGATGGGATCCTTGGCCATGTTGCGGAGATCCTCGGGAGTGATTGCATCGGCAACGGAGAGTCCGACAAAAACATCAGCGCCCACCATTGCCTCGCGCAAGGTCTTGACATCGCGGTCTGTGACGAACTGGCTCTTGATTTCGTCCAGATTTGTTCGACTGCGATTGAGCACGCCCTTGCTGTCGCACATAACGATATTTTCACAACGTGCACCCAGTGCGATGTAGAGCTTCGTGCAGCTGATGGCCGCGGCACCTGCGCCGTTAACGACGATCTTAACGTCTTCGATTTTCTTGCCCGCCAGCTCCAGTGCGTTGAGCAGCGCGGCTGCGGAAATGATCGCCGTACCATGCTGATCGTCGTGCATGATGGGGATTGAAAGCTGACGACGCAGTTCCGTTTCTATCTTGAAGCACTCAGGCGCCTTGATGTCTTCCAGGTTGATAGCGCCGAAGGTGGGCTCAAGCGATTTGACGATGGCAATAAATCGGTCAGGATCTTCTTCGTTGATCTCAATGTCGAATACATCGATTCCCGCGAAGCGTTTGAAAAGAACACCCTTTCCTTCCATGACTGGTTTGGATGCTTCCGGACCGATATTACCAAGCCCCAGTACTGCCGTGCCGTTAGATATTACCGCTACCAGGTTTCCCTTCGCGGTGTATTTATAGACATCATCCTTGTTGACTGCAATCTCTTTGCAGGGTTCGGCCACACCAGGAGAGTAAGCGAGGGCGAGGTCCATTTGCGAACTCAATATTTTGGTAGGCACCACTTCGATCTTACCGGGCTGCCCCTGCATATGATAGTTCAGGGCATCCTCCCTGCGAATTTTAATTGACATGTTTGAACTTTGGTCCGAGAACAAAGATAACGAATGTGTTGGAATGTTGCCTGTTTCGCTTCGGCGAGACGTCGCGTCGCGAGTCTCTACAGCTCACCTCTTACCACTTACTTTCCAACAATCACCGATTACGATTACTATTTACCACTTACTACTTACTACTTCCCCTTCCCACTCTCTTTTCCACCTACCGTGCCGGGTACAGTCTTAAACGTATGGACGATCGCTTCGAGTTCTCGCATGATTTCGCGTTGTGCCTTGCTGGGACTGTACGTGAAGCCTTCGATGTAGTACAACATACCGTTGTCGGGGTTGGCTACGGCGACGCCGGCAAACGGTCCGCCCATGCTTTTGTTATTCGTACGCCAGATGCCCCGTATTTCCATGGCGTATTGGTCATTTAACCGTGTTTGCTTCGCTGTAACAGGGAGGAAAGGCACTTCCCGCTCCGTGATCACATAGCTGATCGGGTTACTGGGATCAGCATACAGATACTTTTTCGCTACCTCGTCGCGCCAGGCAACGATACTGTCGGGCAACAGCTGGTACTCGCTTTCATAAGGTTTGATCGCCACGAATATGTCCTTGTCTACTTCGGTTTCAATACGACGGAACCACACGAAATCTTTTTGCTGATCTGCAACAACGTATCCGTGAGGGAAGCGCAGTGAGATTTTGTACTCCCTTTCAAGAAACTCTGTAAGCGGTCGTGTTGTCTTCGTCCTTGCGATGTTTTCTTGCAGTCGTTCACGTTCGACGTTGTTAAAAAACCCAACGAGGGTTGACGCGTGAGTTTTTAGGTCCCGTATCAGCTTCTCTTCGTTAGGGCCAAAGAGGTACATCACTACCTGGCCGCGGGAGTGTACGTCTCTCGCTGTAGTGTGAAAGAAAGTGGTGTCTGTGCGGATATTTTCTAGTGACTGGGGTGTAAAGTTGCTCATGATGCGTCGCGAGCCCTGCGCATTTTCGTCGAGCGTGAACACATATATGATGTTACGCATGTGTGTGAGCAAGTCGATTCTGCCCGATGGATGCGCCGAGATCAGACGGAAATATTCTTCATCATGGGGTAGTCCCGGCACTTCAGCTGCGAAGACTTCGCGCAACGCATCGCCCAGCGGGCCGCGCCACTGTGCAGAATCGATAACAATCAGGAGCTCACCCGGCGCGCCCGTGGCACGAGGCAAGAGATCCCGGTTATTCTTTGCGTCGCAGGCGGCAAGCACTACTGCCAGAACGAGCCAAATGTGGATCATTTTGAGCATGATGTCAGCGTTTTTTGGAAATAATGCGCAGGTTAGGCGATAGTCACGCTACGCCCTGAGGCGAAGACATGGCCGGAGACCCTAAACTAACAATTAAATTCCCAATACCAGTTTTTGGCCGGCGTGAATCTTGTTGTCCGTGAGATTGTTAAGCGTCTTCAGCTTTTCGATGGTGACCCCCTCAAACTTTCGGGAAATATCCCAAAGGGTGTCCCCAGGCTGGACAACATACGTTTTGGAATCGGGTATGGGCGTGGGTGTGGACGAAGATGTACGTGCCAAACCACGGCTGTCGACTGCGAAGGTTTCAGCCAGATGTTGAGGCGTTGACCAACCCGAATAGTATTGCTGCTGAGATTGTTCCACTTCTTGATATCGCTCACGCGAACGCCATAACGCAGCGCAATTGAACCGAGTACGTCTCCGCTGCGGACCTTGTATACGATACGATCGCGACCATAAGTGCTGCCCGGCGTATTGCGAGCCAGCATTTCAAGTTCTTTCTTCCCGACCTTCGACGCTGAGTCGAGGATGGCAACCCGATTTTGTTCCAGCTGCTCTTTAGCCAGTACCGGGACGTATATCACGTATGGTTTCTGTGTATCGGGAAGAGCATTATGCTTAACTGAGGGGTTCAGCTTTTGCATGTCCTCGAGGCATATGCCGGTGAGTTTGGCAAATGTTTCAAAGTGGATGTACCGGTTCACCATCATGGTGTCGGCCGCCATCAGCATCTCCTCACCTTCGTCAATGAAGTTGTGCTGATCGAGGTAATTGAGTGTATAGATCATCGCGACGAACTGCGGAACATACGACCGCGTTTCGCGAGGCAGATAGTTGTATATCTCCCAAAATGTCTTCTTGTATCCTGAGCGGCGAATGGCCCGTTTGACATTGCCGGGGCCGGTGTTGTATGCAGCCAGGGCAAGTTCCCAGTCGTTGAACATCCGGTAAAGATCCCGGAGGTATCGGCACGCAGCGTCGGTTGCCTTTTCAGGATCCATACGTTCGTCGAGATACCAATCCTGGTGCAGGCCATAGAACCTTCCGGTTGCCGACATGAATTGCCACAATCCTACGGCCGACACTCGTGATACAGCCCGCGGATTGAGCGCGGATTCAATGATGGAAAGGTATTTTAGTTCGTCCGGGAGTCCGTACTTTGCCAGGTAGCGTTCAAAGATCGGGAAGTAAAGATTTTTGCGGCGCATCATGAGCCGTGTGTAGTCGCGATCCTTGACCGTGAAATAGTTTATGAAAGCGTGCACCCGCTCGTTATAGTGCAGGGGAATCTCACCCTCTATGCAGGCGAGCCGATCTCGTATCAGTGAGGGGCTGTCGTCGCCGGGAATGTATTCGATGTCAGCCGGCGCGGCGAAATAGACAAAATCCGCGGTATCTTCTTTGGACAGAATTTCCTGTTCCGCAGCAGCAAGTTCCAGGGAGTCAACCTGCATGGTGTCTCCCGCAGCCAGGGAAAGGGAGTCCAGCTGGAGTGACATTTCGTCCGGGATGTCCTGTGCCGACACGGCATGAATCCCCAGGATCGCCAGTAAAAAAAGTAATCCCCTACGCATTTATTCCTCTGTGTCTCTGTCTCTTATCGTCCGGGACCCATTTGCAGAATTTCCCTGGAAAAATGAAAAAGTTTCGATTCCTCGAAGTCATCGGTCAAAACCTGCATTCCCACAGGCAAACCCGAATTATCAGACCCACAAGGTAGCGAAATTGCGGGAATTCCGGCAACATTCGCCTGCACCGAGAACAGGTCTGCCAGGTACATTTCCAGCGGATTTTCCGTGTGTTCCCCCAATTTAAACGCTGTAGTGGGCGTAATTGGCATAATCATGAAATCATACATGTGAAGGATTTCCTTCATTTTGTCCCTTATGATCCGCCGCACTCTCTGGGCTTTCGTGTAGTAGGCGTCGTAATAG
>QGUY01000456.1 GCA_003242315.1 Bacteroidota bacterium
CTCATCGACGATGGACAGTCCTGATCAAAGCGCGTATGGCATTCCGGTCACAAGTACGCGCTTTGAGAATCATACACTGACCTTAACGGTAACCAACCTGGCGATCGAGTATGTCGGGGTCCTTCAGGGCGACACCGTTGTCCGAGGGACCTTCCGTCAGGGGGGACAGGCCTTTGCTCTGAACCTCACAAGGCAGCCCATCAGCAAGCTGACAGTCGTGCGGCCCCAGGATCCGACTCCACCTTATCCCTACTTGGAGGAAGAAGTCGTATTTCCCAATACTGCTGATGGCGTTACGTTGGCTGGCACCCTTACGCTACCAAAGCAAGGCGCGCCTTTCACAGCGGTGGTTCTTATTTCCGGTAGCGGACCTCAGAACCGAAACGAAGAGCTCATGGGTCACCGACCGTTTCTGGTGCTCGCAGACCACCTCACGCGCAAGGGAGTTGCAGTCTTGCGTTTTGATGACAGAGGCACCGGGCGCTCAACAGGAAATTTCTCTTCGTCGACGACATTGGATTTCGCTCGCGATGTACAAGCGGCCGTCGCATACCTTAAGACACGCAAGGAGATCAACAGTGAACGCATCGGGCTGATCGGACACAGCGAAGGCGGCCTAATAGCTCCTATTGTCGCGGCTGCATCGCCAGACGTTGCATTCATTGTCATGCTCGCCGGTCCGGGCATCCGCGGCAAAGAATTGTTGACGTTGCAATCCGAAGTCATCAGTAGGACGATGGGTTTTAAAGAAGAATTAATCGAGCGTACGAAAGCTGTTAACGAAGGAGTATTTGATATCATCTTAAATACCTCGGAGCCAGATTCACTGCAACCGAAAATTGCGAAGTATATGCGCAACGCAGTGAGGTCGAATCCGCATATCCTTGCGCAGAGTGGTATGGGGGAAGATGCATTCGTCAACATGCAAGCCGCGGCGTTGTCGAGCGCATGGATGCGAACCTTCATTCGCCACGATCCTGCGCCCGCACTGGAAAAGGTCAAGTGTCCCGTACTTGCACTATTCGGCGAAAAGGACCTCCAGGTGCCTCCGGTGCCAAATGCCGAAGCCGTCATGCAGGCATTAACACGCGGGGGCAACACCCAAAGCACGGTGAAGGTTTTGCCTGGCCTGAACCACTTGTTTCAGGAAGCGCATACAGGTTCACCTGCTGAGTACAGTGCTATTGAACAAACCATTTCTCCAACTGCACTGGATGCGTTATCGTCATGGATACTGGCACTGTATCAATAGTCGATTCGCATCCAGTCCAGATCGATTTTCCCGCTACCTCTTGAATTTGAGTTGAAGAACTTTTGAGGCGACCATCCTCCCTTGCTTCAAACCTGCGTCCATCGCGAAGCGATAATGAATCCCTCCTTTGAGTCGCGACAAAGCGGCTTCCTTTGCGTACGCTTCAAAGGATTCAAACTTTCGCGGCCCAAACGTACCGTCGAATGTGTGATCTGTAAAGGCATAGTTGGTACCGAACTCGGCTTCAAGGATTGCGGCGTATGCCATGGATACAGCGGCGTGCCCGGACGTGTATTCCGGAAATGGAGGTGTCGGTATTACAGGCTTCCATTGGCGGTGTCCTAAAACATTGTGGATGTATGTGATGGGTCGAACAAGGTTGTAAGTGAATTTCGTTTTCACACACGAAATACCTGCCTCATGACCGGCCAGGGCATGTTTGCAAATCAAGACAGCCGCGTCTTCCAGCGTGTAGTTTTTCTTCTTCATTACCTGTACGGCCATGTTCGCTGCATGACCAGTCCCTTCAAAGCTGAGCGGACGCTCTGGATCGAGCGGAGCATAGGCCCAAAACTTTGCCACCACCGAATCATCATGCGTAAGGTGTTGCGACATGGTGTATATCTCATTGACGGCTTCATAGAATGGTGACCCAGGCTCTTCAGAATAAGTAGGCGGTGGCGGCGGCTGCGTCGCGTCAGCGCTTCCGTTCACGAAAGAGCGTAAACTTCCCCAGTACGGGTATACCGGCTGATCAAAGGGGAATTCTCCCGTTGATACCCACTTGCCAGGTCCGGTGGGCGGTACATAGTCATCGGCAAATGGACTTTTGTAGGCGTCCCGCGCTCCATCGGTGGTAGACCATTCAAAAATGGCCGCGGCAACCGACTGACCGAAATCGACGGAGCGTTGCAGAATTTCAGGATCTACTTCCTGCTGAAAAAGATCGTGATAATGCATTTCCATAGAATCGATTGATGAAGCAAGGTTTGGTGGGGTGTGCGGCAGAAGGGCGCGGAGTATTGAAGCCAACGCAGCGTTTGCACTTGCCGGCCAATAGTATATTGTCCCTTCCTCTGCCATTGGC
>QGUY01000164.1 GCA_003242315.1 Bacteroidota bacterium
CGCGCGGTTTTACCTGGGAAACCGGAGTTTATCCATAAGAACACCATTCTCAAGATGTTCGATGGTCTTGCATGGCTCATGCAGATCATCTTGTTTCTTACCCTCGGTCTGCTGGTCTTTCCGTCGCATATTATCCCCGTTCTTGGTGTCGGCCTGCTTATTTCCGGCTTCCTCATCGTCGTGGCACGGCCTGTGAGCGTGTTTCTTTCGCTGGCGTTCTTTCGGATGAAATTCCGGAGGAGGCTGTATATCGCCTGGGTTGGATTGCGTGGTGCCGTCCCCATCGTGTTTGCGACATATCCTATGCTTGCAGGTATAGACAAGGCGGACATGATCTTCAATATCGTCTTCTTTATTTCTGTAACTTCCGTCCTGATCCAGGGAACGTCGCTGCCAGCAGTAGCCCGCTGGTTACACGTTGCGCTACCGGAAAGTGTTAAGCCGCCAGAGAAGGAGAGCCTGCTGGCACCCGAACTGACCAAAGCTGTCATGAGGGAAATAGAAATTCCCGAGGACGGCTTCGCGGTAGGCAAAAAAATTGTAGATCTTGGTTTTCCGAAATCCGCAATTATCGCGATGATCCGGCGTGGTGATAAGTTCATTACTCCAAATGGATCCACGGTTATAGAGGCTAATGACGTCCTGATCGTTCTGTCCGATACTGAGCGAGGGATGGATAAGGTATTCACGGCACTCAAGCAGCCTGAAAAACTGAACACTGAACTGTGAGGTGACATGGAAAAGCGATTTATCGTCCTGATTGACTTCTCCGAGTATTCGGCCGATCTGCTTCAATATGCATACGACTGGAGTATGAAGATTGGCGCAAAACTCCTTCTCGCACATAAAACCGAGGTGATGGTCCCTGCCATGGCAGACACGGCCACACGCGTAACGTTAACGCAGGTTACCAACGAGGAGTCGAGAAAGAGGTTAGAGTCGTTTGCCCGCGATATTTTACCCGGCGACGCAAAAGTGGACTGTATGGCATCAGACGAACCGGTGGATAAGGTATTTGCGAAAGTTCGAGCAGAGTCGCCTGACTTTCTGGTGCTCATGGGATTAAAAGGCACGGGAAAGCTGAAGCAGATTTTCATCGGAAGTTTCGTGATTGACGTAATCGACCAGGCTAACGCTATTGTGGTCGCGATGCCTCGTAAAGTCACACGCTTCCTGTCGGAAAAAATGTATGTTGCCATCCACAGCAAGCATCAGCTCAACACAAAAGCGCTTGATACCCTGCTAGATTTTACCAAAGGTCAGGTGCGCGCACTTACCTTCTTCTCCATGGCAGACACAAAGATCGACATTCCGGATGTGGAGGAGTACCTTGCGCAACTGGCAAAAGCGTACAGCGATCGGGTAGAGGCCGACTATGCGCTCTACCACGGCGATAATGTGTATGAAAACATTAGAAAGGTCATCAATAACCAAACCACGGAATTATTGGTAATCCAGCGTGGTTCCGCGTCCCTTACACATCAACCGTTGCGGAAGTTTATCATTAATGAGTTGGTGTATGAGGGAGAGACACCGTTGGTGGTGTTGCCGTGAATGTGCGCATGTGTTGATGTGTTGACGCGTTCGCACTTCGATCCGATGGGGTGCAAGGTGATGGAGAGAGCTCCGGTTATAAGGGATTAGTTAAAAAATGAGCAACGAGGAAGTTCAGAAATTTATTCACGAGGGATTTGTCCGTATCGATAACGCCTTTTCGCGGGAGATGGCAGAAGAGGCAAGGAAAATACTGTGGAGGGACACGGGCTGTGATCCCAACGACCGGTCTACATGGACGCGCCCCGTGGTGCGACTGGGTGGATATTCCGATCCGCCTTTCCGGGATGCCGCGAATACTCCAGTGCTGCGTGAGGCCTTCGATCGCCTTGTGGGGAAGGGGCGATGGTTGCCGCGTGGCGGTCTGGGCACCTTCCCGGTTCGCTTCCCGTCTGATAACGATCCCGGTGACACAGGATGGCATGTCGACGCCAGCTTTCCAGGCGGCGATCCTAACGATTTTATGTCGTATCGTGTCAACGTTGAGTCGAAAGGACGGGCGTTGCTCATGTTGTTTCTCTTTTCTGATACAAGCGAGCGTGATGCCCCAACCCGCATACGCGTTGGTTCGCATTTCGAGGTGGCGAGGATACTTGAGCCTGCGGGTGCAGAGGGACTTGGCTTTATGGAAATTGCGGGGCAACTCGATCGCACGAGCCATTGTCCCGAGGTGCTTGCGATCGGGGAGGCAGGGACCGTCTACCTTTGCCATCCATTTCTTGTTCACGCGGCACAACCGCATCGTGGATCAGAGCCGAAGTTTATGGCACAACCTCCGCTGATTCCAAAGGAAGAGATGAAGCTGCATCGGGAAGCGGGCGACTATTCTCCGGTTGAGGAGGCGATCAGGATCGCGATAGGTCTAGCGTCTTGACAACACGAAAGCAAGTCCGCTTACGGCAAGAGACTCTACAACGGAGGTCCATTCGTTGGCGTCGTTCATTTGAAAGCCGCGTGGGATATGCAGGATAAGAAACCAAATGAAGACCATGAGACCAGATAGTCGACCTGCCAGCGAGGCCGTCGACGGTATCATCAATCCTATGCCACCCACTATTAGCGCAATTCCTGCAAAGTAAGTCCAGAATAGCGCTCCGGGTATCCACGCCGGAACGAGTGTTTGAACGAATTGCCAGAACAGGAAGTGTTGTACGCCGCATAGAATCATAAAGACGCCCAGGCAAAATCTTCCAAGCATTTTGAAATTGTCGGTCTGGTTGACAAAATCCAGTAGCGCGGATGGCCTACCGTGAATGAACGGTAACGTTGCTGCCACCGCAAATGTGCCTCCAAAGAAAGTCAATGCCTTACCGGCCATCGTGAGGCGGCCTCCAAGTTCCGGTTCGGCGATGAGCGTGAGGATTTGTCGCACCAGCGCCCACACAAATACCATCACACCGAGAAGTATCAATCCGCCGCGCCCACCCTTCTCTAAAAGTATGGTCATTCCGGTAACGGCAAGAATAGCGGCGGAGCCATAGGCCCACACCAGTCTGCCTGGTGCTGATTCCGGCCATGCGGGAGCACGACCAAACAAAAAGTCGCCATACACGAAATGAAGCACTGCCCATCCCAGAGTGGCCAGCGCGAACATGTATCGACCGATGCGTTCGAGGGAAGTGGAGTTGCTTATCAGGGTGCCGGATGCGGTAGACATAGGAGAAGCGGTTGTATGATGGGAATCTAGACATCCTGATAGTGGAAAGCTCTTCCAAAAGTCCGTCAATTTCCAATCATTTTTGTTAGCTTGTCGCAAACCAACGGAAAAACAAGAATTGGACAGAATTATGAAATGGATACCCCTGATGCTGCTGCTGTTGCCAATAATGGCTTTGGCGCAGGTACAACCGGAGGACAATCTGAAAAACAAGGGCATTGTATTGCCACCGCCTGCTAAACCTGTCGCTAACTACGTCACGTCCGTTCGTGTTGGTAATCAACTGTATCTTTCAGGTCACGGCTTCTGCGGTGAGGCACAGCCTTTTGATGTAGGCAAGGTGGGAAAGGACCTCACAGTGGAACAGGGCTACCAGGCTGCGCGCAACGTAGGGCTCTGCATGTTGGCGACGTTGAAAGACGCGCTGGGTGATCTCAACAAAGTGAAACGCGTTGTGCGTGTACTGGGTATGGTGAATTGTACGGACGATTTTATGGATCACCCTAAAGTGATGAATGGCTTTTCCGATCTGATGGTTGAAGTATTCGGAGAGAAAGGAAAGCACGTACGGTCGTCCGTCGGAATGAGTTCGCTTCCGGGAAATATTGCTGTTGAGATCGAGATGATGGTCGAACTGGAATAGTACAAGGAATCCTGGATAACTGAGTATGTACTCGGACTTCAGAAGGTCGTTCAGGTTTTTATTGAAAGCTGCAGCTGCCCTTAGATGGATTGAGATTTGCATACCAAATTTCACCCTGTTTCACCGCTCAAGTTGTTTCAGGTAGTCCGGATTTCCAGGATATATTTGCCGGACGCATGATATCACTGACAACCGTGAACTCCGCCTGGTTGATGAGCAGTAGAACCTGAGTCAGCCGTCAATTCGCTCGCATTAACGCTCAATCCGGACCTGTCATCGGTCAATTGAGCACGGATTATGAATTCCACCGGGGCTACTTTATGTGGCAATTCGCTGATCTGTGCCGGGCCCTTTCAGATATATTGTGATTCCAATAATGCTGCTTTGTCTGATTCAGGCAAGAGCTCAGAACCTTGAGAGCATTGGAAAAACGAAACCGGTTTCTATTTCAGGTGGTGTCTCCAGCCGGTTCGTCTTTTATAATTCTTCCGGCGCGCCCGGCCGCCGTGATCCCTTCGGTTATGTTTTCGGTGGCAATGTAACCGTCGGCATCTATCAACTTTACCTTCCATTCTCGTTCACCTATTCGAACCAGGGAACTTCCTACAGTCAGCCCTTCAACCAGTTTGGCGTCAGTCCCACCTACAAATGGGTGACGCTTCACCTGGGATATCAGAACATCACGCATTCGTCATTCACGCTCGCAGGTCATCAGATGCTGGGGGCAGGATTTGATCTCAATCCTGGCAAGTTCCGGGTCGGATTCATGTACGGACGCCTTCGCCGAGCCACGCGCTTTATTCCTCCGCCTGACAGCCTTTCATTGGATACGTTACTTCAGACGAATCCGCTTCCGATTGCCGAAGACCCCGTGTACAAACGAACCGGATGGAGTGCGAAGATCGGCTACGGAGACAATAGCAACTTCATTGACCTGATTTTGTTCAAAGCTTCTGATGATCCTACGTCAATAACAGATGATTCTATTAAGCAGATCGTTCGCCCTGCTGAAAACGCGGTTATAGGCATCAATGCCCGCAAGATGCTGTTCAAAAAACTTTCAGTCTATTTTGAAGGAGCCCTCAGCGCATACACGCGGGATAAAGAATTTCAGGATGAAAGCTCCGCCAGTGATTCAGTCAGCTTATCCAAACTCTTTAAGCCCTTCATCCCCATCAACGGAACAACTTATTACTACCGTGCCCTGAAGACCGGCTTGAACTACTCGCACACGAGATTTAGCGTGCAGGCCGAATACCAGCGCATTGATCCCGACTACAAGTCGATGGGCGCGTATTTTTTTTACAACGACATCGAATCGATCAGCCTCACTCCGGTATTCTACCTGATCCAGAACAAGGTGATTGCGACAACAGGTGTGATCTATCAGCGCGACAACTTGAGCAACAAGAAGTATGCAACCACAAAGCGCACCATGCCCCGTATCAACCTTTCCATCAACCCCAGTTATCGATACGGATTTGATATCGGATACCAGGACATGATGACCAACCAAACTTCGGGACTCATCGAACTGACGGACAGTACGCGGATGAATTCAAGTAATCCCGGCATTACGCTGGGAGGACGCTACAACATTATTGACACACTCCGTACGCATACATTCATGCTGATGTTTAATCAATTTGAACTCAAAGACAAGAACCCTTCGACGCAGCCCTATAGCGAGTATTCAGCATCGATCATCAATTTCAGCTATAGCTTTTATCTCGTGAAGAAGGCTTTGGGGCTAAATGCATCCTTCACTTCCAACAGGCTTGACAGCTACAACGGCGTCAACGAATCATTTGGTTTTTCGGTCGGAGGAACAAAGGGCTTTGAGGGGAGCAAGTACACCCTCAACGGAAGTTGGAGTGCAAACTTCTCAGATTTTGGAGACTCTCAAAGCATCAATGCGGGCCTTGGATTTACGCCGGGAGGCAGGTTCTCGGCAAATCTCAATCTTACTTACCTGACTGTCACGTACCCTGGCTCACAATTCAATGAGTTTACGGGGTTCGTCGAGGGTCGATACAATTTTGGAAAAAAAGGAAAGCCATGAAAAAGCAACATCTGATCATGAAATGGTGTTTCGTGCTGGCAATATCCATACCGCTTCGGGCAGCGTATGCACAGGATATTGTTGAAGTCACTACGCAAGTGCTTCCACCCTTTGAAGCCGGCTTTTCCAATTTCCATACAAAGGTACTGGTAACGCTGCGGAACACGACGGGGCGTCTACTGGAATGCCGCCTTTCGGGAACTCTGGCATCAGACAACGTTACAATCACGTTGCCGGAGAGTGGAGTACCGCCCATCATACTTACGGCAAATCAGATAATGCAACTGACCGGACCCCAGCTTGCCGTTTATTTCCAGGAGCAGAACGTGTCGGTGGCCGGCACTACCAAACAGGAGTTGTATCATGGAAGTGGATTGCCAGGCGGAAACTATCAACTCTGTCTTAGGGCTGTAAGCATACTCAATAATGAGTTTCTTTCGTCAGCCGCTCCGTCCGGTTGCTTTATGTTTACCATACAGCAGGACATCCCGGAGGATGCTGTACGCCTGACCACCCAGGTCATTCCGCCGTATTCTACTTATCTCGAGGACTACATCAACCAGAACAAACTGATGGTTGTTCTCCAGAACCGTTCGGGTACGCCGCAGGAATTGCGCCTTATCGGGACGATCAAGGGCAATAATGGTGTGACAATTACGATCCCGCCATCATTTGTTCCCTCGCGGCCTATTGTGCTTTCTCCGAGGCAAGTACTTCAGTTGGTGGGCAATGATCTTCGGGAATACTTTGGCGAAGACGTTTTGCAATACGCAGGAATTAGCAGGGACGATGTCGCGAGAGGAAACGGGTTGCCGGAGGGTAACTATCAGATCTGTTTGCAGGCGTTGGACTATAACACCGGAGAACCACGTTCGCCGGGAAGTCCATTGGGTTGCGCGATGTTCGACCTCCGCCAATATGAGCCACCTATTATCATTCAACCCGCGTGTAACACGACGGTAAACGCGACCCAACCGCAGAACATCCTGTTTACATGGAGCATTCCTGGCGGGGTTCGGCCCGATTTGGTGGAGTATGTCCTGAAGATCGTCGAGATGTACCCGCAAAGTGTCGATCCCAATCAGGCTGTACAGGCTGCAAACATACCTCCGCTCTTTGAAAAGGTTGTCCGGACTAACAGCTATGTATACACCCTGGCTGATCCAAAACTTGAGATTGGAAAAACCTATGCGTTTCGCGTCACAGCGAGGATGAATACGGCATCAAGACAGGCGAGGCGCTCTGCTCCGCTGAACTTCAGAAATAACGGCAACAGTCAGGTGTGTACGTTTACCTTTGGTGCGGCGGCAACCAATGAGGTCGCCATGGAAGAGATTGTGCTCGTTCATGAGGGATTCAAGCGTACGGTCGATGTAAATCCAATTGATGTACTCACGATTCCGGCAGCGCAGTCAACCATGGCTCCTGATCCGGAAGACAGCCAGGCATGTTCAGCAGACTGCAATGTACCGGCGCCTGCAAACACTTCCTCCAAAAGTATTGCTCCGGGTGACGAGGTGAAGGTGGGTAAGTTTACGATGACGGTGACGACAGGAAATGCTACTGCAGGAACGGGAAGGATTGCAGTAAACTTCCTGAACACACCTATCAACGTTCAATGGAACAATATCCAGGTGAACACGGACAATGAAGTGTTTGGCAACGGCAGTAAGATAACAGCCGGAATGGATTTTGCCGCATTGTCCGGAAACGCAGTAACCACTCAGACAACACCTAATCCCAACCTTGGATCTATTGCTTCCTTAATGCAAACGGCACAGCAGGCCAGCAGAAGAGTGAGCATGTTCCCGGCCAACAACTCACAATCAATAGGCCTACCTGTTACTCTGGATCAGGGAAACTTCAACCTCGTCATCCTCGGATTGATCTTTACGCCAACCGGGGCGACGATGAATGCCATAACCGCTGTTGAGCTGACGAATAGTACTGCCCCTAACGACTACCTGGTTTTGGCTACAAGCACTTGTATCCGTCCGAATGGCTTTGGTGATGATACTGAGTTGGTATTGGCTGACAACAAGACAATTCCGTTGTCCAACCGCGTGTCCATGATCCTGCAACAGAAAGCAACGAAGGCTACATTCGATTGTCAGGGCATTGATGCCATTGAAGTGAGCGGAACTCTTCGGTTCGATCGTGATCTTGTACTGCCGGTAAACGCGTCCGGTGAAGTCGTTGGTGGCGATACGCGCCTGTCAGCTTCTTTTTCTACCACTATAACCAACTACAATAACTGGACGGCGAGCATCAATAGTTTGAGTCACGCCTTTACCATTCCGGAATTGGTAGGATTCAAGTTTGAGGCGTCAAATATTACACTGGATCATTCGTCAAGCTCGAACCCCGCTGGCGCCAACAACGCGTTTCCTGCAAACTATCCGGGGCAAGGCAACGCGTGGACCGGAATCTATATTGGTAGCTTAACTGTAACACTTCCATCGTCGCTTAAGGACAACAACGCTCCAATTAGCTTTGGCGCAAGCCACGTACTGTTAGACAAAAACGGGTTCACAGGCAACATAAATCCGCCAGCAGCAATTCTCGCTAACGGGCAGTTGGGAGGATGGAATTTTAGCATTAATGACTTTTCCCTCAACATACTGAGTTCGACACTCGTCGGCGCGGGTATGGGTGGCACGCTTCAAATACCCATTTCGATCGACGAACTTGAGTATGAGGTGGCGTTTGAAACATCCACGTCCGAAGATGACGAAGTCGATTTTCATTTCCAAATCAGCACGACACAGGCTATCGACGTGGACATGTGGTTTGCCGAGCTTGACCTGGATGCTACGTCGACAATTACCATTGCAAAAGAAGGGATGGTATATCGTCCAGAGGCGATTCTTCATGGCAACGTAACCATTAGCTGGAATCCGAGTTCGGCTTCCAAGCCTGGAGGCGGCACTACTGCGGTTTCAAACATCAACATTCCAGACCTGCGGTTTGAGAATTTTCGGATCACAGGTGGAACAAG
>QGUY01000457.1 GCA_003242315.1 Bacteroidota bacterium
CGATGGCGCTACATCAGCAAACCGCCAGAAGAGGCTATACGTGCACTGTCGCGCCAGATCAATGTTAACCCCTACTTGTGCACGGTTCTCCTCCAGCGCGGTATTGACACCTTCGAGTCAGCGCGCGCTTTCTTTCGTCCTACCCTCGACATGCTGCACGATCCTTTCCTCATGAAAGGCATGAGCGACGCGGTAGAGAGGTTCAGCAGCGCGATCAGGAATCAGGAGCGCATTCTCATCTATGGCGACTACGATGTCGATGGAACGACAGCCGTCGCATTGGTATACAGCTATCTCAAAACTTTTTATGACCATTGCGAGATCTATATCCCTGATCGGTACACAGAAGGTTATGGCGTTTCGCGGGAAGGTATTGAATGGGCTCGCAACAACGGCTTTTCACTCATCGTGGCACTGGACTGCGGGATCAAGGCCATGGATATGGTCGGGCTTGCGAAAGAGTATGGAATAGAATTTATCATTTGCGATCATCACGTACCGGGATCTGTAGTGCCCGAAGCCATTGCTGTGCTCGATCCCAAACAGGAAGATTGCTCCTATCCATTTAAGGAACTCAGCGGATGCGGATTGGGCTTCAAACTTATGCAGGCTTATGCGCGACGATACCGCGACGAACAGGAAGTATTTCGCTATCTCGACCTTGTCGCTGTGAGCATTGCCTCAGATGTTGTGCCCATTACCGGAGAAAACCGCGTACTCGCTCACTTCGGAACTAAGAAATTAAACTCTGACCCTACGCCCGGACTGAAAGCGCTGATGGACGTTGCGGGAGTGACATCGTGCCTGGATGTGTCGGATATTGTATTCACACTCGGTCCAAGGATCAATGCTGCGGGCCGCATCGATCACGCCAGCGCAGCCGTGAAGATGTTAACAGCGCGGACTGTGGAAGAAGCACAGTCGTTCGCCGCTGCGCTGGATGAGAATAACGATGTGCGAAGGAAGTATGACTCGCATATCACCGAAGAAGCATTGCGCATGATCGAGGGGGACGAGACCCATCGCATAGCCAAGTCAACAGTATTGTTCAAAGACACCTGGCACAAAGGTGTCGTTGGAATCGTGGCCGCGCGGTGCGTCGAGAAGTACTACCGGCCGACGGTAATACTTACAGCGTCCAACGATAAGCTTACCGGCTCGGCGCGAAGCATACACGGGTTTGATTTGTATCAGGCGATCAGTGCTTGCAGCGATCTGCTGGAAAAATTCGGAGGACATAAGTACGCGGCCGGACTGACTCTGGATCCGAACAACCTGACGGCGTTTCGACAAAGATTCGAGGAGGTGGTATCGGCGAACCTCACGCCTGAGATGCTCGTGCCCGTAATCAACATTGACACGGAGCTCTTTTTTGATGCGATTACGCCGAAATTCGTCAACATACTAAAGCAGATGGCGCCATTCGGCCCCGAAAACCCTACGCCGGTGTTCGTTGCCCATAATGTATATGTGTTTAACGCGCTGTCCAGGTTTAAAGAAAAGCACATACGGTTTCTGGCAGCTCAGGAAGGAGCGCAGAATGTCTTTCAGGTTGTTGGCTTCAATCTTGCAGAGTATTATGAAGGATTACAGGCTGGCGGGCGATTTTCCCTGGCATTCACTATCGAGGAGAATACGTATAACGGGACAACGAGCATACAGCTCCGTGTTAAAGATATCAAAGGGATAGGATGATACTGAGAGCAGAACATCTTGTAAAAAAATATAAGACGCGCACCGTGGTGAATGACGTGTCGGTTGAGGTCGGTCAGGGAGAGATCGTGGGATTATTGGGTCCGAATGGTGCCGGCAAGACCACTTCATTCTACATGATTGTGGGACTTATCAAACCGAATGAGGGACGAATCTATCTGGATGACGAGGAAATCACGGCGCTGCCGATGTATCAGCGCGCAAAGCGCGGAATTGGTTACCTCGCGCAGGAGGCTTCTGTTTTTAGAAAGCTCACGGTGGAGGAAAACATAATGTCGGTGCTTGAGCTGCGTGACTATACGAAACAGGAACGGCGTGATAAGGTTGAGGCGCTGATCAACGAATTCAGCCTTCAGAAAGTGCGGAATAATTTGGGTATGTCGCTTTCCGGAGGTGAGAGAAGGCGTACGGAGATCGCCCGGGCGCTGGCAGTAGATCCGAAGTTTGTGTTGCTGGATGAACCATTTGCTGGTGTAGACCCGATTGCTGTAGAAGAAATTCAGTCGATCGTATCCAGACTCAAGAGCAAAAACATCGGTATACTGATTACCGACCACAATGTAGACGAAACCCTTTCCATAACTGACCGGGCCTACCTGAGGGGGAAGGGAAAATTTT
>QGUY01000165.1 GCA_003242315.1 Bacteroidota bacterium
GGAACGGTTACACTCGCCCTGACCACCAACGTCCCGGCCGGCCCTTGCCTTGCCGTAAGCGATGATGTGGTCATTACCTTTGACGCTGCACCTACTGTTGACGCCGGAGCACCGCAGACAATCTGTGCGACAGACGCTGTGACACTGGCGGGTACCATTGGCGGCAGCGCAACGACAAGCACATGGTCAACTGCCGGGGATGGAACATTCGACGATGCGAGTTCGCTCACAGCGACATATACCCCAGGCGCCGGCGATATCGCTGCCGGAACGGTAACGCTTACGCTGACGACGGGTGCTACCGCTTCCTGCCCCGCAGTCTCAGACGATGTCGTCATCACAATATCGCCGCTGCCAACCACAGCGAATGCAGGTCCTGATAAGACGGTTTGCGGACCAACTACCCTTGAAGGTAATGTCCCTGCAGTAGGTACGGGTACATGGACAATCGTAAGTGGCACAGGCGGAATCCTGGATAATCCGAACGATCCCAACAGCGGATTTACCGGAAACAGCGGAGAGGTTTATGTCCTTGAATGGACCATAGCAACCTGCGCGACCAGCTCGGACCAGGTGCAGATAACTGTTGATCCCGATAGCCCGACAGTTGCCAATGCCGGTGGTGATCAAAGCATATGTAGCAGCGTGAGTACGACCGCCACACTGCTGGCTAACACCCCAACCGTGGGGGTCGGTGAATGGTCGATAGTAAGTGGAAATGGCGGATCGTTTGCCGATGTTACTTCTCCCGGCACATTGTTTACGGGTGTGGCAGGAGAAACTTATGTGCTGCGTTGGACGATTACTGCTACCTGCGCAAGCACAAGCGACGACATTACTGTCGTCTTTGAGCCTGGCCCGTCAGCGGCTGATGCAGGTTCTGACATTCAGGCCTGCGGTACAAACGCGACCCTCGCAGCTGTCGCGCCTGCCATCGGCACCGGACAATGGAGTGTTGTCACAGGAGCAGGCGGTAGCTTTGCGGATGCATCGGACCCAGCAACGGAATTTACAGGTGTTGCCGGAACGAGCTATACGTTGCGCTGGACCGTAACCAATTCGTGTGGATCAACTACGGATGATGTTGTAGTCACTTTTGAGTCGGCACCTACTGCCGCCAACGCAGGACCCGATAAGACCGTATGCGGCACCACAAATCTCGAAGGTAACGTTCCTGCGATTGGTACTGGCCAATGGACGATCACTTCAGGAGCCGGTGGCGTCATCGATGATCCTACCAGTCCTACAAGTGCGTTCACTGGAGTAGCAGGTACCGCTTATACTTTGGTGTGGACGATCTCGAATGGCAGCTGCGCTCCCAGCACTGACGAAGTGGTTATTACTGTGGATCCGGACAGCCCTACGCCGTCAAACGCAGGGCCTGATCAAACTGTCTGCGGTACCAGTGCAACACTTGCTGCGGTAAATCCCACCGTGGGCACGGGTCAATGGTCCGTCGTGAGTGGGGCAGGAGGATCCTTCGTTGATGATACTGATCCGGCCACAACCTTTAACGGCACGGCCGGAACTACATATGTCCTCCGCTGGACGATCACTTCATCTTGTGGTACTTCAGAGGACGACGTCACCATAACATTTGAGGAAGCACCCACAACCGCTAATGCAGGGCCCGACTTACTGAACTCCTGCGGTCCGGTTAACCTTCCCGGCAATACACCTACGGTTGGTACGGGTACATGGAGTATTGTGAGTGGCACAGGAGGCGTTATTTCAAATCCTTCCGACCCTAACTCCGTATTCCAGGGCTTGCCTGGTGCTTCATACACCTTGCAATGGACCATCACGAACGGCTCGTGTCCGCCGTCATCTGACCAGGTAGAAGTATCCTTTGATCTGAATACACCTACGATTGCCGATGCCGGTCCGGATCAAAATGTCTGTGACATATCAACGACGCTAGCCGCAAATACTCCTGCCATCGGTGTTGGACAATGGTCCATCGTCTTTGGCGCCGGCGGATCACTCGCTGATCCTTCAGATCCAAACACGACATTCACAGGTGTAGCGGGTACAACATATCAACTGCTTTGGACGATCAGCAATGGGGCAACCTGTACGCCGAGCAACGACGATGTGGTCATCACCTTCGACTTACCGCCCACAGTGGCTGATGCCGGTGGCGATCAGCAGATTTGTGGCAATGCAACGACTTTGGCCGCCAACACTCCGGCCGTTGGTACTGGCCAATGGAGCGTTGTTAGCGGTGATGGAGGTTCGTTTGCCGATGCGTTAAGTCCTTCGTCAGGATTTACCGGTGTTCCAGGCACGACCTACATCCTGCGTTGGACCATAACGAATGCGTGCGGAAGCTCTGAAGATGATGTTCAGATAGCGTTTGATCAAACGCCGACACGGGCAAGTGCGGGACCGGATCAAACCGTCTGCGGTCCTGCAACCCTTGCGGGTAACACGCCTGGCGTTGGTACCGGGATGTGGACAATCGTAAATGGTGCCGGAGGTATTCTTGCGGATCCTACGAATCCTTCAACCACGTTCTCCGGAGTTGGAGGAACTACATACACGCTTCGGTGGACGATATCGAACGGAGTTTGTGCTGCAAGCTCGGATGATGTCGATATCACGTTCGACCTCAATACGCCGACCATTGCCGACGCAGGACCGGACCAAAGTGTGTGTGGTACGTCAGCAACGCTGGCGGCTAATACGCCTGTGGTTGGTACTGGTGAATGGAGCGTTGTTAGCGGTGATGGAGCAGGCTCTTTCGCAGATGATGCAGATCCTGCCACAACGTTTACCGGTACCGCGGGCACCACGTATGTGTTGCGCTGGACGATTTCAAATGGGGCTGTGTGCGCGCCAAGCACTGATGATGTAACGATTACCTTCGAGACGTTACCCTCTGGTACGAATGCAGGACCGGACCAGCAAGTTTGTGGCACGTCCGTAACGCTGGCCGGTAGCGCACCGGTCTCGGGTTCGGGTCTCTGGACTGTAGTGACCGGAACCGGGGGATCATTCGACGACGCAACGAATCCGGCAGCGACTTTCACGGGCAACGCGGGTGAAACCTACGTATTGCGCTGGACGATTACCAACTCCTGCGGTTCAGAATCTGATGAAGTCAGCATCACACTTGACGCGGCGCCTCCCGCGGCTGATGCAGGCCCGGATCAAATCATTTGCGGCTCAACGTTTACCACGCTCGCTGCAAATGCCCCAGGCGCAGGCAATACCGGTTTGTGGATTGTAATCAACGGAGCCGGCGGTGGCGTGCTTAATCCTACGAGCCCCACTTCCCAGTTTACGGGGGTAGCTGGTACATCGTACACCTTACGGTGGGTAATCACGAACGGTGGTTCATGTCAGCCTTCTACGGATGACGTTGTGATCAACTTCGCGTCGGCGCCTGCTGCAACGTCGCCGGTGAACGTCTGTATCAACGCGGCTGCTCCAACGCTGCAAGCTTCCGCGACAGGCGCCACGAGCATCAACTGGTATGCGGATGCGGGCCTGACTACTCTTGTCTTTACCGGACCCAACTATACACCGGCGCCTGCACAACTCAACATGAATGTGCTCGGGTCGACGACCTTCTACGTGACCGCTACCTATCCTTGCGGGGAGTCGGCCGCAACGCCTGTTACCGTTAATGTTGTGGACGGACCCGGTTGCGGCGGTGGCGGAACAGATTGCTTTGCCTTCACCATTCTTGTTGTGGATGCTGAAACGCAACGACCTTCATGCGCAGATCAGGATGATGGTGTGATTACGCTCGATGTCTCAGGTGTTGTCGGTGGTAACTACATCGTTCAGTTGATTTCGCCTACGGACACGCTGACTCAGATAGGACCAGCCGGAATCTTCAAGTTCCCGAATCTCACCGCGGCATCGTACAGCTACCGTATAGAAGATGGGGCTGGCAATGTATGTCAGCAGCCTTACAACCTGCCGCTGCGTACGCTGGTTGAAGCAACAGTAAGCGATCCTGTGGACGCCCTTTGCTTTGGAGATGCTTCAGGCGCAGTAACGATGACAATCACCGGTGGAAATTCACCGTATGAATACTCGCTCGATGGATTAACGTGGATTGATGGATTGATATCAGGCGGACAGATCACAGGCCTTCCTGCCAATGGCACCTATCCGATTCTTGTACGCGATGATGCGAGCGACCTTTGCCCTGCAGAGGTGATGGTAACGATTAACAGCGTGCATCCGCAGATACAGGCAACATTCGACGTGACGCCCGCGACGTGCGACGGAGCCGATGGAGCGATTGCCATCGCGTCTGTCAGCGGCGGAAGTGGTGCCGGTTATCAGTACGCGCTGAATGGAGGAACATTTGTTGACGGTCCGTTTACCGGTCTCACTGGCGGCAACTACACGATCACTGTGCGCGATAATGCAGGTTGTACTCGTGATTTTACGGTTCCTGTGACATTCCCTGGTTTCGTAAATCACACGATTACTTCGTCGAACGCCACATGCGACAACAACGGGTTCAGCGGTACCATTACGGTCGTTATTGATGATCCGGGTACATACAAGATTGCCCTCAGCACCGATCAGTTTAATGAACCTGAAGATGCGCAGTATCAGAATTACAATGCGCCATCTGTGACTTTCGACGATTTGGCGCGAGGAACGTACTACGTTTATATTCGGTCAACTGGTATTAGTTGTCCTACGAGGAGTGCGCCCATCGCGATCGGGGGGGCTTATGCAATTGACTTTGACATTGAGCCCATGTGTAATGAACGCGATCTGTCTATCTCGCTGACGAATATCACGGGTGAGCCGAACATTCCAATCGAAATTCAGATCTACAAGAGGTTCACGAATGTACTGGTGGAGACGATACCAGTTTCGTCAATTCCGCCTACGCACAGTTACTTTATTGAATACGCAACGCATCCCTGGCTGCAGTCGCCTGGCGATTACCAGATACAAATCGTTCAGGTTCAGTCGACATTCTGTCTGCTTACGTCGGATCTGAAGAACTTCACGGTCCCGGTTCCAGTGTTTGCCGCCATTGGCGAGACCAAAGAGTCGTATCGCGACTTCTCCACGGGTTCTATGCAAATCATCAACTTTAATGGTCTCGCACCGTACACCACGACCATAGTACTCGATGCGCCGGCGGGAGATGTACAGATGTTTAGTTCTGGTCCCGATGTTGTGCCCACCAATCCGGATGGCAAACATGAGATCACTTACTATAACATCCCGGCTGGTGCTTATATAGTCGAGGTTGAGGATGATAATGGCTGCAAGTTTACGATCGAACCAGTAACGGTGCCGCTTGATACAGCCATTTATGTCCCGAATGTTTTCACGCCCAACGGTGATACTAAGAATGACGTGTTTTACATCCGAAATCTTCCTAAAGACAAAGATGTGAAGCTTATCATCAACAATCGCTGGGGTACTCAGGTCTATTCGTCGAACAGTTATCAGAACGATTGGGATGGCGGTGAGGTGCCGGATGGCGTATACTACTACAGGCTACAGGTACCGGACGGTGGAGCGGTTACTGGTTGGGTGGAAATTCTCCGTGGTGTGAAGCCTTAAAATAAGTGCTGAAGTGCTTTAGCTCAAGCCCAACAGGAACTTCACTGTATCCACATTATCCGCATAATCACCCGGTCCCGGAAACTGTGCCTGGCCAAACGGAACTGTTGCAGGTGGCGCTGAACCAACAATGCATTGGATCTTATCTGAGACGAGGGCAAGTTTTTCGTTGAGGTCGTTCTCGTTTTGATAGTATTGATAATACAACACCGACACTGGCGAGACGATCTTGTCGGTTTCCATAAGCAACACTATGCCATTGTCGAGAAAAGGCGTTTTGTTCACGAGGGCAATCGCCTTTTGGTAATCGTAATTGTTGGCGTACTTGTGATGCTGAATGATTTCCTCGTATTTTTTCCATTGATCGAGCAAGGCGGGGAAGTCGTAGTTTTCAGGGACCCACAATTTTGAAACATTGCG
Source organism: Bacteroidota bacterium (assembly GCA_003242315.1). Taxonomy (GTDB): domain Bacteria; phylum Bacteroidota; class Bacteroidia; order Cytophagales; family Cyclobacteriaceae; genus ZC4RG29. Next base: position 5,974 of record QGUY01000165.1, read on the forward strand.
GCAACCCAACCCGAAATAAGTGAAGACGTCGGAAGCGAGTTTGTCCAATTCCTGATCGGTTTCTTTTCCCGTCAGGATTGCGCACGAGGTTCTGTTCTTTCTGATAATTGACGGATACTTGCCGAAGTAATATTCAAAGTATCGCGAAGTATTGTCGCTGCCGGTGGCGATGACGGCGTCGAAGTTTTTGAGCTGTTCTGTGAATGAAAATCGGTCTCCAAATCGCGGTTCGATATCGGTGAGTTGCTGAAGCACAAATTCGATAAGAACCGAATCCTTGGAGCTGAGTTTGATAAGGGCGATATTGCCGGTGATTAACACCGCGAGGATGTCGTGAAAGCCCACGAGAGGAATATTGCCTGCGAGGACAAGTCCGATCGTTTTCGGTGCTCTTTCCCGATCGATTGCATATGATGAGAGCCATTGACGCAGGTCACTCTCGCGAAGTATCCTACTAACGCCTGTTAGGGCCGTAGTAACATTTGCTGACGTGAACCATGGGTTTTGGTTACCCGCGCGGTCATATAGCGAATTCAGGGTAATGCTATCGATTGAGGTGAGTCTTTGACCTAGCAGCACAAAAGCACGTAGCCTTTCCTCGAAATTCATGTCAAAAGGAGGGAGACAAATGTTTTGGTCGAGAACTAATCACCTAGTATTTTTGTAGAGTAATAGCGAGTTAAAAATAGGAAAAGCATGGCAATAATGATTACCGACGAGTGCATCAATTGTGGTGCATGCGAGCCGGAATGCCCCAACACCGCGATCTATGAAGGTGGCAGGGAGTGGACATGGGCCGGCGGCACAAAACTCGAGCGGGTTGAATTGGAAGACGGTACGGTTATAGATGCCAATGCTCCTCAGGAGCCTGTTTCCAATGAATTCTATTATATAGTCTCCGGAAAGTGTACAGAATGCACGGGCTTTCACGAAGAGCCGCAATGTGCAGCGGTATGCCCTGTGGATTGCTGCGTCCCTGATCCCGACATGGTCGAGAGCAAGGAGGAGCTGATGGCCAAGAAGGCGTGGCTGCACCAGGAGGTGGAGGAGAATCTTTGATTTCTTCACACTCACACTCGCACTCACTCCAGCCCTGTTACCGCATCTTCGCTCTCTTAATCAAATACGTCTGCAGTATTTGATCAAACCCTTCGCGTATATCCGCGTCGATGTAATCGATCTTGTATTGGTTGCAGCGCATTTTTATTTCCTGGTGGAAGCTGCCGACGAGTTTTTGGTAATGATCGCGAACATCCAAAGGGTTGAGTCTGATCTTCTCTTTTGTTTCAAGATCGACAAACTCCATGGGACGGTCTTGGAATTCGAATGAAAGTTCCGTCGACTTGTCCAACACGTGAAACACGATCACCTCGTGTTTGTTGTGCTTGAGGTGTTGCAGCGCTTTAAAAAGTTCGTTGGTGTCTTCGCCGGAGTCGAACATGTCACTGAAAATGATGACCAGCGATCGCCGGTGAATCTTCTCCGCTACCTCATGCAACACACGGGCTACGTTGGTTTGCACTGCGTGGTCGGGCTTCCGGAACTGCGCCACCTGTTCAAGCAAAGTAAACACCTTGTTGAGGTGTGTGGGCGTTGACTTAACGGGTGTAAGGACTTCAATCGCATCCGAGAACTGGCATAGCCCCACCGCATCACGCTGACGTTGCAGAAGGTAGGCCAGGGAGGCTGCGGCAAAGACGCTGAAGTTAATCTTAGAGTGCGTCTCGGCCGGGTAGTACATAGAAGGCGAGCGGTCCAGTATAATCAGGCACCTGAGGTTGGTTTCTTCTTCGTACCGTTTGGTGTACAGCCGGTCCGTTCTCGCGTAAACTTTCCAGTCGATGTGTCGTGTGCTTTCACCTTCGTTGTATAGCCGGTGCTCGGCAAACTCTACAGAAAAGCCGTGATAGGGCGATTTATGCATTCCTGTAATGAACCCCTCTACGAGCTGGCGGGCAAGGAGTTCGAGGCTGTAGCCCTGCTTTATCTGGTTAAGGTCAAGCTTCACGATTGATTCAATATCGTCCCTTCAATGGTTAAACACCGATTCCCGGTTTGGAAATAAATAAAACGTAAGTTTTGCATTCAAAAGTCAAAATAGTATCTTCGAAATGACCAAACCAAGACCTAACTAAAAAACCTGAAGGATTGTGGAAGACAACAAGACAAATGGCCGGGACGAAATTTTCTCGACGAAAGTGAAGGCTGGCAAGCGGACTTATTTCTTTGATGTGAAATCGACCCGTTCCAACGATTACTACCTGACCATCACTGAAAGCAAGAAGCGGTTTAAAGAGGACGGGTTCACTTACGAAAAGCACAAGATTTTCCTCTACAAGGAAGACTTCAATAAGTTTATAGAGGCCCTCAACAACACGGTCAATCACGTTAAGACCGAGTTGATGCCTAACGTTGACTTCTCCCAGTTTGATAACCACGACCGGGAGGAAGAGATAGCGTCGGCTGAAAATCCCAGGACCTCCGACATGGATACGGAGTTAAAATGGGATTAACAACTGCCGGCCTGGTCTCTTAACAGAGACCTTTTTTGTTTCCCTAAGGTTGTACGGGTTCCTGCTTAGAGCCTTATATTTGCGCCTTTATTCGGCTGTGTATGGCTCTTCAATGCGGAATCGTGGGTCTTCCCAACGTCGGAAAATCGACGCTGTTCAACGCGCTCTCTAACAACAGGGCAGAGGCGGCAAACTTTCCGTTCTGCACGATCGAACCCAATGTTGGGATCATCAACGTGCCGGATCCGCGCCTCAAAATCCTGGCCGATATCGTGAAGCCCGAGCGCGTTGTGCCGACAACCATAACCTTTGTAGACATCGCCGGACTCGTGAAGGGCGCCAGCAAAGGAGAGGGACTCGGCAACAGGTTTTGGGCAAAAACCCGGAGGTGGAGGCCAAGGTTAATATGGTGAGA
>QGUY01000166.1 GCA_003242315.1 Bacteroidota bacterium
TTTTCTCTGGTCGGTTGAGACCTGGGAACGCGTTCGGAAGTTGGCTTTCGATTTTGTCCAACTGAACGATGGGGGCGATCATGAATCCGAGGAAGAGTGTGAAGGAAAGGAAATCGCCGAAGGTCATGTTCCCCTCCATGATCATGTATCCACCAATGCCCATGATGCCCGCGCTGGCGAGTCCGAGAAGGAAAGTTGCTGAGCTCGTAACCAAACTTGTACTCGTCAGACTCTTCTTAACGTTCAGGAAGAGCCGATTCACGCCGTCCTCGAAAGTCTTGATTTCCTGTGCCTCTGCATTGAATCCTTTAATTACGCGTACGCCGTTCAATGTCTCTGTCAGGCGTCCGGTCACCTCCGCGTTCAGCTTGCCGCGTTCCCGGAATATCGGACGAATGTAGGCGAACGCCTTCATCGAGATAAAGGCAAAGATGAGGACAGGCACCAACGTGTAAAGCGTCATCATCGGACTGATCCGAATCAGCAACACAAGCGAAACTGCAGAGGTAAGCACGCCGCCCACCAGTTGAACCAGACCCGTCCCAACCAGGTTGCGAACGCCCTCCACGTCGGTCATGATCCTTGATACCAGCGCACCGGACTTGTTGTTGTCAAAAAATCGGATCGGCAGCCGGAGGATTTGTTGCTGCACTCTTGCGCGAAGTATGGATATCAACCGTTGTGCTTCGACGCTGAGGAGCTGGGTCAACGCAAAGGAGGTGATGGCCTGCACGATGATGGCACCTACGACACCGGCGAGGAGCATTTTGAGCAGCTCCATGTTCTTGTTCGCAATCACCTCATCGACAAGATATTTGCTGGCCCAGGGAAGAACGAGCCCGGAGAGACGACTAATGGCAATGAGAATGAGACCGATCAAGAGAAGCCCTCGCCGCGGCCAGATGATCGTCCGGAAAACCTTGGCCACAGTAACACGCGATTTCTTCTTCTCCATACTTTCGTATGACGAATTTAGGCCAAAATATTTTAACGGTGACGATCACCGTCGTGCAGAGGAGCGTTAACCTTCCAGCGAGTGGACTACCAGCCCACTGCGGAGTTTGGGCTCAAACCAGGTGGTCTTGGGAGGCATGATGTTTCCGCTGTCGGCAATGTCCATCAACTGCTTCATCGTGACGGGGTACAGGGCAAACGCTACCTTCATTTCACCACTGTCGACCCTGCGCTGGAGTTCTCCAAGTCCGCGAATACCTCCAACAAAGTCTATTCTCTTGTCCGTTCGAAGATCCTGGATGTTCAACAGCGGTTTCAGTATTTGCTCTGAAAGAATGGTTACGTCGAGAACGCCAATCGGGTCGCTGTCGTCATAGGTTCCGGGCTTTGCTGAAAGCAAATACCACTTGCCCTCGAGATACATGCTGAATTCATGAAGTCGCGAAGGGCGTACAGCATTTGTTGTTGGTTCTCCAACTTCGAATGATTTCTCCAGTGCCTTGAGGAATGACGAGGCAGTATGACCGTTGAGGTCGCGGACTACCCGATTGTAGTCCATGATATGGAGTTGATTGTCCGGAAAATGCACGGCAAGAAAATAGTTGTACTCTTCATTGCCGGTGTGATTCGGATTCTCCATTCTGAGGTCATGTCCTACGAGAGCAGCCGCGGCGGTTCTGTGATGACCATCGGCCACGTAGGTGGCCGGTAGTGTCGCAAACGCTGCAACAATCTGATCAATAACATGTTGATCGCTAATTACCCATAGCCGGTGCTGTATGCCATCGTCGGCCACAAAGTCGTACTCCGGCTTATCCTTTTTTACGTTTGCCACCAGAGCATCGACAGCTTCGAGGGCGTGGTATGCAAAGAAGACCGGCTCGGCATTCATCATCGCCACGCGGACGTGATTCTTCCTGTCGTTTTCCTTATCAGGCCTTGTGAGTTCGTGTTTCTTTATTCGACCCTCCATGTAGTCGTCTACCGCAGCGCAGGCCACGATGCCGTCCTGCGTTCGCCCATCCATGGTCAGCTCATAGAGATAAAGGCATTCCTTTTCATCCTGGCGAAATACACCGGACGACACGAGCTTCTGAAAATTTGCCCGTGCTGCCTCATACACCGCGGGGCTGTAGGGATCAGTGTCCGGCGGAAGTGTTATTTCCGGTTTAACGACATTAAGGAAGGAGTGGGGATTGCCCTTCGCCTCTTCCCGCGCCTCATCTGAATCCAGCACGTCGTACGGTCTGGATGCTACTGCCTTGGCTAGTTCTGGTATAGGGCGAAATCCTTTGAATGGCCTTATGTTCATTAGATGGTAATCGGTAATCGGTTGTCTATTTGGCTTGTTTTGGCAGGAGTCGGACGAGTATTACTCCTTCGATATTCCTTATGCCCGCGACTTGTTCTTCGGTGACGTCGCCGTCGACGTCGATGATGTTGTAGGCTATCTCGTCGCGATGGTGGTTGATCATGTCGGCGATGTTGATGTTTTGCGCCGCAAGGACGGTGGTGATCTTTCCGACCATAGCCGGGACGTTTTTGTTCGCGATAATGATCCTCGCACCACCATTCCGGGGCATGTCAGCCGCGGGGAAGTTCACCGAATTCCGGATGTTACCATTCTCCAGGAAGTTCCGAAGCTGGTCGACAGCCATGACGGCGCAGTTCGTCTCCGACTCCGGGGTTGACGCACCCAGGTGGGGTATCGTTATAATCTTGTCATGACCCAGAAGCGATTCTTCAGGGAAGTCGGTAACAAAGCATGCGACCTTTCCGGAATTGAGCGCCTCGAGCAGATCGTTCGTGTTGATAAGTCCTTCCCGCGCAAAATTCAGGATGCGTACGTTTTGCTTCATGATGGCAAACTTCGACCTGTCGATGAAGCCGCGCGTAGAATCCAACAGCGGCACGTGAATGGAGATATAATCCGATTCAGCAAGAAGCGCATCCAGGCTTCGTGCTTTCTTTACATATTTCGACAGCTGCCAGGCCGTGTCAATGGAAATATAGGGGTCGTAGCCGATCACCCGCATACCCAAGCCTTCTCCTGCGTTGGCTACCAGCATGCCGATAGCCCCAAGCCCTATAACGCCGAGCGTCTTACCCTGGATTTCAGGACCGACAAAGCTGGACTTGCCTTTTTCAACAAGCTTGGGAACTTCAGCGCCTTTCCCTTTGAGACTTTGCGCCCAGGCGATACCCTGCGCAATCTTTCTTGAAGCCAGCAGCATCCCTGCGATGACAAGTTCCTTGACCGCGTTGGCGTTGGCACCGGGGGTGTTAAACACAACGATTCCGGCTTCCGTACAGCGCGAGATCGGGATGTTGTTAACCCCGGCCCCTGCGCGGGCGATAGCCTTTACCGACGACGGAAACGCATAATCATGGAGCGAATGACTCCTTAATAATATAGCGTCGGGTGAGCTGAACTCGGATGCAACTTCGTATTGGTCCAAAGGGAATCGGGCAAGACCTTCAGGAGCGATCTTGTCGAACGTCTGAATCTTAAATGACATGGTTATGCGTTTGCTTTCTCAAATTCTTCCATGAAGTCCACCAGCGCCTGTACGCCTTCGATGGGCATTGCGTTATACAGGCTCGCCCTCATACCGCCGACGGAACGGTGTCCTTTCAGTGTTTTGAGACCTCGCTTGGCCGCTTCTGAGATGAATTTGGCGTCGAGTTCTTCGCTTCCCGTCACAAACGGGATGTTCATGATCGAGCGCGACCTTTTCTCGACTGTACCCTTGAACAACTTTGATCTGTCCAGGTAGTCGTACAGCAAGTTCGCCTTTGCGACGTTCTCCTTGTGCATTGCTGCAACGCCACCTTTGGCGAGAAGCCATTCGAACACCAGTCCCGCCATATATATGGAGTAGCAGGGCGGCGTGTTATACAGTGAATTTTCTTTCGCGTGCGTTTCGTAGTTCAGCATCGTAGGCGTGATGTCAAGCGCCTTACCGATGAGGTCTTCGCGGATGATGACGATCGTAAGCCCCGCAGGTCCGATATTCTTTTGAGCACCGGCGTAGATAAGGCCGAACTTGGACACATCATACTCCTGGCTGAGGATGTTGGACGACATATCCGCCACGAGAGGCTTCGATCCTGTATCCGGGATGGACGGCCACACGGTACCATAGATCGTGTTGTTCGTCGTGATGTGGACGTAGTCCGCATCAGGGGAGATCATGCTGGGGTCAAACTCAGGGATATAGCTGAAGTTTTTGTCTTCCGAGCTGGCGATGACCTTCACCGTTCCATAGCGCTTGGCCTCGGCAATTGCCTTTTTCGACCAGGCTCCCGTATTGATATAGTCAGCTTTGCGGGCTTGCGAAAAGAGGTTCAGCGGAACCATCGCAAATTGCGTGGAGGCTCCACCCTGGAGGAAAAGAACCTTGTAGTTGTCCGGGATATTCATCAGGGTCCGCAGGTTCCGGATGGCGTTCTCGTGGATAGAAGTATACTCCTTGCCGCGGTGGCTCATCTCCATAACCGACATTCCCGATCCCTGCCAGTCGACAAGTTCGTCCTGCGCCTTTTGCAATACTTCAAGGGGCAGCACAGCCGGCCCTGCAGAGAAATTATAACATCTGCTCATAGTGGTAGTAGTGGGGTGTTCCATTTGAAATCGCTGTTGGAGGCAGCGAATATGATGGTAATTCACGAAAGAGCCAAAAGTTGCGCAATGGATTTTGAGGCGGCATTTTGATGTTGAACGCGGATGGGCGTTCACCCCCCGTAGCGTGCAGTTCAATCGTGTTCGATAACTCCAGCCGGTCACCGGGGAACCATTTTAGGACGGTACGCATTATTGCGTTATCTTTGTTAGCTAAACGACCCTCGACCAAAGTCGGGGCTGCAACGCGGCCTGACAGCCGAAAAATAAATGAACGAGCCGGTTCCCCGGCCATTTTTGAGTTAATGAGTATCCACTTTTTAGTCTTTGTCCTTTGACTTTTTCCGATTTCAACTTTGATGAGCGCCTCATGGAGGGCCTTGCCTCCATGGGTTATGTGAATCCTACCCCAATTCAACAACAGGCTATTCCTGCTATACTTGAGGGGCATGACATTATCGCCTGTGCCCAGACGGGTACCGGCAAGACGGCAGCTTACATTTTGCCGATCCTTCAAAAAATCCTTTACACCGAACACCGTCACCTGACCACACTTGTCCTCGCGCCAACACGCGAGCTGGCACAGCAAATTGATCAGCAGATCGAAGGCTTTGCGTATTTCATGGGCATCAGCTCTATCGCCGTCTACGGTGGTGGTGATGGTGCTGCGTGGGACAAACAAAAGAGAGCACTCGAGTCCGGTGCCGATATCATCATCGCGACGCCAGGCCGGCTGATCGCACTGCTCGCGTCGGGCTCACTCAACCTGAAGCATCTGCGATACCTTGTCCTGGACGAGGCAGACCGCATGCTCGACATGGGCTTCTATGCAGACATTATCCGGATCATTACATACTTGCCGGAAACGAGACAGACCTTGCTGTTCTCGGCAACAATGCCGCCGAAGATCCGCGCACTTGCCAACCGTATCCTTAAGTCACCCCACGAAGTTAACCTGGCGGTTTCAAAGCCTGCGGAAGGCATTAAACAGCAGGCCTTCATCCTCTACGAGACTCAAAAAATACCGATGCTCAAGTGGGTTCTCGCACAGGAGGATCACAGCAGCGTATTGATCTTTGCCTCTACTAAAGAAAATGTCAAAAAGCTTACGAGCCAGCTGAAAAGCCAGGGCTTCTATGTGAAAGCCTTTCATTCCGACCTGGAGCAACACGAACGCGATGAGATTCTACGGGAATTCAAGAGCAGAAAGCTGCCCATCATCGTAGGTACTGATATCTTATCGCGAGGCATCGACGTCGAAGGCATCAGCCTCGTCGTCAACTACGACGTGCCGCCCGATGTGGAAGACTACGTGCATCGCATTGGCCGCACCGCGCGTGCCGACCGGACGGGAACGGCTGTAACATTCGTAAATGAAAAAGATCAGCGGCGCTTTGCTGACATCGAGCGCTTCCTGGGCAAAGAGGTGCCAAAGCTGGAGATGCCTGCTGACATTGGGCCGGGTCCGGAATACCGGAAAACCGGGACCAACCATAAGCCCTGGAAGCAACACAACGGTAAGAAGAGACGTCCTGCTTCATCAGGTCGACCAGGTAAGGGCAAATTCCGCAAATCACGCCGATCGACTTAAAGAGCCTGGCTTGATCTTGCCACGCACTTTGGTATCTTGTATCGACTTAATCACCCCACGATGAAGGAAGTTGAGCATCCTCTGTTTCTCAGGGACATCTGGTATTATGCACTGCACGGTAGCCATTTGCGTGCCGGTAAACTCGTGAGGAAACAAATTGCCGGGGAATTTATCGTGATGGGACGCGATCCTCAGGGTGCACCATTTGCGCTGAAGGATAACTGCCCGCACCGCGGCGTACCTTTGTCAACGGGATGGTTCGATGGCGCAACGATCACGTGTTGTTACCACGGATGGCAGTTCGATGCTACCGGGACTTGCAAGAAAATCCCTGCACTGGCCGATGATCGCATCGACGTTTCAAAAATTAAAGTCTTCCGATACCCCTGTCGTGAGGTCAATGGAACCGTGTGGGTATATATTCCCCAGAACAAGTTAAAGCTGGATGGTGCGGACCGTCATTTTCCGGACCTATTGCTAGACCCCACAAAGAAATTCTGGTATGTCGATACGGTAACGCTGCCCACGAATATCGATCACGCTGTTATCGGACTTATCGACCCGGCACACGTTACTTTTGTCCATCAATCGTGGTTTTGGCGTTCCGCGAAAAATCTCAAGCTAAAGGAAAAGACGTTTGAACCATACAGACTCGGCTTCCGCATGGTACGACACAAACCTTCGTCGAATTCAAAAGGATATTCTGTACTAAAAGGTGGGACGTCGACGGAAATCACGTTTCAATTACCGGGCAATCGCATCGAACACATTAGAGCAGGTGAACGACACGAAGTAATATCTATCACCACGCTTACACCTATCGACGCTTCACACACGGAGCTCAATCATATTTTTTATACCACACTCGGATTAGCACGGGTCTTGTGGTTGCCGTTGCGACGACTCGGTCAGAAGTTTATCGGTCAGGATCTCGCCGTATTCCGAAAACTCGCGAAAGGCCTTGAGACAAATCCCACGCTCATGCTCCTGGGTGATCCGGACACGCAGGCAAGGTGGTACTATGAGTTGAAGAAGCAGTGGAACGTATCCATAGCCGAGGGTACGCCCTTCGAGAATACGCTGAAGGGGCAGACGTTGCGCTGGATCACGTGATCACAGCAAGGGTGCCAGGATGCGCGCGAGCCCTTCCAGGAATATGCGGAACTTGTTTCGGTTAAGCCATTCGTCCGGGTCGAGCATGTAGCTGTGCTCCAAATCTTTCCAGAAAGTATCTTTCATTTCGGCGTTGACGCGTTCGCTGTAGATGATCGCGTTGATCTCGAAGTTCAGTTCAAAACTTCTGAGATCCATGTTAGCCGTTCCGATGATGGAAAGGGTGTCGTCAACAACCATCGTCTTCGCATGAATTAACCCCTTGGTGTACAGGTGAATTTTTACGCCCGACTCAAGCAGGTCGAGGAAATAGAATCGCGACGCGGCGTCAACAAATGCCGAGTCGGAACGTTCCGGGATTAGCACGCGTACTTCTTTGCCACTGAACGCCGCCTGTTTGATGGCGTTCATCATAGTCTCGTTCGGGATAAAGTACGGCGTAGTGATGTACACGCATTTCTTTGCCATCATGATGGCTGTGAAATACGAGAGCATGATGCTGGGTCGGGGATAGTCGGGACCGCCGGTGACAATTTGCACCAGGTCCTTGTAGCTGGGTAGCGGGGGAGTGTCGGGGAAAAGGTCGGGACTAAATCCCAGGCTTTGTCCTGAACAGAAGTTCCAGTTAGACAGGAAGTGATATTGCAGGGTAAGAACGGCGCGTCCTTCGATCTTCACGTGCGTATCGCGCCAATACTTGTTGTCGACAAGACCATTGACGTATCGGTCGGCAATGTTCATGCCTCCCAGAAACCCTACGTTACCGTCGATGATGACAACCTTGCGGTGGTCGCGGAAGTTGATGCGGTTCGCAAAGAGCACGAAGTGAATGCGGAAGAACGGATAGATTTCGACACCGTTTTCGCGAAACTCGTCGACGAAGTTTCTCCAGAGGCGATGGCTTCCAAAGTCGTCAAAAATGATTCGAACCTTCACACCCTCGCGGGCTTTCTTGATCAGGGCGTCCTTGATCTGGGTACCCGTCTTGTCTTCTTCGAAGATGTAGTACTCCAGGTGGATGAATTTTTCCGCATTCTCGATCGCGTCAAGTAGTGCAGGAAATTTTTGTTCGCCGTTGAGAAGTATGGTAACGCGATTTTCAGAAAGAGGAGAGAGCGATTCTCCCAGCAGGAGGTTGATCAGGTCGTCATTCTCCCGCGACAAGTGGGGGTACCGTTCCCGTACGGCGAGGGAGTCGCGTTGGATGGTGTCGCGAACCTGGTTGAACAGGTTTGTATTGCGAATGAGTTTCTTACTGTAGATGCGACGTTTCCGGTAGTTTACACCAACGAGGAAGTAAAGCAGGGGACCACCGACCGGAAACAGAATGATTAACAAAAGATAAGCGGCGGTCTTGGAAGGACTGCGGGTCTCCAGCACAACCCGAACTGCAGCAAACAGGCCGAATGCAATCACACCCAGCCAAATCAACAGACTCTGGTCTTTCAGGAACAGCCACATAGGTACAATGTTGGAAAAAAGAATGCAATATTAATAATGTGCGCAAGTGTTGATGTGTTGATGTGTTGAAGTTGTCGGAACTCGATGTGGCGTGCGAAAAATAAAAAGCACCTGTCATCCGTAGCGGTGAGCGTGGGTT
>QGUY01000458.1 GCA_003242315.1 Bacteroidota bacterium
GTGTTACGGGGAATTGCTAAAGAGGAACGGCAAAACAGTTGAAGCATGAAAGTCGGCCTTCTCATCCCTACCCTTCCCTCACGATCCGAATTCCTGGATCGGGCATTAATCTATCTCTCCCGCCAAACCCGCCAACCAGATCAGATTTTAATCTTGTCCGAATCTGACCAGCCGCTTCCCGACATCACATGGAAATACCACCAGGGGTTTAATAAACTTTTTGCAGACGGATGCGATTGTGTTATCTGCTTCGAGGATGACGACGCTTATTCCGATGTGTACATCGAAACAATGGTGCATGAATGGGTAAAATCTGGCAAACCTGATTTGTTCGGGATAGGTAAAACGATTTACTATCACATCGTTGATCGCAAGTATGTCGTTCTTGATCACCCGGCGCGCGCATCAATGATGTCCACACTGGTAACCAAAGCGGTTCTCAATCATTCCTACAACTACCATTCGCCATATCTTGATTTCGCTCTCTGGACTTCCGCCCTTTTTACTAAGAAAACCTTCACACCCACAGCGGCACTATGCATCGGCATCAAGCATGGTTTTGGCCCTGTGGGTGGCGGGGGACATCAAAGAAATTGGGCTAAGTATACTCACTCAGATCCGCAATACAAATCATTGGACGCAATGCTCAAACAGGACGCGGTCTTTTACAAGATGATGGCCGTAAAGGATAATTATCTTATTGGAAGAACCTTCACACATGAGAATCCTTTCCTTTCCATCATTACCAGAAGGCATGGACAACGAAGGCCGAAAGGATGGCAGGTGAATCAGTCCAGCATGCGAAGGTTAAAGGGAGACTTCGAGCAAATCACCATAACAGACAAGAAAGGCATGGGCCTGCATTATGCGAACATGTCTTTTGTTCTGGCCTGTCCATACATACGCGGGAAATACGTCTACCTACTGGATGATGATGATCTGATCAATAACCCCGAAATGATCCCTGTCCTGCAAGAGATCGCAGAGAAAGAAAACCCTGACGTGATCGTATTCCGTATGATTATCAAGAACGGGATGAACAACAACCTGTACCCAACCGAGGCATGTTGGAGAGCAAAGAAGCCGATGCTGGCACATATCGGAGGATCATGTATGGTTGTGAAGGCAGACGTATTCAAACGCCACATTCACCATTTCGGACATCCCAAGTTCGGAGATTTTTATTTCCTCGATCACATGTACAAGACAGGTAAACTAAAGTGGCATTGGCATTACGAGATCATGGCAGAAACAGGAGGGAGGCCGTCACATGGAAAAGTAGAAGTGAACATTTAATCAAAATAGTTATGACTATTGAACAATTTAAAGAGGCGTATAATATCAACAGTGAAATTGATTGTATTGAGCAAGCAATCCAAAACTTAAGAGTGGAGTCTTATTTTCTTTATGAGGGCCGTATCAAAATTGATATTTCCGACATACTCAACGAGGCTAAAAACCAAATCGCAAAACGATTACAGGAAAGGAAGGCACAACTCGAAAAAGAATTCGAAGCGATATGAGAATCACCCAATGCCATATCTCCCCGTCCCTTGCCCTTTTCAAGAAAGGCTTTATGGAACGTTGGGGGCTTTCCGATTATGAAAGTCCTTTCCAGCCTACCCTATTTGTCGGTTGCTATCACTACGCCGATGACATTCTCAAGATCAACGCTCATCGCGGCCTTAAGTTGATTCTGTTCGGAGGTGCAGACATCCCCAACATCCAAAGACTTGATTTGCGCGGACTTCATCTTGTGGTGGACTCTGAAACGTATAGGTTGGCTCCGCTACTTCACAGACTCAGCCCTAAACAGTTTTTACGGATACCCTTCAAAGATTACTCTGACTTGAAGCCTATTCCACTCGGTGACAAAATCTATTGCTATCAGGCAGGAGAAACCGAAGCACACCAAAAGAAATACCGCCGCCCGATGCTACAGGAGATCATCGAGCACTACGGTCAGGATAATGTTCTGTTAGGAATCCAGGGACACACGATGCAGGAGGTGGTAAAAAAGTTCTATGAACCATCATTCATCAACCTGCAATTCAATCCGCTGGCCGGATTCACAACAGCGATAGAAATGGCGCACATGGGAAGGTTAACGGTGTCGAATCACAAAGCACCATTCTGCCTGCCATTCGAGACAACAGATGATGTGATAAAGCACATCGATTCAGTGAGGACAAACAGGCTTACAGCCGATGTGTCAGGGTTTTTGCATGATAGTGACGACTGGCTTCATACTGAGTTTTGGTTATGAACCCATTCGCAGTAGTTGAACAGTTCGAGAAGGCCATAGCCGAATATACC
>QGUY01000167.1 GCA_003242315.1 Bacteroidota bacterium
CGTTTTGCAACGACTGGTTGAAGTAGATCATGACGTTCCGACACAGGATGAGATCGAACTTGTTGAACGGCTCACCCAATACAAGGTCGTGACGACGAAAGCTCACATTCTTCATCAAGGAAGGATCGAAAACGGCTGTACCGTTTTCAACCCTGTAGTATTGTTGCAGTGTGCCTGTTCCCTGGAACCGGATGTAATTTTTCTCGTTGAGATCCATGTTCTTGATCGGGTAACATGCGGCCCGCGCCCGATCAAGAATATTCACATCGAGATCAGTGGCAATGATGGTGACATCATCGAGAATGCCCATCTCCTTCAGGAGGATGCTCATCGAAAGCACTTCTTCACCTGAAGAACATCCCGCATGCCATATCTTGAATTGTTTGTGATTGAGGAGAATCGCTGGTATAATTTCTTCGCGCATGACCCGCCAGAAACTCGGATCGCGGAACATTTCAGTGACGTTGACCGTGAGCTCGTCGAGAAATTCGTTAATGAATGACGGCTGGTCACTGAGTTTGCGGAGCAGCGACTCTACCGTGAGCCGCTTAATCTCCATGATTCGCAGGACCCTCCGTTTGAAGGAGGACATGGCATAGTTTCTGAAGTCGTAACGGTGCTTTTGGTAGATAAGCTCCGATATCCTTTTTAGGTCCGCAATGTCGATGTCCTGCATGAAAACCCTGTTAATTTACCTTCACAGGAGTCAAAAATAAGATTGTTCCCCCGCACGGGGGTTTGCGTTTGCGATACAAATGGTACATGTGTTGAATCGCTCGGGAAGCCGGTCAATTTTGGTCGGCCTGTGTGTGGCGAACTGTTCCTTCCCTGATCGGAAAGTGGCAGGCTCCTAGTGGCTAACGTTGGCTGTGCTGCTCTTTCCGGCGAGTTGAGCCTCGAGTTCGGCTATGCGTGCGAGGTAATCCCGCTCTTTCCGGGCCATTTCTTCCTGCGTTGCCTGAAGTTCCTCCATGTTTTGCCGCATTTCTTCCTCCTGGGACCGCATCATCTCAGTTGCATGACGGGCTTCTTCCAGCAGTTCGCGGTTGCGCTGGGCAGCGCGCACGGTGGCAACCGTGGAGGCAATTGTTTCACCCAGTCGCTCAACGAAACGAATGACATGCTCAGGATACGGATTGAAAGAAGCCAGTTCGACAACCCCGAAAACATCCTGATCGATTTTCAGAGGTACGACGAGAAGCGATGTTGGACTGCCTTCACCCAAACCGGATGTAATGCGCACGTATTCTTCCGGTACGGATCGAAGGTAAGTCGTCTGTTTTTCGAGAAAAGTCTGTCCGAGTATGCCTTCGCCGAGCTTTATCTTACGGGTCTCGTGCTTCTTCACATCAAAGGCAAAGAGCGACACAAGCTCCAGGTAGGGTTCACCTTCGATGTTGTCGTTCAGGAGATACAGGCCGCCCTGGTTCGATCCGGTATACGAGGCAAGCGTTGAGATGATCTTGTCCCCCAGCGCCCTGATGTCGTCATTGCCTGAACGAAGTATGTCGACGAATTTGGTAAGTCCTTCATTCGTCCACTGTCGTTTCTGATCCTCTTCATTCAATTGGCGCAATCGCGTCTGCATGTCGACAAGTGAATCGGCAAGACGGTTCGTTCCGGGTTTGTACTCCTTGTCGAATGTTTCATAGCGTATTGTCAGGTCGCCATCACCGATTGCTTTCACAAAATCGGATGCATCCTTAAGTTGTTCGATAACATGGTTCACTTCTGTCGCGAGAGCGCCGAGTTCGTTGGATGGAAGCCCGGTAGTGTGCTGGTGTGCAGCGGTATTTTGCCGCATTGCGATCAAAGGATTCAGAAGCTTACGTCGGAAAAGGAAAAACACTCCAACGCACAACACAATGTTAACAACGACAACGCCTGCAAGCACGCTGCGATGAAAGGAACGCCGCTCCGCAATGAGGGTGTCGAGATCCTGAACAAGCTGGTCGTACCACGCGGAGACCCCTTCCCATTGAGTTCGCGCAAGCTTGAGATCGCGCCGGTTCTGACCCGGACCAGCACCAGCGATCCGTTCAACAGTTTCAGCAAAGATTATCCATTGCTCCTGTAACTCGTCGTAAGCAATTCGGGGCAGCTTTGGCAAAGGATCGAGAATCACGCTTGATCCTTCAGGACGTCCTCCATCGGCTAATACTTCCATGGCATGTGTTTGGCGCGCGAGCCTTGCGTTCAGGTCGTATGCGGGCTGACGCCCCTCGGCATGAAGCACAACATCGGCATACAGATCTTGCGCCTTGAGCTGAGTCTTCCGTGCAAAGTCGCGTTGATAGTGAACGCGCTCCAACGCAGAGCCCGTGTGGCGGAGAACCAGGTATTGAAGTACAAAAAGTGTTGCGAGAACGGCCAGCAAAAATGAGAACTGGAAGGCCAAACTCCTGTTCTTCAAAAAATTCATGACTAAAATTAAAAAATTACTTGCTGTCTGGATGCTCCATGTTAGTTTTTGTAAACGGGTAAGGAAGTAAGGATTCGGCGGAAGGTGCAATAATCCAGTTGTGTTGCCGGTCAAGCATGACGATTTGTATGGGCGACTTTTGACGAGTTTCGAATTCCAGCATTACCTGACGGCACGTACCGCAGCTTGTAGCCGGGAGAAGATCTTTACCCCCTTTTCGCCGTGCTACAATGGCTATTTTCGTAATCTTAGCTGTCGTGTTAGCAGCAGCTGCCGCATACAAGGCTACCCGTTCAGCGCACATTCCCGAGGGGGACGCCGCATTTTCCTGGTTTGTTCCAGTCATGTATGATCCGTCGTCCATTAGCAACGCTGCGCCCACGCAAAACTTCGAATACGGCGCATAGGCATGCGTCGCCGCTTCCTTCGCCTTGTGGATAAGGTACTTGGACTCGGCATCGAGATCGTCAAGATGCTTAACCGTTTCAATTTTCGCCATGACCGGGAGGTTAGATGAAATATAACGATTAATAATCAAATTTTGGAGACAGCAATGACGATGTTTCACGCTGAGTCTCTTTTTTGATTTACTTTTGATGGCATGAGAAACGTCCTTGTCCTTGGCGCCGGCCGATCATCAGGCGTGCTTGTTGATTATCTCCTGGAGCAGGCTGCATCTCGCGATTGGCACATTACTGTCGCGGATCGTGTGATCGAAGCTGCGGGCACCGCTGTCGGCAATCATCCCAAAGGCACTGCTGTATCAGCAGATCCGAACAACGAAGAGGAAACAGCAGCATTGATTCGCGACGCCGATGTCGTGATTTCAATGCTTCCCGCTACGTGGCATGTTCATGTAGCGCGACTTTGCCTGAAGGAACGTCGGCATCTGCTGACGGCAAGCTACCTTACGCCTGAAATGAAGGCGCTCGATGCAGACGCGCGTGCAGCCGGATTGTTGTTCTTAAATGAATGCGGACTTGATCCGGGAATAGATCACATGAGCGCGAAGGAAATGATCGATCGCATCCATGATGAAGGAGGATCGATCATATCCTTTGAATCATTTACCGGGGGTCTGATAGCGCCCGATACCGATCCGGAGAATCCGTGGCGTTACAAGTTCACCTGGAATCCACGCAATGTCGTCCTCGCCGGACAGCAGGGTGATGCAGAATACTTGCGCGATGGCGAGATCGTGAGAGTACCCTACAAAAAGTTGTTTACCTCAACGACACAGTTCGACGTGCCGGGCATTGGCGTACTGGAAGGGTATCCCAACCGCGACTCTTTGAGATACATCGACGTGTACGACATCCCTGAGACAAAAACGATCATACGAGGTACGCTTCGCTATAAAGGTTTCTGTTCTGCATGGAATGTCCTCGTTCAACTCGGATGCTGCGACGACACCAGGCAAATCGGAAAGATCTCTACACACCTTGATTATATTCGGTCGTTTCTTTCGAACGCACAAGAGCCGGTTGACCAAGCGCTATCAAAGGTAATAGGTGAGGCGTGTGACAAGGGTGAGTTGGAATGTCTGCGTTGGTCGGGCTTCTTCGATGAAGAACCGATCGGCCTAACCTCTGGTACTTCCGCGCAGGTCCTTGAGCATATCCTGATGAAGAAGTGGGCGCTCAAGAAAGATGATCGCGATCTCGTCGTTATGCTCCACCGTTTTGTGTATGAATCCGGCGGAAAGCAGCGAAGTGTGCAAATGCACATGACAAAGGTTGGCACGGAGTCGCACACCGCAATGGCTACCACCGTTGGGCTACCATTGGGAATTGCGACCCGGCTGTTGATGGAAGACAAGATTGATATACGAGGCGTAGCTATGCCCGTAAAAAAAGAACTTTATGCCCCGATCTTACACGAGCTTTCAGATCGCGGGATAAACTTCATCCAACAGAGCGCATAGCGCGAGGGCTGATTGCAACCATTTTTCGTTCGGATTTGTATCCATTCTTACGTTGTCACGATAGAAAACCAACAAGTTGGTAGCTTTATTCAGTTTTTGTCGCGTTCGCGACCGGACTAATATTTTTTAGACTTTTTGCCCATCAACAGTACAATCATGAAGGCTTGTTCATTCTCACTTTCACTCATTGTGTTGGCTTTAGCATGTTTCGCGTCAACTGCTCAGACACCGACAAAAGCTGCCTGGACCACAAAGTTCACCAGCCCCATCGATTGGCAACGTATCCACTCGCTCGGTTATATTATCGTCAGCACAGGGGAAGGTCTGTACGCGATAAATCCGGACGATGGAAAAATCATGTGGGAGAATAAGAATTTTGCGGCACTGGATCCTTCCCTGTACGAAGAGATCGAAGGCACCGAGTTTATCGCGGTTGCGCGGCCAACTGCCAGGGAGTCTACGCTTCGAATGCAGGCCATCATAGACGTGATGAGTGGCATTACAGTCTTCGATTCGGATAAAGAGGGGATTGGAATACTTAGTCGTCACGTCATGCCACGGTCAGGCAAACTATTGATCATCGGCGCGTCTAAAAGTAACCTGACTGCTACTTTGTTTATGTATGACATCCGTTCCGGCAGTCTCCTTTGGAAAAACGACGAACTCTTCAAAGTAGCGTCGGAAGGGAAGGGTTTCCTTGCGAAACTTCAGGCTGGAATCCAGTCGTTATCCAATTTGCAAGGGCTCATCGCAGAGCCGGTTGAGATTGACGACAAGAGCATGCTCGTCACTCACCCCGGCTACTTTATGCGAATCAACACCGCGACCGGAGACGTGATGTGGAAGAACTCCATTGAACGTGCATTTGAAGGGCGTGTGCTGTTTTCACCCTACCGCGAGAATGTTGTTTACCTGGGCACGGGCATCGAATCAGAATCGGGTTCAGGCGTCACTACAACCTCATCGTCTTCGAATGAACCTCCGAAGTTTTATTATAACCTGTACTATGCGTTTGATCTTGCCTCTGGCAAACCGCTATGGAAGGCGCCGGCAAAGGAGCAGGACAGACTCAACGAGGTCATCATGCACGAACGCGGCATCATCGTTTGTCCGCTGAGCAGCCGGAAACCTACAATCAATCTCGTGGATTATGAAACGGGCGAAATGTTGTGGGGTAAGAAGGGCAAAGGCATCACGGCACAAGGGAGTGTGGTAAGCTACATACCGACAGAAAAAGGCATACTGATCACCACAGGATTCGATAATGCGTTTACGAACAAAGGCGAGGAATATTACCTGAATGTATTGGACGTGAATGCCGGAGCGCTGAGGTACGAGAAGTCAGTCAAGCTCAAGGGCGATATCGTCAGCACCGAACTCACGCCCATGGGCCTTCTCTTCACGACTACGCGCGAGGTCAATATACTGGACATCAATTCTGGCACGCTCCTGTGGCAGCAATCGATCGAGGCAGGCGGACCTGCCACAGGCGACAACGTTCGACCTTTTCCGGTTGGCGCAAGTGCTGACAAGCTATATGTGTATTCACCGAAGGAAAGTGCGGTTTTTGAGATCGACAAGAAGGCCGGAGTACATCGCAAGTTGAACGGTACACCTATCAAGTTTGAAGGAAAGGAACTGCCCAGGGCAATAGATGTGGTAAACGACGGTCTTGTACTGTACTCCGAACAAAACATGATGAAGCTTTCTTTCAGCGGAAGCGTGCTATACCAGAAGTATTATCCCGCTCCGCGCGAGCCTGGCCTGGTCCGTGCATTGCGTATGGCGGAAGCCGTCCGCGCAGCGTACATCGGTGTTGCGGCCAGCACATACGCCGCAGCATTTGGCGACGTTGCTGCCAAAACGTCTGATGAAACTGTAAGGGCACTCAGCAGTGAGGTTTCCAATGCGTATGGTCATCTTGGCAATGCGGCCTTCGCCTATTCGGCAAATGCCATGCGGGCATTTAATGCCCGGTTCAAGGCGTCACAAAACACGCCAGCCTTCCTAATGATGATGACGACGAAGGAGCCAAAGGGAAATCGACTGATTCAGGTGGACAAGGCTTCCGGAATGATTGAAAATACGATTGACATCAAGAACGACCGCGAACCGGAGTATGACGTCGATCAGATCTTTGGTCATCTGTACTATCGTCCGTCTTCCAGTGAGATTGTTTGCTACAAACTTGACGGCGGGCACTCAGGCGAATAACGGCGGTTTGAACGGTCCTCAGGTCTCGCGTTGCAATTCATAGGCCTCATCGATGAGCAGGTTGCCGCCCTGTGCGGCAGCCACCGCCAGCTCGTCACATCGTTCGTTTTCGGGGTGGCCAGCATGGCCTCTTACCCAAACGAATTCCGGTTTGTATTTCTCGTGTAGTGGGATGTAGCGTTTCCAGAGGTCGACATTGGCCGTCTTCTTAAAGTTCTTTTTTTCCCAGTTCCACAACCACCCCTTCTTGATGGCGTTGACAACGTATTCCGAATCCGAATAAATTTTCACCGGGATACCTTCCTTCTTCAAAGCTTCAAGTGCGACGATAACGGCAAGTAATTCCA
The DNA here is from genome assembly GCA_003242315.1 of Bacteroidota bacterium. Lineage (GTDB taxonomy): Bacteria > Bacteroidota > Bacteroidia > Cytophagales > Cyclobacteriaceae > ZC4RG29. Next base: position 6,908 of record QGUY01000167.1, read on the forward strand.
TCCGGTTGTTGGTGGTAAGCCGATAACCTTGCGACAATTCGCGATAGTAATTGCCGTATCGCATAATGACGCCATAGCCACCTGGTCCGGGGTTTCCCTGCGCCGCACCGTCCGTAAAAATTTCGATCATAAGGCGAGGTTCGATTTAAAAATCTTCACCGCGATGGCGAGCAGGATGATGCCGAAAACGCGCCGCAGCACGGCGAATCCAGAATTGCCAATAACGCGCTCAAGCCATGCAGATGAACGAAGAACTACATAGACAAAAATGAGATTGATCACAATGCCAATGAGAATGCTGATTTCAGAGTACACCGATCTTAATGACAGAATCGTAGTTAGTGTTCCTGCTCCGGCGATTATAGGAAAGGCCAGCGGTACGATCGATCCGGAGCCGTGCGCGTTCGGATCGTCTTTCATCAGGGTTATCCCAAGTATCATTTCCATGGCGACGATAAACATTACGATCGCACCGGCTACCGCAAAGGATGCAATGTCAAGGCTAAACAACGCCAGCACGGACTGTCCCAGGTAGAGGAAAACAATCATCAGAATACCTGCTATGAACGTTGTCTTTTCTTCATGGATCGCGCCTTCGCGCCTGCGGATGGCTACAATGATGGGAACAGACCCCAGCACGTCGATCACGGAAAACAGCGTGAGTGTTACGGTGGAGATTTCCTTAAGGTTAAGCACGATGCTGAAATGGTTTATGTTGCCTGGAGTTTGAGCATAAAGTATGTCAGGGCCAGAGAATAGCTTTCAAGACCAAACCCTGATATGATTCCGACACACTTTGAGGTGATGATACTCTTGTGCCTAAACTCTTCCCGTGCGTACACATTCGATATGTGAACTTCGACGACAGGAGTTTTGATGGCTGCGATGGCATCGTGAATTGCAACGGACGTATGCGTGTATGCGCCAGCGTTGAGAATGATGCCATCGTAACTGAATCCTACTTCCTGGATCTTGCTTACGAGCTCACCTTCAATATTGGATTGAAAATAGTGTATCTCGGTTGGTGAAAACCGTTTTCTTAATGTGTCAAGGAACGCCTCGAAGGACTGGTTTCCGTACACGTCGGGTTCCCGCTTGCCCAGGAGGTTCAGGTTGGGACCGTTGATGATCTGTATCTTCATAGCCTTAATCGCCGAGCCAATTTAGTCATTTTTCCGGGGGCGGCCCGGTACATCGTCAGCAGCTGATGACGGATAAATTTGCAACTTTGGACTGGCCTATGGACAAAATCTGGGATGTTCATATCAAACACTTTGGCAATTTCCTGAGGGTTGAGCGATCGCTCGCAGCGAATTCTGTGGAGGCTTACCTTCACGACGTTGGCCTGTTGAAGCAGTTTGCTCAATCCAGACGACCCAAACTGACGCCATTAACGCTGAAGACTGCCGATGTGCGGGACTTTCTGCAGTTTCTCAACGAATTGGGCATCGGCGCGAGCAGTCAGGCGAGAATCCTGTCGGGGTTGAAGTCGTTCTGCCGCTACCTTGTCGATGAAGAGCTCATCGACAGAAATCCGACCGACCTGATTGAAGGACCCAGGCTGGGCAGGAAACTGCCTGAACCCCTGGATTACCATGAGATCGTCCGAATGCTGGAAGCCATTGATCTCTCGACGCCCGAAGGTTCACGCAACCGGGCTATGCTGGAGGTGTTGTACAGTTCCGGATTGCGCGTGTCGGAACTGGTGACATTGCAACTGAATAACCTGTATTTTGATTCGGGCCTTTTGCGCGTGGTTGGGAAAGGAAACAAGGAGCGCCTAGTGCCGATTGGGAGGGAGGCCATCAAGTTTGTGCGTATATATATAGAGCAGGTACGTGGCCGTGCACCTCACAAACCGCCACAAAAAGGTCATGAATCGTATGTTTTTCTGAACCGCAACGGCAGGG
>QGUY01000459.1 GCA_003242315.1 Bacteroidota bacterium
GCGTCAACAATGCCTACACTACCTGCGACCTCGAGCATCCTCACTTTGTCATCCGCTCAACAAAGACCAAGACAATACCCAACGACAAGATCGTCTCGGGTCCCTTTTATGTCGAGTTTAACGACATCCCGTTGCCAGCCGGCTTCCTCTTCGGAATGTTTCCGTTCGATCGCGAAAGCAAGTCGGGCATTATATTTCCATCGTACGGCGAAGAAAGGCGAAGGGGCTATGCCCTCCGTAACCTTGGATACTTTTTCGACATCAACGAGTATGTTAAGCTGGATGTCACAACTGACATCTATTCCAAGGGTGGCCACGCTATCAATATCAACACCAACTACATGAAGCGGTATCGCTACAGCGGCTCCTTACTATTTTCGTACACGAATACGAAAATCAGCGAAAGGATCGAAGCGCCCAGTTCGACGATCGACTACCGCCTTTCCTGGTCGCACCAACCTAGAAATCTCGGACGCAACAGCCGCTTCTCAGCATCCGTCAACGCCGCCACCAGTACCTACAATCAAAATAACAACCTGGCGTATGGCGCGCCTAACCTCGACATCAACGACAACACCGGCCTGTCCAGCATCTCTGCTAAGCTGAGTTCCACCATCTCTTACAATAAGAAATTTGCCGGTACACCGTTTTCGCTCGGCGTCAACGGTAGCATCAATCAGGACCTTCGGACACGTCTTGTCGACTTGCCTCTGCCCAACCTTAGCCTCACCATGACTAACCTGTATCCCTTCCAGAGGAAGGACGGACGAACGACACCATTGGACAATTTCTCCATTGGATACAAGATGGTCGCAACGAACCGAATCACAAACAACATCGGCAAGGTGACACCCGAGGCTACGCGGGATAGTATTGCACCTTTTACCTTCGAGAACCTTTCGCTCTTTATGAAGAATGCCCGGAAGGGAATCCGGCATACCATACCTATCTCGACTTCGAATAAGATATTTCGCTACTTCACCATATCACCCAGCATCAACTACGACGAACGGTGGTATTTTGAACAACTCGACTGGAAGTATCAATTCGGTGATGACACCGTGCTTGTCGCCGACACCATCAGGAGGTTCAACCGCATTGCCAACTATACCATGAGCGCCGGCCTCAATACGCGCATTTACGGTATGTTCTTTTTCAAGCGGGGAAATGTAAAGGCGATACGACACGTCATCAACCCGACTGTCAGTTTTAGCTACGCGCCCGACTTTCGGAACAACAAGGATTACTTCCAACTCCTGACCGATCCCAGGACCGGCGAACAAACCTATCGATCGAGACACGAAGGATTTGTGTACGGCGGTTCATCACAGGGGCATAGTGGCTCTATTGGATTTGGCATAGGCAATAACGTGGAGATGAAGGTTCAAACTGAACGCGATTCGGTTTCGAGGAAGATTATGCTTCTCAATAACCTGTCCATAAACTCGAGTTACAATCTCTTTGCAGAATCATTCAAGCTCTCGCCGTTCTCCATCTCGGCAAACACGAACATCCGCGACAACCTGATCAACCTTAACATGAGCGCCAGCCTGGATCCCTACACCTATATTGTGGATGAGGAGGGCGTCGAACGGCGAATCGACGAGTACGCATGGAAGTCGGGCAAACTCGGTCGCATTACGTCAGCAAGCCTGGCGGCCAGTACGAGTCTCAACCCTAAGGCTCGAGACCGCAATCAGCAAACGCGAGAGGCCGCGGCTCAATCCGATTTGCCGACAGAGCAAAAGGAAAGGATAATTCGCAATCCGCAGATGTATGTCGAGTTCGACATACCGTGGGACCTGAACATCAACTACACGTTGTCATACAGCCACACTGTCAACCGGGAGCCACAGATAACACAGTCGCTCCAGTTTACAGGTCAGCTTTCCTTGTCAGAAAAGTGGAATGCGCAAATCTCCAGCGGCTACCACTTTGAAAGCAAAGAGTTCACGCAGACGCAGGTCAATATCTCACGCGATCTGCATTGCTGGGCATTGAGTTTTGGGTGGGTGCCTTTCGGACGATACACATCTTACAACTTCAGTATCTACGTCAAGTCCGCAATGCTGAGAGACCTGAAACTGGAACGGAGGAAATCGTACTACGACAACCTGTGATGTTTTACGCAGCGAACCATCCCTCCACTTCCTGCATAGTAGGATTGGCTACGTTCTCCAGCTTCGTCTTCTTCCGCATTCCGCATACATCGTTAAAAAGCTTTGACGGCTTAATCTCGCGGAGTTGCTTCAGGCTGTTTATTCCAAGGCGCTGAAACACGGGAAACAAATCCTTGCGTATGCCTGCTGCAG
>QGUY01000460.1 GCA_003242315.1 Bacteroidota bacterium
TCTCATTTTCGAGAACAAGTGTACCTACGATGACGAAGGTTACCTCAGAACACAGGAGCTGTTCGAGATCGACCCGTGGTCCCGGAAGGTTGAGCGACACGAGCGGCTGATACATGAAAGAAGGTAGTTGAGTTTCAATTCTCCCGCCTGATTCTTACATTAGTTCCCGACATTTGACAGCGACGCCCGTCTGGTACCGTCAATCTTATCCGGATCCACCCATGAAAACCACCGTTTTGATCCTCGCATTCTTCCCAACAATACTTATGTCCCAATCGAACGAGCAAGTAACACCTGCCTTTCTTCAATCCTTCGCGGACGCATTCAACGCGCACGACCTCGACGCAATCATGTCGCACATGACGGACGATTGCGTATTTGAAGCATCAGCAGGGCCGGATGTCGACGGTGAAAAGTTTACAGGTCAGATGCAGGTCCGGAAAGCGTTTGAAGACGTGTTCATCACGTACCCCGATGCACAGTGGAACAATCCCAGGCACTTTGCATCCGGAGACAGGGGATTCTCTGAATGGACCTTTACCGGGACAAGAAAAGATGGAAAGAGGGTCGAAGTAACGGGTTGCGATCTGTTCACGTTCAAAAACGGCAAGATCGCAGTAAAGAACTCCTACAGAAAGAATCGCTCGTAGCTGAGTTGTTGTCTATGAACAAGGATATTCAAGCCCAATCGGTATTATTTCTTTACCTCCCAAAGTCATCCTGTACTCTGACTATATCCTCCTCATCCGAGGGACGCTCCGCGTCCGTGTGCTGCCAGATTTCTGCAATGATGCCCCAATTATCTAGCCCTACAAGACGGTGACGCTGACCTTGCCTAAGTTCAATCTTATCGCCTACAACCAAACGCTGCAATTCTCCTTCCTCGTCGGTATCGCTGGTGATCACACCAGCCTCACCTGATACGACGCGCCAAATCTCGGCGCGGCGATGATGATATTGCCATGACAACCGTTGACCAGGCTGAACGACGAGGATCTTTGGACTGAGCTTACGGTACAGTTGAATCGCAGCGAATTCGATGTCGGGGAAGAAAATACCCGCGAATTCCCGGGCTTGACCTTCGTCAATCACGAAGAATCCTCCCCACGGTCGGGAAAAGTCCCGGTCCACCGCCGTTAACCCAAGACCGGATAAATACTTTTCAACCTCTGCAAAGACTTCCTGCTTTTGTTCGCTGCCAGAAAACTTCAATGCCATACACGCGCTTTTCCGCGCAAAATAACAGTTACAGCGTACCTGCGCACCCCGTGGGCTACATTTTGTGGCCGCATTTGCGTAGCCTGTTCGCGTAAATCCTCCGGTGTCAGCAGGTTATGCCACCTGAACGACCATTTTGAGCGCCGAATAACTTGGGCAAAAATTGTCTTTATAGTACCTTTGAGCCCATTTTTAAAACTTGTGCTATGCCGGGAACCGAACTATTTGGTGCCGAAGAAAGAAAAGAGGTCAACGATGTGCTGGAAACCGGGATACTCTTCCGGTACAACCATGAAGCTCAGCGCAAAAACATCTGGAAGGCACGCGAATTCGAAGCAGAGGTAAGGAAGGTTACGGGAGCCAAGTATGCTCACGCAGTATCGAGCGGCTCTACCGCGGTGTCCTGTGCCTTAGCCGCCTCTGGCATCGGAGCGGGCGATGAAGTCATCGTGCCGCCTTTCACCTACATCGCCACCATCGAGGCTGTATTGTTCTGTGGCGCACTGCCGGTATTTGCTGAAATCGACGAAACGCTTTGTTTGAGTCCGGAAGGTATTCGCGCAGCCATCACGCCCCGCACAAAAGCGGTCTTGCTTGTACACATGTGTGGTGGCATGGCAAGCATGGATGAAATCATGGCCATCTGCCGTGAACACAACCTCACGCTCGTAGAAGATGCGGGTCAGGCATTTGGTGCAAACTACAAGGGCACGTCTGTCGGACTCTTCGGCAAGTGTGGTTCTTACTCATTCGACTTCTTCAAAATTGCTACCGCTGGTGAAGGCGGGGTGATGGTGACCAACGACGAAACTTGTTACAAACTGGCAGATAGCTATGCCGACCACGGTCATGATCACATCGGCGACAACCGTGGCATGGAAAATCACCCTATCCTGGGGTTCAACTACCGCATCAGCGAATTGCACGCAGCAGTAGGACTCGCTCAGACCCGCAAGGTTCCTCACATCCGCGAAGTCAATCGCAAGCACAAGCAAATACTTCAGGAAGAATTATCAAGCGTTGAAGGTATTGGCTTTTCTCATTTGCCTGATCCTTCGGGCGACTCCGCAACGTTCCTGAACTTGTTGTTGC
>QGUY01000168.1 GCA_003242315.1 Bacteroidota bacterium
CATCAACGTCACTGCTATAACTTATTGTCTTTTCTTTTTTCTATTTTTTTTTTTATTATCTATTCCTTCTCATTTTTTTTTTTTTTTTCTCTTTTTTTTTTTTTTTCCTCCCTGTTACTTCTTTCTTTTTCTAGTACTTTCTCTTGGGCTCGTATATGTGTATAAGAGACATCCTTACGGACAATGATCGAATTCACCGCCTTGATGCCTTCTATCCGCGCGTGAAGCTGAACTCGAAGCTCGTTCTCAAGTTTATGATCAACCGGGATTTTACCCAGGCCAATCGGTGGACGAAAGCATGCATTCTCTTCCAGATCGGAACGCAACGCATAGAGGATTTCAATCTCGATCTCATCGCACAGTTGTTCAATCCCGACAACCTGATCTGCGAGATCGCCGCCTGGGCCTTGTACCAGATCAACCCGGACGAATACTTCCAGCATACGCCGCGGCTCGGGGCTGCCAAAAAGCGCGAACTTGATGAGCTCATCCTGCGTGGCACGCGGATGACGACGTTCGAAAAGGTTTTGTTCTACCAGCGCATCCCCGTCTTTGAAGACACGAACGGCATTACGCTGTCGTACCTCGCGGACATCAGCTCCGAGATCAGACTTCCGAAAGGCGCGTCGCTAACGCTTGATACGACGAGAAACAATGATTTCCTCGTCATCGTATCGGGTTCGGTCAAATATTACGAACGGGGAGAGGTGAAAGCGATCTTCCGCGAAGGCCAGTTTGTCGGTGAAATGTTATCGCAGCCATCATTCCTGAATACAAACTTGATTGTAGCGCAAACCGATCTGGTGGCACTTCGCTTCAACAAGGATCAGTTCTACGAAATACTCGCCGATAACGTCAGCCTGTCGGACAGGATTTTGGCGTACATTTAGGCCACGATGGGCATGAGCAGGCAAAAGAAAATCTTTCTCATCATCGCCGCCATCTTCCTGGCGTTACTGCTTTACGCGAGCTATGACATCGCCCGCCGGACGACCTTTCCCGGGCAAGGGAAGGAGTCGTCAGCTCCAAAATGATAGAAATTTCAATCAATCGGTTGCGGAATTGCGGTTTTTGTTTACTTTTACAGCAGATTAAAGCCAACTATAGACATGACTATCCCCCTTAGTCGAGTACTTAGGGGGATTTTCATTTTTGGCACGCCATTGCCTTCACCCTTTCGCCCCGCCTAATAGCCACTTAACCGCATATTCATCGCATGGTCGATTCGATGAAACGGAATTGAGGCGTATTCTATACATTTGAAATAAGATTAAAGCCAACTATAGACAATGATTATCCCCCGTGATCCAGGATTTCGGGGGATTTTCATTTTAGGACTTTCCTGATCGCCCGCCCTTCTCATTCAATTCCTTGTCCCGTTGACCATCGCCCTTATTTTTGCAGGCACACTGTCAGCCTTGCCCCTTGTTACTTGCATCGGTCATAGTCTACCTGATACTCACGGTCGCGTTGGGCGTGTGGGCTTCGCGACGGATTTCGGGGTCGCGCGACTTCATGCTGGCGGGTCGAAGCCTTCCTCTTTTGCTTAGCACCTCAGCGCTCTTTGCCACTTGGTTTGGCTCTGAGACAGTATTCGGCGCTTCGTCGGAATTCCTGGACGGGGGGCTACTTGCCGTGATCGAAGATCCATTTGGCGCCGCCCTTTGCCTGTTTCTCTTTGGCGCCCTGTTTGCCCGAAGGCTTTATGCCATGAACCTGCTTACGCTGGGCGACTTCTTTCGGGCGCGATTCGGAATGCGGACTGAGTTGGTGGCGAGCGTGTTCATGGTGCCGTCTTACTTTGGCTATGCGGGGGGTCAGCTTGTGGCGCTGGGACTCATCCTGAATATTATTACCGGGCTACCCCTATGGCAGGGCGTCGTCATCAGCGCTTCTGTGGTGACGCTGTATACCTGCGTAGGCGGTATGTGGGCCATATCGATAACAGACTTCGTCCAAACTATCGTTATCGTTGTGGGTCTTGTTGTGCTCGCGGTGGTCGTCAATGAGAAGGCGGGAGGTTTCTTCCATGTTATCGACAGCGCGCCCCCGGATACTTTTCGGTTTTATCCTGAGGTGACACCATCCGGCGTGGCAACCTACCTCGCCGCATGGTCGGTACTCGGCCTCGGTTCGATACCCTCTCAGGATGTCTTTCAGCGTGTAATGGCGTCCGGGTCAGCACGAGTGGCAGTAAGGTCGTGCTACTATTCAAGTCTTTTGTATCTGACCATCGCGATGCTCCCGCTGTTCATCAGCCTCTGCGCTCAGCAACTTTATCCGGAAGGAAACTCCACGGACACACAGCTTGTTCTACCTGCCATGGTACTTGCTCACACAGCCCTTCCGGTACAGGTGCTCTTCTTTGGCGCATTGCTCAGCGCCGTGCTGAGCACGACGAGCTCCGCATTGCTTGCGCCTTCTGCAATCGTTTCCGAGAACATCGTGAAGCCCATTATGAAGGGAAAACTGTCGGACCGGGCGCTTCTGCGGTGGACACGCACCGCCATCGTTGTGATCGGCGCGTCGTCCGCAGCGATGGCTTGTATGAAGTCCAACATCTACGAACTGGTCGCCGAATCCTCGATCATGAGCCTGGTGTCACTATTCGTTCCAATGGCTGCAGGCATGTATTGGAGGAAGGCAACGACGCTCGGAGCACTTCTCTCCATGGTTGCCGGCATTGTCGTCTGGGCCTGGTTTGAATGGAATCCCATAGGTGTACCGTCACTAATTCCCGGACTCGCAGCAAGCACGATCGCTATGCTGGTCGGGTCTGCCATCCCATATAAGAGAATCGCTAACTTTGCTGATGATGAAAATAGAATTACGAAGGCTTAACGACGCCTTTCACCTCGAAGCCACCAATGAACAGGGCAACACCGTTCATATCGATGCATCACCAGATATTGGAGGACAGCACCTGGGTATGCGCCCCATGCAGTTGCTTCTCTCTGCTCTTGGTGGATGCAGTACCATTGATGTGATCAACATCCTTCGAAAGCAACGGCAAAATCTTACTGACCTTCAGGTAGTGATAACGGGCGAGCGTGAAAAAGATGCTGTGCCAGCGCCCTTTGTAAAAGCACATCTCCATTTCAAGCTTTATGGCGACATTGATCACGATAAAGCTGATAAAGCCGTAAGTTTGGCGGTCGAAAAATATTGCTCGGTGGCCGAGACCATGTCAAAGACCACCATCACCCATAGTTTTGAAATCATATCTGGAAGCTGAGGTACATGAACGAATCACAGAAATTTGAAACCCGCGCAGTACGGGAAGGACGACAAAAAACTCCATTTCGCGAACACTCAACCCCGGTGTTCCTGACCTCAAGCTTCGTATTTGATGATGCGGAACAGGCGAGGGCCATGTTCGCCGATGAGATTCCGGGAAACATCTATTCGCGTTTCTCTAACCCGAACACCACGGAATTCATAGAAAAACTCTGTGCTATGGAGGGCACCGAGGATGGCGTGGCCACGGCATCCGGAATGGCTGCGATGTTTGCCAGCATGGCCGCATTGCTCAGTGCGGGCGATCACATCATTGCATCGCGCTCTCTCTTCGGATCGACGCATCAGATTTTGAACTCCATTTTTCCCCGGTTTGGCATCACGCACTCTTACGTCGATATCACTGCACCCATTGAACAATGGGAGGCAGCGATCCGGCCGGAAACCAAAATGCTGTTCCTGGAGACTCCGTCAAATCCGGCTTTAGACGTAGCTGATCTGGAGGCATTGGGAGCCCTCGCGCGCAAGCGGAATCTCATCCTTAATGTCGACAACTGCTTTGCAACGCCATATCTTCAAAACCCGGCGCGCTGGGGCGCGCACATCGTGACGCATTCTGCTACGAAGTTTATCGATGGACAGGGTAGAGTCATTGCCGGTGCGATTCTGGGTACGCGCGAGCTGATAAAAGAGGTGAGGACGTTTACCCGGCATACAGGGCCTTCGTTATCGCCCTTCAATGCATGGGTACTCTCGAAAAGCCTGGAAACGCTTGCTGTCCGCATGGAACGCCATTGTCAGAATGCGCTGCAGCTCGCACGCGCTCTGGAAGGGATTTCTGGTGTTAAGTCAGTGAAGTACCCGCACTTACCGTCTCACCCGCAGTATGAATTGGCCAGGAAGCAGATGAAGCTCGGTGGAGGTATTGTCACGTTTGAAGTGGAGGGCGGTATTGAACGAGGCAGGAATTTTCTTAATTCACTCAAGATGTCGTCGCTGTCTGCAAATCTAGGCGACACGCGTACGATAGTCACCCATCCGGCTTCAACAACGCACTCTAAACTTACCGATGAAGAGCGTGCGGCAGTTGGAATATGCCCGGGCACCATACGGGTTTCGGTAGGACTGGAAGACATCACCGACATCATCGGCGATATCAAGCAGGCCCTGGAAGTCTCCGCTAAGTAGCCGATCAGTAAGTTTCCATGTCGGGATCGATTTCCCGAGCCCATTCCATTATGCCACCCTGGAGATTGTACAGGTTGTCAAACTTGTGGTTGTTCTCCAGCCACGCTATGGCGTCGGCACTGCGACGGCCTGTTCTGCAATACACGATTACCTGTTTGTCGCGGGAAATGCGATCGACATTGGAAGGTATACTCGCGAGGGGGATCAGTTCACCCTCAAGGTTGCAGATGTCGTACTCATACGGCTCACGGACATCAATCAGCTGGAAGTCGGCACCTGAGTCTTTCAGTTCTTTGAGCTCTTCAACCGTTATTTCTTTCATGCTATCGTCGGTTAAGGATTACAAAGATTTGTTATTCCCGCGACTTTTGAAAATGGCGGAATCTACACCCTAAAACATATGGCAACTCGAAAAAGTATCCCCAGCGGCGCGGTATGGGAGGATTTTGTTGGATATTCCCGCGCTGTGCAGGTCGGCAATCAGCTCGAGATTTCGGGTACGGTGGCGGCTGAGGAAGACCTTTCTGATCCTCCGGATCTGTATAAAGAGACACGCTCTGTGCTGAACAAACTGCAAAGGGTACTTGAAGGTGCTGGCTTTTCCCTGAGCGATGTCGTTCGCACACGCATGTTTGTTACAGACATCAGCCAATGGGAGGACGTCGGTCGCGCTCATGGTGAATTCTTTCGCGACATCAAACCCGCAACTTCCATGGTGCAAGTGAAAGGTCTCATCGATCCGCGCTATCACGTGGAGATAGAAATTACTGCGATACGCGGATAGCGATCAGAGCCTTTTACGCGCAAGTTCAGAGACGGTAAGACCGATCGACAGAGAAGAGGTCGCTGCCGGCGAAGGTGCGTTGCATACATTGATGACATGAGGTTCCTCCACGATCATGAAATCATCGACAAGCCCACCCGTGCGGTCGCATGCTTGTGCGCGTACTCCAGCTCCGCCTTCCACGAGATCAGACTCCTGAATTTCGGGCACCATTTTTTGCAAAGCCCGGGTGAAAGCCGCTTTCGAAAAGGAACGGTACATCTCACCAAGACCAGTGCGCCAGTATTTGGCTGCCACTTTTCTGAAGCCGGGCCACGCCAGCGTCTCGCCAAGCTCGGCGAGGTTGATGTCCGTTTTCCGGTATCCTTCACGACTGAATGCCAGCACAGCGTTAGGACCAGCCTCGACACCACCACGTGCCATTCGGGTAAAATGAACACCCAGGAAAGGGAACGCAGGGTCGGGTACCGGATAGATAAGGTTTTTGACAAGGTACTCCTTATCCTTCCTCAGCTTGTAATATTCACCCCGGAAGGGGACGATTTTCACGTCTATGTTTTTCGATGTAAGCCGTGCGATCTTATCCGAGTATAGGCCGGCACAGTTAATTACGAGTTTAGCATAGTATGTTTTGTTCTGTGTCGACACATGCGCCACACTCTGATTGATCTGAATGCGGATAACCTTCTCATTGAGGAAGATGCTTCCGCCGGACTGCTGGAAGACGTCTGCATACTTTTGCGCGACGAGGCGGAAGTCAACGATGCCTGTCTGCGGCACGAATATCCCACGAATACCAGCCGCATGCGGCTCGTATTCGCGGATTTGTTCCGCTGAAAGCATGGTAAGTGGCTTCAGGCCGTTCTGCAATCCCCGCTCATACAGGGTTTGCAGCATGGGAAGTTCCCGTTCTTCAGTAGCAATAATGATCTTGCCACAGAGTTCATACGGGATGTTATGGCGCTGGCAGAATTCGATCAGCATATTGTATCCCCGGGTGCAGTTCAGGGCTTTGAGGCTGCCAGGCTTGTAGTAAAGGCCCGAGTGGATAACACCGCTGTTGTTACCCGTCTGGTGACGACCAACGCGGTCTTCTTTTTCCAGGATGGCGACTTTTAGCGAGGGGTTTCCGGAGAGCAATTGCAAGCCTGTGGCCAGTCCTACGACACCACCACCGACAATAAGCACATCGTACTGCATGCAGGGAAAAATTTCGCCGAAACTATCACAAAAATAGCATTCGCGAAAACACCCAAATTTTTCCTACTTCGGCAACTTTTGCAGCCATGTGAGAAATCCTGCAGGAATTACACTTTTTCGGAGACGGTCTATCATAATTTTGAATGCTTTTGAACTACACTGCACCCGTCTTTCGAATGAAGAAGGTCGCCTTTTTGATACTATTTTTTTCATTGGTGGTCGCCCCGGGGTATTCCCAGAACGAAAAGCTCAAGGCGGTTGTCCTGTACAGTTTTACGCGCTATGTGCTCTGGCCGGAGTCGGCCACCACGGGCGACTTCGAGATCAAGATTCTCGGTAATTCCGGCCTCGAAGAAGAACTGAAAATCATGGCGCAATCGAAGAAGGTGGGTAATCGCAACATTCGCGTCACGCGCGTCAATGGTGCCGGCGACATCGGGTCGTGTCATATTCTCGTGATTCCCGTATCACAATCAGCACGACTTGAGGAAATGCTGGTTGCTCTTGGTGATCGCCCTGTGTTGGTGGTCACTGAAGAACCTGGACTCGGTGCGAAGGGTAGCGACATCAACTTTGTTGACCGTGACGGCAGACTCGCCTTTGAACTGAATCAGGCTTCAGTCAACAAAAGAAAACTGAAAGTATCCACAGAGCTCACGCGACTTGCCATACTCATTTAGATCTATGGAAAAGAAGAAATTGAAATCACGCATTCGCCTGACGATCGGTAACAAGATATTGGCAGCCTTCGCAGCGCTGATGATCCTGTACATTATTAACGTCGCCATTATCTTCTTCACGCGAACTACGATACAGGATGTGGTTACCCACTCTTCCGAGATCATCCGCCCGTCGCAAAATGCCATCAATGACTTTATTTCGCTGGTAACCCGTTCAAAGATGCTGGCCACAAACTGGGTCTACCTCCAAAGCAATGAGGAAGACAAGCAGGCCCTGCGGAACCTTCGGAACAACGAGTATCCCCAACTCGCTGCCACAGTGCGAGACCTCATGCCACTGTGGGAGAGTGACAGCCAGCGAATGCTGATGGACAGCGTGTTCAAGAAGTTTGATGCTGTGCTGAAGGTCCAGGAGGAAGGGATTATGAAACAACTGGTGTCGTTTGATAACTACGAAGATCCTGTCACAAAGCTCCTGGCGGAAGACGTAGTGGCGAACCAGGTCATTCCCCAGTCAAACGAGATTATCGAAATTCTCTCGCATATAGCGACGATGCAATACGCCGTCACAGCCGAGTCCGATGTGGCGTTGATACGTTCCGTGCGAAGTCTGGGCAACGTCACGTGGATCCTGGCCGCAGTGTTTATAGGTTGGGGTGTCGTGAGTACGTACCTGTTGATGCGGTCGATCACAGTGCCGGTCAACTTCCTCAAGAACATAGTAGTCAAGCTCGGTCGTGGCGAACTGGTGGAAGAAAAGCAAAAAAATTTCAGCAACGACGAGATTGGCGAAATGGCTGTCGCCATGGACAACCTCGTGAACGGGCTCAAGCAGACCACGATGTTTGCAGAAAATATCGGGAAGGGCAATTACAAGTCTGAGTTCCGTCCGCTGAGTGAACACGACGTGCTGGGTAACGCGCTGCTCAACATGAGGGACAACCTGGCCAAGGTGGCCGAAGAAGACAAGCAGCGCAACTGGGCTACCGAGGGGATGGCGCGCTTCGGCGAAATCCTCCGTACCAATAATAACGATCTGGTTAAGCTGGCCGATGAAATCATCCGCAACCTCGTCAAATACCTGAACGCCAACCAGGGCGCCATCTACATCGCTGACGACGTGGATTCGGACGCTGAGCCGACCATGTCGATGAAAGCGTGCTACGCCTGGGATAAGAAGAAATTCCTGAATCATCAGATCCACAAGGGCGAAGGTCTTGCGGGACAAGCCTGGCAGGAAGGCGATATCATCTACCTCACCGAGGTTCCTGACAATTACATCCGCATCGTTTCAGGATTGGGCGATGCCAACCCGACCAGTATTCTCATCGTGCCCTTGAAGGTTAACGACGACATCTTTGGTGTGGTTGAGATTGCAAGCTTCGCCGTCTTCAAGGACTTTGAAATAGAGTTCGTCAAGAAGGTCGCCGAAAGTATCGCGTCCACGATCTCTTCGGTGAAGGTGAACGCACGTACGCAGCGACTGCTCGAGGAATCGCAGGAAATGACCGAGCAAATGCGGGCGCAGGAAGAGGAGATGCGTCAGAACATGGAAGAGCTGCAGGCAACGCAGGAAGAAATGCAGCGCAGCCAGGCGGAAACGGAAAGTACGATGCAGGCGATCAACGCCTCTATGGCGGTTGCCGAATACGATACACATGGACAAAACACGAGAACAAATGAGAATACACACAAAAAGAAAGGAGA
>QGUY01000461.1 GCA_003242315.1 Bacteroidota bacterium
GCCCTGCGACGATGACGGTGATGCGATCCTGATCGTCGATGTAAGCGAGTCCGGCTTCCGGTTGTAAATAGGCGTGTTCCTGATAACCCGTGTGGAACTCGCCTTCAATCACTACTTCTGCCTGTTCCCAACCCGCCGCGATGTCGCCGTGCCGGGTGCGGTAGTGAACGAGAATGTTGTTGGGGATGGTTTCCTGAATCTGCGGTGCGCCTTCCTGCATGGCTTCGATGGGGTCAAATACAGGTGGCAGGTCTTCGTAAGTGATGTCGATCAGCTTTGCCGCTTCTGCCGCGATCTCGTTGGTTTCCGCGACCACCAGCGCGACCATATCCATGTAGCAGCGCACGATGTCCGCACCTGCCTTGCTGCTGCCGGGACCGCACAACACAGGCTGATCTTTCGTCACCAGACCGTACTCGTTTACCGGAACATCTTTCGCCGTGAAAATGCCGACAACACCCGGCAGCGCTTCGGCGGCGCTGGTATCAATTGCCACGACGCGGGCGTGAGCGCGGTCACTAAAGCGGATTTTCATCCATAGCTGACCTTCCATGTTGATGTCGGCAGGATACGGGGTTTCGCCCGTGACCTTGCCCAGCGCGTCAATCCGCTTCACATTCTGTCCGATTGCAATGCTCTTGCTCTCGCCCAATTTGCCACCTCGTGAGGTCAACGTTACTCTAAACAAGTGAAAAGTAGAAAGTAATGAGTGGAAAGACTTTCTACTTTTGGCTTCGCTGATTATAACGCAAGGGAACATTCCGGCGAACCCGAACGTCCTGAAATACAGGTAGGTAGGAGGATGGAATGACTCGCAAGCTTGGTGTGTGGCTGATCGTAACGGTTTGCGCCCTCATGAGCGTGAATGCGTTTGCACGAGAGGATGAGATATGCCTGAACTGAGCGAGGGGATTTCGGCGTTCGCATTCGACGTTTACAGGAAACTTGGGCAAGACAACAGCGAAAATATTGTCTTTTCGCCCTATAGTATCTGGCAGGCGCTGGCAATGATCTGCGCGGGGGCGCGAGGTCGGACCGCTCAACAGATAGCAGATGCACTTTCCTTCAAACTGGAAAAGCCCGCGCTACACTATCACCTTGTGCGCGATCTCTATGCCGACCTCGTAAAGCGGGGAAATATAAAGGGCATTTCAGCGAATGACTCATGGACAACGACGCTGCGGATTGCCAATGCTCTATGGGTTGAGCAAACATTTCCCTTCAATTCCGAATATGACACGTTGATCAAACAATACTATGGCGGCAGTCTTCAACGAACTGACTTTGCCAACGCGCCAGAGGATGCCCGCCAGCAGATCAACGACTGGGTCGCAGCGCAAACGGCAGGTCGAATTCAGAACATCGTTCCTGAAGGCGAGATCTCACCGATCACGCGCCTGATGCTGGCAAACACGATCTACTTCTACGGTAGCTGGCGAAGGTGCTTTGATTCCTTCAACACGCGGGATCACGATTTTCATCTCCTCGACGGCACAACCACAAGCGCTCCATTCATGTGTCAGGGTTTCGATCTCCCATATACACAGGACGAAGGTTTCCAGATTGTCGAGTTCCCCTATGAAGGCAGCAACTTCACCTTTACCGTTATTATGCCGGATGAGGGACAATTTGAGGCAATTGCGTCTGAATTAGACGCCAACAAACTGAACAAAGCGATCTACAAACTTCGCTCGACTGAGGTACTGGTCTATTTGCCGAAGTTCAAGTTTGACGTTGGAACTAGTCTTGCAGCGACACTGCGGTCGCTGGGAGTGGTAGACGCATTCGACGAAGCGACTGCCGATTTCACCAAGATGATAGAAGGAACGCTGCCTCAACCATTATCCATTAGCGATGTGCGGCATAAAGTCTTTATCTGTGTGGACGAAAATGGGACAGAAGCGGCGGCAACAACTCTCAGCTGGGCGTCCTATGGCATACCAGTCAAGCGAATCGAAGTCCGTATTGACCGTCCGTTTATTTTTGCTATCCGTGACCCCCGAACCGGAACACTTCTGTTTTTGGGACGGGTAATGAATCCGAGGGTATAGCAGGAACACTAATCATTCAGCGAACATCACGCCAATGTGCCCCTGCGGTTTAAGGGAGGAATATGATGAACAAATGGAAACGCTGCCTGCTGTCGTCTGCGCTCACCCTAATTTTGGCGTCATTCGGCGGAATAGCTGCACAGGAGGAAGAGGTGTCGGAACTGGTCGCCGGAAACACGGCGTTCGCGCTGGATTTATACGCGGCAGTAGAGGAGAACACCGAGGGCAACCTGCTGTTTTCGCC
>QGUY01000169.1 GCA_003242315.1 Bacteroidota bacterium
GTTTGTTGTGCACAACGATAACATGATCGGTAAGGTGCTCGACGGAACGCGGATTTTCCGTGCCTCACAACGGGAATTGGAGGATGTCATCAATCAATTCAGCGTCGACGAACTCATCATTACCGTCAAGAACCTTCCTCCGGAGCGGAAGAACGAGCTTGTTGATATCTGTATGCGCAACCAGGTAAAGGTGCGGGTTGTACCACCGGCGGACCGTTGGGTGAAAGGCGAACTGAGCATCAACCAGATCAAGAATATCAATATCGAGGATCTCCTCGAAAGGGAGGCGATACAACTCAACAACATCAACATCGCCAATCAGATCCGTGGCAAACGCATCTGTATTACAGGTGCGGCTGGTTCCATCGGCAGCGAGCTGGTGCGCCAGGTCATCCGCTATGACCCGGCTTTTGTGGTCCTGATCGATCAGGCGGAAAGCGCGCTGTTTGAAATTGAGCGTGAAATCCTCATCAGCGGTCAACGGGCTCGTGTATTTCCCTACGTGGCGGACATTACCAACCGCGCCCGGATCGCATCGATCTTTAATGCGCACAAGCCGGAAATTATTTATCACGCAGCTGCATACAAGCATGTGCCCATGATGGAAAGCAATCCATCGGAAGCCATCAGCTGTAACATTCTGGGAACAAAAATCCTGGCCGACCTGGCAGTGGAGTACAAGGTGCGCAAGTTCGTCATGATTTCCACGGACAAGGCTGTCAACCCTACGAACGTCATGGGGTGCTCAAAACGCATCGCGGAGATCTACGTGCAGTCCCTCAACAACGCGTTGCCGGAACTCGGCTTGTTCCAGACAAGCTTTGTTACCACCCGGTTTGGAAACGTACTTGGATCGAACGGTTCGGTGATCCCGGTGTTCAAAAAGCAAATCGAACAGGGAGGACCGATCACCGTAACACACCCCGAAATCACGCGGTACTTCATGACTATACCGGAAGCCTGTCAGCTTGTGCTTGAGGCTGGCGCGATGGGTAAGGGCGGCGAGATTTTCATTTTTGATATGGGCGAATCCGTTCGCATCCTGGACCTCGCCAAGAAGATGATCTGGCTGTCCGGTTACGAGCCGGGCAAGGATATTGAAATCGTCTTTACCGGCCTCAGGGAAGGTGAGAAGCTGTACGAGGAATTGCTCAACAACGCAGAAGACACTTTACCGACCCACCACGAAAAAATTATGATTGCCCGGGTTCGGGAATATCGCTACGAAGAAGTGAATCGTTACGTTGAACTCTTCAACGACCTGGTGAACGACAAGAACGAACTTAAGATGGTGGCGTTGATGAAGGAACTCGTACCGGAATACAAGAGCAACTATTCACGGTACGAGATCCTGGATAAGGAAAAAAACGTTGTCACAGACGAGATCGTCGATCTCTGATCCGTCCCCTCTAACAATACTCTTCAAAAACTTCTACAAGGTGTTCGCCAATCATCTGGGCGTTTCTGCCTTCAATGTGATGGCGCTCTACGAAGTGCACCAACTCACCATCCTTAAACAGCGCGATAGACGGTGAGGAAGGAGGGTAGGGCAGGGTATATTCGCGTGCCCGTGCTACGGCTTCCTTGTCGACTCCGGCAAATACTGTGGTCAGGTGGTCGGGACGCTTCTCGCTATGCTGAAGAGCCCACTTTACGCCCGGCCGCGCAGCGCCCGCTGCACATCCGCATACGGAGTTGATAACTACCAAAGTGGTGCCTTTCTGATTAGTGAGATAGCGATCGACCTCTTCCGGGGTTTTCAGTTCAACGAATCCGGCGCTTGTAAGGTCAAGGCGCATCGGCGCCACAAGTTGTTCAGGGTACATACTGGTTGTGTGGTTTAGATACTCATTCTTTCAATTACAATTCTCACAGGAAGCCCAACTCTACCTTTGCCGCTTCTGACATCATATCCTGCGAATACGGCGGGTCGAAGGTCACCTCCACTTTAACGTCATTCACGCCTTCGATGGCCCGAAGCTTTTGTTCAACTTCACCGGGGATCACCTCCGCCGACGGACATGACGGCGAGGTCAGCGTCATCAGAACATATACGTTGTTCACGGGATAAACACTGATCTCGTAGATGAGGCCAAGCTCGTAAATGTCGACGGGAATCTCGGGATCATACACCGTCTTGATGGCCGCGATCACCTTCTCGCGAAGGTCCGGCACGGATGCATCAGTCTTTTGGTCCGTTTCTGTCATGATCCAATTTCCATTTTCGTCTTAAAAGCAAGCGCATACATCTTCATCTGGCGAATCATCGCCGAAAATCCGTTAGTGCGCTGGGTACCGATGAAACGTTCCATGCCAATGGCATTCATGAAATGCAGGTCTGACGCCAGGATTGCCTCCGGTTTCTGACCGTTAAATATCCGGATCAGCAGGCTCACCAGACCTTTGGTGATGGCCGTGTTGCTGTCCGCCGTAAAGTATACCCGGTCACCTTCCAGCCGGGCTGTGAGCCATACGCGCGACTGACACCCTTTGACGATGTTTTCATCCGTCTTGTCTTCGTCGGGCATTGGCGGGAGTTTCTGGCCGAGTTCCATTACGTAAAGTACTTTCATCTCGGCATCGTCATCCAGGAGGGCGAAATCAGCGATGATTTCATCCTGAATGGCGGCTATACTCCGGGGCGTCTCGTTGTTCATCAATTGGCGTCGACCGGTCTATTTCACAAAATTAATAACGCGCTGTAGTCCTTCAGCGAGCCGGTCGATTTCTTCTTTGGTATTATAAACAGCAAACGAGGCCCTTACCGTTCCCTCAATTTCGTAACGGTCCATGAGCGGCTGTGTACAATGGTGCCCGGTCCGCACGGCAATGCCCCGCGCATCAAGCATTTGGCCTATATCAAAGGGGTGTATTCCATCCACAACAAACGATACCACGCCTACTTTTTCCGGAGCAGTGCCGATGATTTTCACTGAGGGCATGCTCGTCAGCCTTTCGGTCGCGTACGTGAGCAGATCGTGCTCATGCGCGCGGATGGTTTCCCTGCCGAGTCCCAGAATAAAGCGGAATGCCTCACGGTATGCAATCACATCGGCAATGTTGGGTGTGCCTGCTTCAAACTTGTACGGTAACTCGTTATACGTGGTCTTTTCAAAAGTCACATCTTTTATCATCTCGCCGCCCCCCTGGTAAGGAGGCATGGCGTCCAGAAGCTTCTTCTTTCCGTACAGGATTCCCGTCCCGGTGGGTCCATACATTTTATGAGCAGACAGGCAGTAGAAATCGCAGTCAATGGCTCTCACATCGATATCGAGGTGTGCTCCGGCCTGAGCGCCGTCGACAAGCACGACCGCCCCGTGAGCGTGCGCCATGCGCGTGATTTCGGCTACAGGGTTAATCGTACCCAGTGTGTTAGACGCATGATTCACAGCAACAACGCGTGTGCGGTCCGATAATAACTTGCCGTACGCATCGAGATCGATCTCACCTATGTCGGTGACGGGAATGACTCGCAACTTTGCTTTTTGCTGTTCGCAGATCAGCTGCCAGGGTACAATATTCGAATGATGCTCCAGAGCAGAAATGATCACTTCGTCGCCTTCGCGAAGGAAAGCCCGGCCATACGACGATGCTACGAGGTTGATGGCCTCAGTAACTCCCCGAACGAATATGATTTCCTCCGACGATTCCGCATTGATGAAAGCCCTGGCAGCCTCACGGGTTTCTTCATAAGCCTTCGTCGCACGCTCCGCCAGCGTATGAATGCCCCGGTGAATGTTGGCATTGGTGGTTTGATAATAGTCTATGAGCGCCTGGATCACCTGGCGGGGTTTCTGCGACGTCGCCGCATTATCGAAGTACACCAGGTCCCGGCCATTCACCTTTTGTGAAAGTACGGGAAACTCCTCCCGTATTTTTTTTATGTCCGTTGGCAATGTAGCGGGTATAGCCATTATCAGAAGTCGTTTCGTTGCAGCCGTTGGCTCACGCGCTGCGCCAGGTATTGTTGCACGGGTGGCAGGCTAACAGCGTCAATGGTTTCACCGGCAAAGGCATAGAGCAGCATGGCTCTCGCAGTGGACCGCGGAATGCCACGCGCCATGAGGTAGAACAACGCGTCTTCATCAATCTGACCGGTAGTGCATCCGTGAGAACACTTCACGTCATCGGCCCAGATTTCAAGCTGCGGCTTGGTGTTCACTTTGGCATCCGTCGAGAGCAGGATGTTCCGGTTTGACTGAAACGCATTTGTCTTTTGCGCGTTGGGCCGCACGTAAATCTTACCGTTGAATACACCGCGTGACGTGTCATCCATAATGCCCTTGTACAATTCGTTGCTGAACGAGTTGGGCTTTATGTGATCCACAACCGTATGATTGTCCGCATGGGTGTCGCCGTTGAGGAGATACAAACCGTACATGTGCGACTCACATCCCTGCCCATCAAGCGCCAACGCCAGGTTGTTGCGCACCAGTTTGCCACCCAGGGTGAACGCATACGAGTTCACCCGCGAGTTGTCTTTCTGCAGCACCCGGGTTTGGTTAAACTGAATCTGGCCGGGCATGTCGGCTTGAATTGCGTAAAGATCCAGCCGTGCGTTTTCGTCGACAAAACCTTCCGTAACTACATTGACATATGACGCGCCCTTGCCTGTCGATGCAAACATCTGGATGACGGTACACTGCGCATTACGGCCAACCACGATGAGGTTCCGGGCGGCTTTCCTTACAGCGCCATCGGAGACATGGAGAATGACCAGTGGCTTTGTTAGTGTTTTTCCTGCAGGTACTTCAATGTAAAACCCGTAAGTCCATGCAAGCGTGTTCCACGCGACAAAGGCATCTGATTGCGCGTCGACAATTTTCGCGAAATGATTTATGCCTTTACCCTCGCTAAGCGCTTCCTGCAAAGGTTTTACGATCAAACCCTCAGTTTCGGGAAGCGACGTTACACACTTCTCGTTAACAAAGGCTACGACCGTCGCATCGAGATCGGGTATGGCGTAATCGGCGAGGTTCACTGTTCCCGTCCCTTCCTGATCGTCCAGCGAAAGTTTCTCCAGTGCGCGCGTCAGCGGCGTGTATTTGTACTCTTCGTTTTTCGGTCCCGGAAATCCGACTTCCTGAAGGTGTCGAAAAGTTTCGTCACGAAGCGTGGCCAGCGACGGTATCGAATCGATAGCACCGGATGACACGCCGAGAAGTGTCGGATTCGTATCTATAGCATTTGTCGTCATGTCTTGAAATCTCTTCAGGCTGCTACACTATCCTTAACCCAGTCGTAGCCTTTGGCTTCGAGCTCCAGGGCGAGTTCCTTTCCGCCTGATTTTACAATCTTTCCTTTGTAGAGGACGTGCACGAAGTCAGGTACGATGTACTCCAGTAAACGTTGGTAGTGCGTAACAACGATGATGCTCTTGTCTTTGGTCATGAGCTTGTTCACACCGTCGGCCACGATGCGCAATGCATCAATGTCAAGGCCCGAATCCGTTTCATCCAGAATAGCGAGCCTTGGGTCAAGCATGGCGAGCTGAAATATTTCATTGCGTTTTTTTTCACCGCCGGAAAAGCCTTCGTTGAGAGAGCGATTCAACAGCGATTGGTCGATGTCAACCAGTTTCATCTTCTCTTTCATCAGGCTGAGAAACGAAACCGCATCGAGAGCGGGAAGGCCGCGGTGTGTACGTACCTGGTTCACCGCCGTCTTCATGAAGTTGACGGTGCTCACACCGGGAATTTCTACCGGATATTGGAATGCCATGAAGATACCCTCCCGTGCACGCTCATCGGGAGACATAGCGAGCAGGTCTTTGCCGAGAAACTCGACGCTGCCATCTGTGACCTCGAACTCCTCACGGCCCGCCAGCACGGATGCCAGCGTGCTCTTACCCGAGCCGTTAGGTCCCATGATAGCGTGAATCTCGCCGGGCTTTACTTCCAGGTCGATCCCGTTCAGAATCTGGTTGTCTCCGATTTTCGCGCAAAGGTTTTTGATGGATAGCATGTCGCAACTAGATGATTACGGTTCAACAAACGGTTGTCGCTGTGAGGGACTTCTTCGCGGAACTACCCGACACTTCCCTCGAGCGTTAGCGCCAGGAGCTTCTGTGCCTCTACGGCAAACTCCATCGGCAGTTGTTTAAGCACTTCGCGTGCATAGCCATTGACGATAAGCGCGACAGCCGATTCTTCGTCGATACCGCGCTGCTGGCAATAAAATATCTGGTCTTCTCCAATCTTGGAGGTTGTAGCCTCATGTTCGATGTGGGCGGTATTGTTCTCCACGTCAATGTAGGGGAACGTATGCGCGCCGCACTTGTCGCCCATCAGCAGGGAGTCGCACTGCGAAAAGTTTCGTGCGCCTTCAGCCCGCTTCAGTACGTGCACCTGGCCGCGATAGCTGTTTTGTGAATGACCCGCGGAAATACCCTTCGAAACGATTCTCGAACGTGTTCCTTTTCCGATGTGGATCATCTTCGTACCGGTGTCGGCCTGCTGATAGTTGTTGGTGACAGCCACAGAGTAGAATTCACCTGACGAATAATCTCCCTTCAGTATGCAGGAAGGATATTTCCACGTGATAGCAGAACCGGTTTCTACTTGTGTCCACGAAATCTTAGAATGTTCACCGGCACATAACCCGCGTTTCGTAACGAAGTTGTAAATCCCGCCCTTACCTTCCTTGTCGCCGGGGTACCAGTTCTGCACCGTAGAATATTTTACGTGCGCGTTTTTCATCGCGTAAATCTCGACGACCGCGGCGTGCAGCTGGTGTTCGTCCCGCATGGGCGCTGTGCAACCTTCGAGGTAGCTTACGTATGAGCCTTCATCGGCTATAATGAGCGTACGTTCGAATTGACCCGTGTTGGCTGCGTTGATACGGAAGTATGTTGAAAGTTCCATAGGGCAGCGCACGCCCTTGGGGATATAGCAAAACGATCCGTCGGTAAAGACGGCTGAATTCAATGCTGCAAAATAGTTGTCGTTAACCGGAACCACCGAACCCATGTATTTCCGAACGAGGTCGGGGTGCTTTTGAACAGCCTCGCTGAACGAGCAGAAGATGATGCCCAACTCGGCAAGCGTTTCCTTGAACGTGGTCGCTACCGACACGCTGTCGATGACAGCATCAACGGCAACGCCGGTAAGACGCTTTTGTTCAACAAGCGAAATACCCAGCTTCTCAAAAGTCTTCAGCAATTCAGGGTCGACATCTTCCAGGCTTTCGGGTCTGGCTTTTTGCTTGGGAGCTGCATAGTAAATGATATCCTGATAGTCGATCGGCGGATACTTGACATTCGGCCAGGTCGGCTCCTTCATCCTGGTCCACTGCCTGTACGCCTTCAACCGCCATTCGAGCAGCCATTCCGGCTCGTTCTTTTTGGCGGATATGAATCGGATAATTTCCTCGTTCAAGCCCTTCGGGGCGGCGTCCACTTCGATGTTGGTCGTCCACCCGTGCTCATACTCCCGCGAGGTAAATTCCTCTATGATATCCTTACTCATGCAGCCTATTTAGACTAAGTTTAAATAACTTACAAATCTAAAACAAAATGGCCGAATTATAGTTTCTGGCGGGGGTATTTTGTTTAGGACTGCTCCTTGACGAGGTTGAGGTTCCGGTCGAGGCTTTCTTCCAGGGAAATCATGGTTTCGGTGCGTTCTATGCCCTCAACCTGCTGGATTTTGTCGTGAAGGACTTCCTTAAGGTGATTGGTATCCCGGCAGTGGATTTTGACGAACATGCTGTAGTTGCCCGTGGTATAGTGGATGTTGGTCACCTCTGGGATGCTTTTCAGGGCTGCCAGGACGCTGTCATACAGGGCGCTTTTCTGAAGGAAAATTCCGATGAATGCGGTGATGTCGTAGCCCAGCTTGGAATAATTGACCTTTAGTGTTGTCTTTTCTACGATGCCCGCGGCTTCCATCTTGTTCATGCGCACGTGCACGGTGCCGCCCGAAACAAAAACCTTCTTCGCCACTTCCGTATAGGGTTTTTTGGCATCCTGCATGAGGATCTCCAATATCCTGAGATCCGTATTGTCAACTTTGTAATTTTCAGCCATGACGATTTACGTGATTACAAAAATATCAAATTGGGGCTATTCTTTTAAAAAGTGTATAAAATTTAACAGGATTTGTTGCTCCTGAGGCGCGTCAGCCGTTGTTTTGTTAAGAAATTTCAATCACACAGCACACAAATTACATACTGTAGGGTGTTGGAATTGGCAGACAAGCCCTCCGGTCTCGAGGGTGGAGAGCACGGGATAAAGTCCAGCCATTGGCGACCTAACCGCTCCGTGGAGGTTCGAGCCCTCCCTCTACAGCGCTCACGTTTAGGTTAATAATGTTTAATTGAGCAGAACCTACCCACGGGTAGGTTCTTTTTTTTCGTTACCTTTTGTAGTCGAAGAGCGTTTCGGCCACTTTTTCTGTTGATTTGATGCCGCACAATCGTTTGCTTTGGGTAGGCATCTAAACCTAAATCGTACAAACAGGCTGTAATGGAAGCTTTTCCCTGGATCAGGAATTATCCTTCCGGCATTCCCCCGGAAATAAAACTCTACGAATACGATTCACTCGTCGCTCTTTTCGAGGACTCCTTCGTTCGCTTTCGCGACCGCGTCGCCTTCGAGAACATGGGCGCAACCATGACCTACGGCGAACTGGACGAGCTCTCCAAACATTTCGCCGCTTTCCTCCAGAACCTGGGCATGAAAAAAGGTGAGCGGATCGCGATTCAGATG
>QGUY01000005.1 GCA_003242315.1 Bacteroidota bacterium
GAAAAGTCAGCATTGCTAATCGGTGTTGTGTTTTCCGCATACTCTCCCGTAGGATTGCCGTCGGCATCCACGACCTGTACAACTGAGTTAGGTATCACGAAGGGTCTCCGATCGTTATAGAGCGTCGCAGGAGTGGTTCCCGCGAAGTACACCAGACCCGCGGTGCTGCTGTACATTCCACCGCCATTGCGGATGTCAAACGTGCCCGACAAAGAAAGACCTTTGAAAGAAAGACGATTCGTGACACCTCCAATCCATCTGTAGTTAGTGTTGGTAATGACTTGCTTAGCAGGGTTCGGAATAGGAAGACCTCCGGCGTTCACAACCATCCTGCCCTGAGGATCGAGCAGAGGAATGTTGCCCTGGATCTCAAAGGCTGGTCCGCCTACCCGGGCAATGAGCTCGTTGCCGTTAAGTCCACCAAGGCTTATCTGCGTAGGGCCTCCGAGGTCTTCGATGCGTGAGATATTACGTGCCCAGTTCGCCGAGACATCCCACCGGAAATTCGTGGTCATGACCGGGGTGGCCGTCACCAGGAGTTCAATACCCTTATTGGACAGCTTGGCGATGTTCATTACCTGTACCGTGTATCCCGATGATGCCGCCACCGGCACCTGGATGATATTGTCCCTGATGTCGCGCTTGTAGACCGTAGCGTCTACGCCCAGACGATTGCCGAAGAATCTAAGATCGAGTCCGAGTTCAGTCTCCGTGGATATCTCGGGTTGAAGTGTGGGATTGCCGATAGTGTTCGACACTTCAAAACCCGGAATGCTCTGTGCATACGGCGCCCTGTTGTATATGAAGCCATCGGTATGTTCACCCGGGACAAACACAGACTGAACAAGGTACGCCGGCGCATCCTTTCCAACCTGCGCCCAGCCTGCTCTCAGCTTAGCATAGGAAAGTGTATTGCTTTCGAACCCAAAGGCCGAAGTCAGGTCAAGCCCCACATTGACGGAGGGATAGAAAAACGACTGATTGCCTTTGGGAAGGGTTGACGACCAGTCGTTGCGACCACCGATGGTAACGAACGCGTAGTCCATATAACCCAACGTTGCCTGAGCATACACGCCGACGAGCCTGCGCATGCGGGTATCGGTACGCGACTGAGGCGTGTTGGCAGTATTTGCGATATTGTAGTATTCCGGAATGACGAGGTCGTTGATCTTCGTGAAGATATTCTGCGTCCTGCGTTGGTTCACATTCCATCCAACAAGACCAGTGAGACTGAACGTCGAATTGAGGTCCTTATTGAAGTTTGCAATAACGTCAGAGTTGAACTCGCGATAATAGAGCGTCTGTATGCTGTAGTTGCCGGGATTGGAGTTTCCAGCATTAGGTCCGGTAATAACCTGTTTGGGTACCCATTGCTCCCATTCCGTTGTGGAAACATCGGAACCTACCCGTGCGGTGAAGTCAAGCCAATCCGCCGCCTTATAGGTCAACTCCAGATTGCCAAATATGCGGTCAATTACAGATTCCGATCCGTATTTCTTCAGAACGTACCAAGGATTGTTGGCATACTGTGTAAAATACCCGTTGAGGTCGTTGAAGGGATTTTCGATGTCTGCAAGTTCCAGGATCGGGATATCACGAGGAATCTGCAACAAGCCGCTATGTACTGTTGCACCCTGCCCTGTAGGCACAAAACTGTAGTCCGATCGCGCGTAGTTAAGAGATGCCGAACTCGTAATTCGATCCGTGATGTCGGCCGAACCCCGTAGGGAGATCGTATTGCGATCGTACGAGTCTACGTTTGTCGGGAACACGCCATCCGCATCAACATTTGAATAAGATATATAGTAGTGGGCGCGGTCGCCACCGCCCTGCAATGACAGCGAGTTGGTCCAGTTGCGACCAATTTCATAAAACTCCTTCACGTTGTCCGGTAAGGCGACATACGGCTTTACGCGTTGCTGATTGTTTACAACCCTACCCCAGGGACGAAGCTGGCCATCGAACTTGGGCCCCCAGCTTGTGTTTTCCTCAAGATCGGTCGCCCCAAAAAAGCCTTGTCCGAATTCGTTCTGGAAGGTCGGCAACTTAAGCACGCTCTCCATCATATACGACGTTGCAAACTGCACTTCGCCTAATTTTCCCCGATCGGCCGCGTCCTTACCTTTCTTCGTGGTAATGAGAATTACACCGGATGCTGCCCGTGAGCCGTAAAGTGCGGATGCTGCTGCACCTTTCAGCACGCTAACAGACTCGATGTCTTCAGGATTGATATCGTTAACCCGGTTTCCGAAGTCAGACGCGCCATTAAGTACATCATCGTTGATGGGGTCGGCAGAGTCTGTTCCTGTAAATGAGTTACTCACAGGAACGCCATCCACAATATAAAGTGGATTGTTGCCTCCGCTCAGGGACGTAAAGCCGCGAACGATGACCTTGGTAGAACTTCCCGGAGCACCGGAACTATTGCTCACCTGCAGTCCTGCTACCTTTCCCTGCAGCGAATTGAGCATGCTGGCGTTGCGTCCTTGCACAATTTCCGCACCATCAACCCTTTCCACGGAGTAGCCGAGCGTACGGGATTCACGCTCTACCCCGAGGGCGGTGACAACCACTTCGCCCAGCTGCTGGACGTCTTCGGTCATACGCACATTAACGACGCTACGCTCGCCGATTTCGACTTCCTGCGTGATCAGGCCAATAAATGAAAAGATTAGCGTTCCCCCTTCCTGAGGGACCGACAGGCTGTACCTGCCGGCCACATCCGTGACCGTACCCGAGGTAGTACCCTTGACAATAACATTTACCCCCGGCAGGGGTGAACCATCCGATTCGGAAGTAACGGTACCTGTGACAGTGCGTTCCTGGCCGTATAACTGGCTTATTGCTAGTAATACGCCGCATCCCATCAGTAAAATTTTCTTCATGCGTTTAGGATTTTTGAAAAGTGTTCGAGTTTCCTCCCCCCTCACGTAAGGAGCAACTCAAAACTCTCAAAAGGCCTTCCGAAAAGAATGACCAGATAAAGGGTATTTTGGCCCTGATCAAATCACGCAAATGGTGGTAACGCAGGCACAGGGAATCTTACCTGACTTTGAAAGGAAAAAAAGTGCCGCCCGTCAGCCGCCAAATAGCTGGTGGTGCAGGCACTTGTCATTTCACCAATAAAAAAGCCCTCCCACCTGGAGGGCTGAAAATCCTTCGAAAACTTTTCATTAACCTAAACTTATGAAGAAATTCCTACTAGAGGTAGATGAAGGATTTGGTGCATAAATTTTGTTAACTTTCCGGATAATGCAATCACCCATATCGGTTGATTTGATAAAAACTCCTTAAACGGCAGAAATTCGGCCTAGATTGCGGGTTCTTTGGACCTAGATCAGCTTCTCCAGATTGGCCTTCGCAATGGCTTCCGACTTGCTGTTTACCTGCAGCTTCGAGTATATGTTCTTGATGTGGGTCTTGGCTGTCTCCTTGCTGATGAAAAGCTCCTCAGAAATTTGCGTGTAAGTTTTGCCTTCCGAAATGAGTTGCAAAATTTCCGTCTCGCGCTTGGTCAGCGGTGAGTTGGGGTTAACGTGAAAGTTGTCGATTACCATCCTGGCAATGCGGCTGCTCATCGGCGCTCCGCCCCTCGTAATCTCTTCCAGCGCTGTAAGGAGTTCCAGGTAGTTGGCACTCTTTGTGATATAACCCGAAGCTCCTGCCTTCAGAGCCTCGAATACCAGCTCGCTGTCTTCGTAGACTGTGACCATGATCACCTCGGTGTGCGGATGCTTTTCCTTGATGAGTCGGGCACCCTGAATCCCATTCATCCCGGGCAGCTCAATATCCATAAGGACGATTTCCGGTTTATCGCGATTCAACGCGGCAATGGCTTCCTCGCAGTTGCCATAAGCGTTCACGACCATAAACTTCTGAGAGCTGTTCACAATAAGCGAAAAGCTGTTGCGGATCTCCTGGTCATCCTCGACTATCAGAACGCGCTTCTTAAAGGGCAGTGCCATACTTCTTCTTTGATTTAGTTAGTTTAAATTCCAGGGAAACCTTCGAGCCCCGGTTCTCTTCACTCTGTATACGTAAATACGCGCCAATTCTTTCCGCGCGTTCGCGTATATTTTTTAGTCCGTTCGACATTTTTTGGTCTTCTACCCGGAAGCCCACTCCATCGTCCTCGAATTCAATCAGGTAGGCATCGGCTTCCTGCCGCAACGTAAGCGTCACATTTTGCGCTTTACTGTACTTAAACGCATTGGTCATCGCCTCCTTGAAAATCAGGTTAGCCTCCCGGCTGTATCCATTGGGCAGCTTGACGCTTTCCTTTACCAGGTCGTGGGCCCGAAAACTGATATTCTTCTCTTCGAACAGCTTTTCGCCAAAATCACGGATGTGAATGAATAGTTTCGACAACTCGTCGTTAACCGGGTCGATCGACCAAATGAAATCACGCGTTCCGGTATAGAGAAACTTGGCAGACTCCTCCACCTTCCGGTACAGGTCATGATGCTGACCATTTCCATTAGAAGCAGCTCCGTTTAGTTTCAAGAGACTTACGTAGTTGATGATCCGGGTGAGTTGGTTACCCATCTCATCGTGGAAGTCACGCGCAATCTCCTTCCTCAAATTCTCCAGTTCGCGCATGCGAATGCGCTCAATGTCCAACATCTTTCGAACCCGTTGTCTCACGCGCAGGTACAGAAGAAGCGTTATGCTTCCTGCGACAAAAATGACCATGCCAGCAATAAACGATGGCATACGGTAGAACGGAGCTCTCACCGTAAAGGCGTACGCGAGTTTGTCATTGGACCATCCTCCTCTCTGATCAGTCGCCATCACACGGAACACATACCGTCCCGGAGGCAGGTTGCTGTAGGTAACCTGTGTCGCCGACGATGCTTGCGACCATGTCTTGTCGAAATTCTGCAAGTAGTAGATAAACTTTACCGACTTGGGATATCGCTTGTCTACGCGATTGAAATGAAACGTGATGTGATTCTTGTCGGGCGGCAATATCGGTAACACGGGTATCTTGAAGAATCCCAGCAGGCTGTCTGTATAGTCGCGCGCCGAATACTCACCATACAGAATCTCTACGTCCGTCATGTGCAACGCGAACGACTGGGAGCCCGCTTTGTTTACGTCGTTATACTTGTACAGACCGTCGATCAATCCGAAGTATTTGACATTATCCCCTATGAAGAATGCGTTTTGATTCGTCTCCACTCCGGTGAGGCCGTTCTCGTGGTCGAACGAAAGGCTTTCGACAATCCCCAGTCGGTCGTCGAGCCTGATCCTTGAAATACCTTTTTCGGTTCCAACCCAAATGTTGTCGTCTTTATCCGATACGACGAAGTACACGAAGTCTGAAATCAGGCCGTCCCGTGTGGTGAATGATTTTCTTTCTCCTGTATCGGGATTATACACGATGACGCCGGCGCCACCCGATCCAATCAGCAGCAGTGAGTCGCGATACGGGTTCATGTTAAATATCATCGTGTTCTCTACTTCAGGTATCGACAGTTTGGATACCTGACCCTGACGGATGACGCTTACGCCTCCGTCATTACCGACAAACGTCGCTTGACGTTCCGGCAAATAGCACAGCGACCAGACCCGCCCAGCGTTAAGTCCGTTTTCAGGACCGTAATGCGTGAATGCACTTCCGTCATAGTAATCCACTCCTCTTGGTGTGGAGAGCCATATTCCACCTTTTTCATCAAAATCAAGACAGCGCACACTGTTTGCTGAAAGACCATCCTTGCGCATGTACCATGTGAAATTGTTCCTGATCCGGTCATAATGACCCAGGCCATTTTCGGTTGCAAACCACAACTCACCTGTCGGAGACACTTTGATGGTGTGTACGGTATTCTGCAGGGGGTCCTTTGAGATTGATACTTGAGTAAACCTCCCATTGCGTCCTCTCCAGAGGCCACGACTCATTGTTCCAATCCAGGTGTCGCCGGCTCCGTCATCACAAATTGCCATGACGCCTTTCATCTCTTCGGGTCCCAGACGCTCGAAGTCTTCGAAGTAGTAACGCATGAGTCCGCTGCCATCCGTAGCGAGCCAGACGTTCTGGTCGGAATCAGGAAGCACCATTAACACCTCTACATCGCGCGCAATGGTATCGAGTCGATATCCGGTATCTGTAGCCGCGTATCGAAACAGGTTGTATTCATCGCGGGTCCAGTATGCGTCCTCGCGCGTGTCGTAATACAGTACGAAGTTAGGGATGTGATGCGCGAGTTCTTCCAGTCGTTTGGTTTTCAGGTCGATGCGGTATGTTTTCCCGTTCATGCGAACGCGGACCTCGTCGCCGAAGTTGAAAAAGTTGGCGCGCGCTTTTTCAGGTACTGGTAAAGAATATCGTTCGGCTCCGTCAAGTACATGAATCACACCCGTGCTTAGGTAAAAGACGACCTCACCATTAGGGCCAGCGTGCATGGCGAGGATGGTCGCCTGACCAGTTACGGGTTGGCTCCAGTAATGGACGGAATCGCCGGAGATTTTTCCAAGGGTTCCTTCGGCATTATATACATAGATGTTGTCTCCGGAGACAGCCATGCGCCACAGTACCTTGGAACCGTAGCCCTGTGTGGGCGCCCTGAATCGGGTAAATGTCAGCCCGTCGTATCGCGTGAGGCCGTCGGGATGGAGCACCCAGAGGTTCTGGCGGCTGTCGAATGCGAGGCTGTTGACAAAATTGGAAAGGAGGCCGTCGAGGGTTGTGTATACCTTGAATTCGCGGCCGTCAAAGCGGGCCAGCCCCCCACCTTGAGTGCCAATCCACAGGTATCCGTTTGTGTCCTCGGCAAGGCCAGTCACCTGTGATTGGGGAAGGCCGTCAATGGCGGTATAACTTCGGATGGTGAAATGGACATCCTGCGCGGCGCCTACCACGGACACCGC
The DNA here is from genome assembly GCA_003242315.1 of Bacteroidota bacterium. GTDB lineage: Bacteria > Bacteroidota > Bacteroidia > Cytophagales > Cyclobacteriaceae > ZC4RG29. The sequence goes on from QGUY01000005.1 coordinate 6,871, forward strand.
CCACACCCCCATTATCAGCAAAACGGCACGCATACAATTCAGTACAAATTTACCAGTACGGCGAACCCTGGCTATCCCCCACGTTAGGGGATTGGTGATTGGTATTCATTAATTTAAGGTACAACAAAAAATGTGGTCTTTTGTCCCAAATATGGACTATTACCTTTGGGTCGCCGGCGTGACTTTTAGGAACTTCGGCATTATGATAGAAAGACGGAATACGCGATGACCGACGACGAAATTCGTCAGGAATATGCCATTCTGAGGCGTTCGGTTCGGCATCCGGAGGCATTCGGGGAATTGTACGAGAAATACTTCGATCGTATTTTCAACTACATCTATCGCCAAACGGACGACGAGCAACTCACTGCGGACTTGACTTCACAGACCTTTCTCAATGCGCTGCGAAATGCCGCGTCGTTCGAGTACCGGGGCATTCCTGTGTCGGCGTGGATATACCGTATTGCCAGCAACGAGGTGAACAAGCACTACCGGCGTCAGAAGCGCGAGCGCGTGTTCAGCATCGAAGAAGAAAAGGTGCGAGAGCTGATGGAAGTTGGCAACGAAGGATGGGACGAAGAGCTCGTCAACAAGTTGCTTGATTACATGAAAGACCTTCCTACGGATATGCTGGAGGTCCTTGAACTCAGGTTCTTTGAAGACAAGGACTTCAAAGAGATCGCGTATATCCTTGATATTACCGAGAGCGGTGCCAAAATGAGGACATACCGCGCGCTGGACAGACTAAGAAAAAAATTCAATCTCAGCATAAAGTACGATGGGAAAAAATGAAATCCGGTTGAGGAGGCAAAGGATGAGTTCCGGTCGTATTGCACAACATCGGAACTACGGATGGGTCATGGCTGCACATGAGCGCGAGCAAAAACTCAAGCGCATCTTCCGGGTGGTGATCTATTTGGTTATCATTTTCTTTCTTATCGTGCTCTTCTTTATGGTTACAAGGTGGCAGGAGCGCGGGGAGTCCGAAGAAGCGCCAGTGAAAACGTCAATCGTGCTGAAGCATAAAATTATCACCGACCACCATTCACGGATTACTGGTTTCCCTTATAATACGTGACCTCTACTCTAAACCTCGGATCAATTGCTCCGAGGCGATCATAGGCCGATCGTGAGATTTTAATAATGAGGTTGTTTGTGAGGGCTGTATCGGGTAGTTTTCCTATTACGCGCACGAATACTTCCCGGTTGTTCATTTCGTTGCGAACCTTGAGGATGGTACCGACGGGGGCAGTGCGATGCAGAGCGAGATACTTGCGATTGCCTTCAGTGCCTTCAATGAGTTCGGCAAGTCCCGATTGCACTATCGCGTCAGCAGGCGGACCTGCGGGAACCGTGATTGTCTGAACAACAGGCGTAGTATTAACGGCTGTTGTTGTGGAAGTTGGCGAAGTTGGCGTTTCGACAGGATCACTTTCTTCAGCCTTAACAGGTTCGGGCTTCGACCGTGTGCTTGTAGTCGACGCTGTGCCCGTCGCAGGAGGCTCGACAAAGAGCAGCTGGCCTACCTTCAGGTCATTTCCGTCAAGATTGTTCCATCGTTTTAGTTCATCAAGGCTCACACCATATTGCCTCGAAATGCCATACAGCGATTCGCCTGCTTTCACTTCGTGTACACCTTTCTGGATACCTGGTGTCACAGATGGCGGATCAGTAGAAGGTGTTGCGGTATCAACCTTTCGGATGATTAGTTCCTGTCCAACGGCAAGGTCGGATGACGTGAGCTTGTTCCAGAGCTTGAGTTCATCAACGGTAACTCCATACAGTCGGGAGATAGAGAACAGCGTTTCCTTTTCCGCCACTTTGTGGATTCCGCCGGCTCCCGCCTGCCTTGTGTAGGTACGCGGTCGCTGACCTGTGTAGGGTACCTTGAGAATCTGTCCGATTTCAAGACCAGCATCCGCAGAGGGATTAGCCGCAATAATACTTTCTATGCTCGCGCCATACCGACGTGAGATTCCGTATAACGTCTCCTTTTCCTCAACCCGATGAAGTATGTAGACTTTTCCCTCTACCGTTTCCGTACCCAAAGAATCCGTGGGATGAAAACCTAAAAGAGAAAATCCTGCAATGACCAGCGCGTGGATCATGATAATTGATAGCTTAAAAACTCGTCTCCATTCCGAACAAAAAACAGGCAACCGGCAAGAACAAAAAATGTATCGGTACCGAGTCCCTTCAACGCTTCGGCAATCCGGGTGTGAAGCAGTACTGCTCCTGATTCCCGGAGCACCAACAGATGGTTCGCCAACCCATTGGGCATTCGAATGTGGTACGAAATTACAACCTTTCCTTCGAATTCCAGATACTCGACACTGCCTTCCGGTGAATGGTTGAACCGTGTCGTAAGAAATTTGCGCACGGTGTCAAAATATGGCGTCCCTGCCTCATATCTAAACGGTCGGAACGGCCCGGAAATTTTGTCGTCAAAGGATTCTGTATCTGTTTTTTTATCGACCTCGCGGCCCGATTCCAGGTCAAGTATCAATCGGTCTCTCCCACTGCCGGAATAACCGATCACCGATCCCTTGTCGACGCGATCTACGACAAATTCATCACGCGTCCAAAGCTCATCACCTGTACCCGCGTTCACAGCGACCAACCCTCGCGACTCAGGGGTTTCCGGGTTGAAGCGTTGGAGCAATAGGGTGTCGCCGGAAGCAGTCAGGAGTCCAATCCACCATTTTTCAGCGATCTCACGGTCCTGCCAAACGAACGTCCCCTTGTCGTAGCGCAAGGCAGAAAACGCAACGCGTCTTTTCAACTCATCCCTCAACTCCAGAAAAAGGAGGTTTTGGGGAGGCAGGGCCACCGTATTCCAGAGGGTTCCCCTGAAATGAACTGAAAACCGGAGGGGAAGGGTTTCTTTCAACGGGTATCGTTATTTTTTTGCAAATTACAAGTCGATAAATGGCTTCCAAGCAACGTATGCGCCTTACACTGCTGTTTTTGTTCTTACTCACTTCCCTTGTGGGCTTCGCACAAAAGACGCGTGTTATGGTGATGGAGATCAAGGAAACCATTGATCCCAGGATGAAGCGATATGTTGATTTGGCGCTCGACCACGCTCGTTCGACCGAGGCCGACATTGTGATCATTGAAATGGACACCTATGGAGGGATTCTCACGGATGCCAAGGAGATCGTCGACGCAATCATGAGCTTCGAAAAACCCATCTGGGTGTACATCAATCGCGACGCTGCTTCCGCCGGAGCACTCATATCGATCGCCTGCGACAGTATATATATGTCACCGGGTGCGACGATAGGCGCCGCCACTGTGGTTGAAGCGACGGGCGAAAAGGCACCTGATAAGTACCAGTCGTACATGCGTTCCATCATGCGCTCCACGGCCGAGGAGAGAGGACGCGACCCCCGAATTGCCGAGGCCATGGTGGACGAACAAATTGATCTTGACACCATCTCCCCTGCGGGGCAGGTAATCACATTTTCAACCAGTGAGGCAATTCAATACGGTTACTGCGAAGGCAAAGTGAATTCCATCGAGGAGATCCTCGAGCGGAATGCTGTGAAGGATTACGAATTGTATCGCTTCAATTTGAGCGGAACAGAAAAGATCATTGCTTTCTTCCTCAATCCATTTATTAGCGGACTGCTCATTTTGATCATCATTGGCGGGATCTACTTCGAGATGCAAACGCCGGGCGTGGGTTTCCCTGGATTCACTGCCCTGGTAGCGCTTATTTTGTACCTGGTTCCCTATTACCTTAACGGCCTGGCCGAGAACTGGGAAATTATCGCATTGTTTGTCGGCATAGCGCTGCTTGCAGTTGAAATCTTTGTTCTTCCAGGCTTCGGTATTGCAGGGATCGCTGGCATTACGTTAATGGTGTCATCCATGATACTTATTATGTTGAACAACGACTGGTTCGATTTTGGTCTGGTACCCACGTCGAGCATTGTCTTTGCAACAGCAGCGACGTTGGGAGGCATCGCTGGGGGCATTGCGCTACTCTTTATAGGCGGATCGAGACTCACGAAATCCAAATACTTTCAAACCGTTGCACTTACCGATACGCAGGAAAGGTCGAAGGGATATACAGCGAGCTTTATCAATGAACCGATGAAGGGAAAAATAGGCAAGGCATACACCGTACTTCGACCCAGCGGCAAGGTGATGATCGACGACCGTATTTACGATGCTTACACCCGCGGAGATTATATTGACAAAGACGCGGAAATTATCGTCGTCAGTGACGAAGGAACGAGCCTTCAGGTAAGGAGGCACACGCCATGACGCGCATTCTAGGAATCATTCCTGCCCGCTATGCCAGCACGCGCTTTCCGGGGAAACCACTCGCGGATATTGGTGGTATGTCGATGATCGAAAGGGTGTACCGCCAGGTTAAACGTTCCACGCGTCTGGATCGGGTGATTGTCGCCACCGACAACCAGGAAATCTACAATCATGTCGCATCTTTTGGCGGCGAAGCAGTCATGACCCACGACCGCCATCCGAGCGGTACCGATCGCTGTTACGAGGCGTTTACCTTACTGGGCGAATCTTTCGATTACGTGATGAACATTCAGGGCGATGAACCTTTCATCCAGCCCTCACAGATTGATACCCTGGCAAATACCCTGGACGGCCAGACGGAAATCGCTACACTGGTGAAACGTACTGCAGATGAGGACGAACTCAGTAATCCCGGGGAAGTTAAAGTCGTATTAGACCGCACCGGCACAGCGTTGTATTTTAGTCGGACACCCATCCCATATATCCATAACGCTCCCAAAGGTCAGTGGGCGGGCAAGCATGTATTTTATAAGCACATAGGTTTGTATGCCTATCGAACCGACGTCCTGCGGGATATTACTCAACTGCCAGTGTCGACGCTGGAAAAAGCTGAGTCGCTTGAACAGCTGCGATGGCTGGAGCACGGATATCGGATCAAAGTTGCTGAAACGGACACAGAGAGTCTGTGCATTGAAACCCCTGAAGATGTACAGCGCGCTCTGGAATATCTCAGGAATTTTTCATGAAGGAACGTTATACATTGATTTGCGGAACTAACCGCAAAGATGCCATCTCGCTTTATATCACGTCTCTTTACCAGGAGATACTGGCGGAACACGGTGTGCAAGCGGGTATCATGGCATTGCATCATCTTCCGCACGATTTCGCATTCTCCGCATTGTATGAGAATTACGGAAAGAACGAGGCGTTCAATCCGTATATCGATCTCATGCTCAACACTGATAAATATGTGTTTGTTGTTCCCGAATACAACGGCTCCTTTCCCGGTGCGCTGAAAACATTTATTGACGGCCTTGAATATCCGAACACATTCCGAAACAAGAAGGGCGCGCTGGTTGGATTGGCTTCAAGTGGCCACGGCGCCAGCCTCGCGCTGAGTCACCTTACCGATATCTTCAACTTCTGCGGCATGCACATTCTCGCTTACAAGCCCAGACTGGAGCGCATCGAACAACACTTTGAAGGCGGGAAGCTTATCAACGAGAAATACCATCAAATGCTGCGAAGGCAGGCCGCGATGTTCGTGACGTTCTGATCACATCTTCAACACCTCGCGTGCAAATTGCTGCATGGCGGAATAAACGCCCTCTACATCCTGAGAAACCAGAGAACACCCGAGGACGTGCGCATTGGCATCCGGAATCGCGACAGCACGCTTTTGCTCATGTGGCGTGCCCAGCTGCGCCATCATATCCAGCATGGCGCTGACTTTCACTTCCGGATCCTGCTGCTCTTCGTTCTTATAATAATAGAGTGTAAGGCAAGGCTGTTTGATTTTGGCGAAAGTCTCCTTCGTCATCTTGCTCTCCAGCATTTCCTCGAGTTCGACCACGGCCTCAAGTCGATATTGGCTGTACCAGTATTGTTTCCGCTCCGGCGGTGCATCCCATTCCCGGTATTTGCCGCCTGTAACTATGCGCGCGATATATAAACCCCATGGATCATTCAGCAGGAACGCCGCATCGTTGTTGATGGCGATGTTCGGTGACATGTTGATGAGCGCGTGCACATCATTCGGAAAGGCGGCAGCAAGTGCCAGCGCCATGGTGCCACCCGTTGAAGTACTCATAATGATGACCTTTTCGCCCAGACGCTTGCCAATGGCCAGCGCTTCACGCGCGCTCGCCCACCAGCGGTCGGAAGTAAAATTGATCATGGCATCCACCGTGTCAATGCCGTGGTCAGCCATGCGCGCAAGGTAGAGGTTACATCCAAACTCCGAGGCGAACCGGCGATGTACGGGATCTCCTTCTTTCTGGCTCGCGGAAAAACCATGCAGATACACGACCGCATATTCGGTACGCGATCGCGTGCTGTCGGCCCACACAATGCGCGCATGATTGTCGGGCTTGAGTTTATGAGCGCGCTCCCTTTCGGCGATGTATGCCTCGAGGCTGTCTGGATCAGCCGGAACCGTGATAAGGACCTCTTCCCACTCAGGCTTATCAGGTTCCGGCCCTACAAAATAGATCGCGATAATTACGATTATCGGAAAGGTTACGCGAAGAAATCGTTTCGACACTTCCGGGTGGCTTGTTCACCGGCAAATTACGCAATAATATTAAACCTTACTCGGGCCAAACATCGGCCTCCAGAAAGTCAACCGGCCCACCTCTGTACAAGTCGTACACGCTGTAGTGCAAATCCAACGATCGACCGTGAATTGTTCCCGTTCCTTCAAATTCAAACCCGGACACGATCTGAAATGGAATCTTGATGTGATCGTATGAAACGTATGCCTTCACGCGGAACCCCGTACCATACAGGTTGTCGATGTAAATAACATCAGGTCCATGTCCGGCGTAGATGTGAATTCCATAGTGTGCGTAGTCGCCATAGGTCTGACTGTATTCGTCAACCGAATAATGACCCACGATCCTGTCACGACGGTCGTAACGAGGCTCTACTACGTACAGGTTGCAGGCGTTCATCGTAATGAGCAGCGCCAGCGGTATAATCGCTTTCATGCCATTAAGAATTAGTATTCGAAGTATGCATGAAGAGAGGGCATTAGTAATCGCAAACCAGTATTCACTAATCCCAATCCTTCCTTTCTGCATTCTCACTGCCAGAAAACAAATATGGGGCCAATCGCATAAACTCCGTTTTTAGCCTCCAAAGGCGCGTTTTTGAAACCATTTCGAATCTAAGCCGATATAAAGCAGAAAACCCCGGTGGCCCGGGGTTTCCAGCTGAAAAAGTGGTCAGGTCTCTCCAAACCTGCTCTTAAAACGGCATGCCGGCGCCGGCAAAAAATACGTACCACCAACAACCACTACGAATGGGGTAATGTACCCGTCGCGCGCGACATGCCATGTCTTGCCGCGTCAACGCTTGCTGGCCGCCTGCCCGCAAGGTGTCGCTTGTTAACGCGACAATCTCACAAGGATCCTGGACTCTGATCAGTCCACATTGTCGTGAAGGAACTTGTTATTACCCAGGATCGTGTTATCGTCGTTGAGATTATACTTTGATATATACGACTCTGAGCTATGCGGAACGCTTTGCATCTTGACACCGCGACGCAGGTAAGCGGGCAGTGACCACTTCTCGTTGAATTCCTCTTTCGTCATTTCATGGCGACGGGCATTCTTGAGTTGCTCTTTGCGTTCTCTTGCTTCAGCTTCAAGACGTTCGCGCGTTTTGGTCAGTTCCATCATGCGCTGTTCATCCAGCAGCTGCTCTTCGTACCGCGCCGTCAACTCATCCTGTTCCTCTTCCGCGAGCAAACTTTCCTCATCAGGCTCAGGGGTTTGTTCCTTTTTCGTTTCTTCCACTTTCAGGAAAGGACCGCTGAAGGTAATCTCACGTTCTACCTGACGTTCCGGCTCTTTGGGTGCAGCGGGTTTGGTTGCTGCCGGCTCAGTGCGCACAGTCATTTCCTTGGCACCCTCATTAATTGTATTGTCCGGAGCAAAGAGCCAGGTTTGTCCGCGGTCGAGTTCAATGACTTTTCGTGTTTCCTTCTGGTAAGCCTTCATTGTTTCCGAAACAAAACCGGTCGCAATGACGGTAACCCGGATCCTGTCGCCCAGTTGCTCATCAACACCGTGGCCGAAGATCATTTCAGCTTCGTCGCCAGCTTCGGTTTGAATGTATTCCGTGATCTCCGACAGTTCATCCATCGACAGTTCAGCTTCTGTTCCTGAGATGATGGAGAGCAAAATCTTCTTAGCGCCATGGATATCGCGGTTATCGAGTAGCGGAGACGCCAGCGCTTCCTCAGCAGCGCGACGCGCGCGGTTTTCGCCGCGGGTTTCCGACATGCCCATTACAGCCGCACCGGCATTCAGCATGACGGCACGTACGTCCTGGAAGTCGACGTTCACATAACCGGCGAGCGTAATGATTTCAGCGATACCTTTGGCGCCGGTTGTGAGCACGTTATCGGCCTGAGCAAAGGCCTGACCGATCGGGAGGTTACCGTAGATATCGCGGAGTTTGTCATTGAGTATCGTCAGCACTGTGTCGCAGTTCTGACGAAGTTCATCAATACCGATCTGCGCCTGCAGTGTTTTCTTCTTTCCTTCCCAGCTGAATGGAACGGTAACAATTCCCACGGTGAGGATGTCCATGTCCTTGGCAATCTTGGCGATTACCGGTGCCGCACCTGTGCCGGTGCCTCCTCCCATTCCCGCGGTGATGAACACCATCTTCGTTCCCTGGAGCAATTCCCTGATCTGGTCTTTGCTTTCGAGCGCGGCGGCCTTGCCGATTTCAGGGTTCGCGCCACAACCGAGACCTTCAGTAAGGTTGGCTCCGATCTGAAGCTTGCTCGGCACCGGGCTCAAGTCAAGAGCCTGGGCGTCCGTATTGCAAACCACGAATTCGACATCCTTGATGCCCTGATTGAACATGTGGTTTACGGCGTTGCTTCCCCCGCCGCCCACGCCGATCACCTTGATGATGGAGCGCGTGCCATGCGTTCTGGGGATGTCGAACTTGTAGGATCCTGTGTCTAACATATAAGAGTTTTTAGTGGTTGGTCGTTTGAAAAAATTCCTCGTTCAATTCACACTGCTGTTAGCAGACCGCGTATCAGTATTCGTGTTTGTCGTTAAGGTCGTCAATAAGCAAGCTTTTCGTTTTCGTCAGTATGTCGTTAAAAAAGCTACGCGATGCTGCCAACCGCTTTGCAGGACGCGCAGGTCGGGCGGCTTCGCGCTGATCCTTGTACTTGTCTTCGCGTTCGTCAAGCGAACGGAAGCCGGCGAGCACAAGTCCGACGGCCGTCGAGTACATGGGACTCTTCACTTCTTCAATCTTACTCTTGCCTAAATGCTCATTCGGATATCCAATGCGGGTATCCATACCGGTCATGTATTCCACGAGCTGTTTGAGGTTGTTCAGCTGCGCGCCACCGCCGGTGATCACGATCCCTCCCGCCAGACGGTTTTCAAATCCGGAACTGATGATCTCGGCGTGAGCCATTTCGATGATTTCCTCCATCCGTGCCTGAATGATGCTTGCCAGGTTCTTGACGGAAATTTCCTTGGCGCGTTGATTCCTTATGCCCGGGATAGACACGATCTCGTTCGGGCTTGCTTCTTCAGCGATGGCACGTCCGAATTTTGTCTTTAACTTTTCTGCCTGTTGGGGAAGAACGTTCAATCCCTGTTTGATATCGTTCGTGATAATATTTCCACCAAACGGAATCACGGCGGTATGCCGGATGATGTTGTCATAGAAGATCGCGATGTCGGTCGTCCCACCGCCAATGTCAATGAGGCAAACGCCAGCCTGCTTTTCGTCATCGCTGAGCGCCGCAAGGCTTGATGCCAATGGTTCGAGGATCAGGTCTTCGATTTCCAATCCTGCGCGGCGCACGCACTTGTTCACATTGTTAATAGCGTTTGTCTGTGCAGTAATGATATGGAAGTCTGCTTCCAGCCGGACGCCCGACATACCAACGGGCTCCTTGATACCGTCTTCATAGTCGACCATGTAGTCTTGCGGCATGACGTGGATGATCTGGCTTCCCGGAGGAACAACCATCCGATACATGTCCTGGGTAAGTCGCTCAACATCCGCAACGGTGATTTCGTCTTCCTTGGAGGAACAGGTTATCACGCCGTGCTGAATGAAGCTCCGGATGTGTTGTCCTGCGATACCGACGTTGACCACCCCGATATCGATGCCCGCCTGGTCGCCGGCTTCCTTGATGGCCTTGCCAATAGCGTAGACGGTTTTGTCAATGTTGAATACGATGCCCTTTACGACACCTTCCGACTCCGCTTTGCCCATTCCGAGCACCTCAAGTTTGCCGAATTCATTTTTTCGGCCCGCGATGGCGCAGATCTTGGTAGTTCCGATATCGAGGCCGACTACAATTTTTTCCTGTTCCATGTTAGCGTATTGTTATAGTGGTTGTTTTTGGTGTTTGTCTACATAAAAAATTAGTTGTGACCCGGATTGCGTTCAGCCACGATCTGACCTTCGTATTCCAGATTCACGCGGCCGTATTTATTCCATCCGGTCCTGGGTAAAATTTCTTTATAGTAAATGCTCAGTTTCGCGAACTTGCGTTCGAAATTTTCCGGTCTGCCAAACTCGATACGTTCATCACCAACTTGCGGATACATGCTGATGCGCCCCTTGCTGTCAATGTCGAGCTGAGCAATTTGCGCTTTCCAAAATTCATCCGCCTGGATGTACTGCAACAGCTCAAGCAGTGCGCGTCCTTCTTCTGACGCTGCGATGTTATCCGACTGGAGTAGTGATGCAGCGCGTTCTCCACTGATCAGCGTCGTGCGCGATGTAAACTTGTCCGACGCCGGCATAATGGTTCCGTCCTCCGCGATGTATCCATCCGGACCATCGTTTCTCACGATCCTCGCAAGTGGGCGGCGCAAACGCACGTTGACGACGAGATTGCCCTTGAGGTCGTTATACAGTTCGGCCTCCTTCACATAGCTGTCCTGACGGATACGTTTCTCGATCTCATTCAGATCGATGCTCTTCACGTCTGCTCCGCGAAGCGCCTCAATGTCCGTTGCCATCAGCTTCGTGATATCGCTTTCGTCCATGAAATGATTGTCGCCAATGTTTTGCATGCGGATATGCACGTCGCGGATCGTAATGACATGATGCTTGCGTTCACTGAAAGCAATCAGGGCCCCAACGAGCAGCAACCCTCCGATAATCCTGGCCTCTCTGCGAATATTGATCTTAAGCCACGCCATACTTTCGTTCCAAAAGTTTCTTTATGGGTTGAACAAACGTATCGATATCTCCAGCACCGACTGTGACGATCAACTCGACGTCACGCCCTTCAAGTACTTCAAGCAAGTCTGCCTTGCCGCACCGAACCTTCACTTTGCTCGTTACATCCTTCATAATCATATCCGAATCCACGCCGGGAATTGGCAGTTCACGCGCAGGATAGATATCCATCAGGATAAGTTCATCGGCCAGGCTGAGGCTCTCTGCAAAGCCGGCAGCAAAATCGCGCGTACGCGTGTACAAGTGCGGCTGAAATACAACCGTAAGCCGCCGCTCGGGATACATCGACTTAACCGACGTGAGAAAAGCCTTTATTTCCGCAGGGTGATGCGCATAATCATCAATGAAAACCACCCGAGGGGTCTGCAGGATGAACTCGAACCGACGCTTCACGCCCTTGAACGACTTCAGGCCTTCGCGTATGCGATCTATTTCAACGCCGCACAGGCTCGCAGCCACGCTCGCGGCTATGGCGTTTTCGACATTATGAAAACCGGGGACACCAAGCTCAATTTTTTCTACTGCAGCAAAACCATGCAACTCGAATTCAAAAAATCCGCGCTTTGCGGTGATATTGCCGGCAAAAAACTGTCCCCGGGATAAACCGTAAGTATGTGTATGTATTCGTGCCGTCCCTGCGGCGAGGAGGTCCGCCACTGATTCATGAATCACCAGATGGCCGCCGTCGCGCACCTGACCGATAAACTCGCGATATGAGCTTACCATTTGATCATGATTCCCATAAATGTCCAAATGATCCGGATCCGCAGAAGTCACTACTGCGATCTGCGGGAACAATCTGAGGAAGGAACGATCAAATTCATCAGCTTCAGCCACGACTATAGTCCCTTCCGAGCGGTCACCGCTCGTGACGAGATTCGATTCATAATTAGCCGTAACCCCGCCTAGAAATGCTACCATACCCTTGCCGGCAACGCGAAGGATGTGCGCAATTAGCGACGACGTCGTGGTCTTGCCATGCGTGCCGGCAACAGCAACAGTTGGAAACTCACCCGCAATCAGTCCCAACACTTCGGACCGCTTCATCAGCTTGTACCCTTCGTTGCGGAGGTAGTTGAGTTCCTGGTGGTCTTTCGGCAGCGCCGGAGTAAACACTACCAACGATCCGGCTTTATCCTCGCGAACTTCTGCAGGAATGAGATCTACGCTGTCGTCATAATGGATCTCCATTCCTTCCGCGCTCAGTTGATCGGTTAACGTTGTACGCGTCCGGTCATATCCCCATACACGCGCTCCGCCACGATGGAACCACCGGGCAAGGGCGCTCATGCCTATGCCGCCGATTCCAAGGAAGTACACGTTATTATATTGACCGGTATTCATTCGTTCAGTTCGTCTCTTGTTGTGTTGTACCCTTCACCAGCTTTTCAATTTCATCCACGATGTCGCGCGTAGCATTTGGTCTGGCGAACTTCGCTATATTCCTGCTCAGCTCTTCTGCGCGTTGCTTGTCAAACATGAGCCTGAGCGCTTCATCTACGAGTCTGTCAACCGCTTCGTTGTCAGGAACCATCACAGCGGCGCCGCGTGACGTAAGCGCCTCTGCGTTTTTTCGCTGGTGATCTTCCGCAACATTTGGTGACGGCACCAGGATACACGGCTTTTGCGCAATGCACAGTTCCGATACCGCGAGTGCTCCCGAGCGTGACACAACCACGTCTGCCGCGGCGTATGCCAGATCCATCTCCCGGATAAAGTCGTGTATACGCATGCGGCTCGTGTTATAGGAGCTTACCCTGTCCTTGCAAGCGAGATAATAGTTCTTACCCGTTTGCCATATCACTTGCACGCGCGCGTCGATGAGTTTCTCAATGCCGGCAAGCACACTTTCATTTATCGTCCTCGCGCCAAGGCTTCCTCCAAGGATTAACAAAGTCTTGTTGTCGTCATCGAAACCAAAATGACGCAGTCCCTCCGCCCTCTTGCTTTCAATGTGCAGCAAGTCTTTCCGGACAGGATTACCTGTTAGCACAATCTTTTCGCGCGGAAAGTATTTTTCCATGCCTTCATAGGCCACGCAAACCCGATTCACTTTACCCGCGACTTGCTTATTCGCAAGTCCGGCAAACGAGTTCTGCTCCTGGATAAGCGATGGTATGCCGCGCCGCGTCGCTGCCATCAGCACCGGGCCACTCGCGAATCCACCCGTACCGACAACCACATCCGGACGAAACGCCTTGAGGATCGACTTTGCCTTGAAGTAACTCGCCACGACCTTTACAGGGAAAAGGAGGTTAGACAGCGTGAGTCGGCGTTGCAGACCACTTATCCACAAGCCAATGATCTTGTATCCCGCCTCCGGCACACGCGTCATCTCCATTCTCCCCTTCGCGCCCACGAACAAAATCTCAGCTTGCGGATACCGTTCGCGAAACTCGTTGGCGATAGCCAACGCAGGAAAAATGTGACCACCCGTTCCTCCTCCGCTTACGATCATTCGATATGGTTTCTGTTTATCCAAATCCTTTGCTATGCAGCCTTGCTTGCGATCTTGTTTGTTGAGATACGTCTGCCCGCACTATCCGATTGCGTCACGAAATCCTCTTGCTCCCCGCGACTGACGCTCAGGATTATGCCAATTGCAAGCCCGGAGAACACCATCGACGTACCTCCCATGGAAATGAGCGGCAAGGGTTGTCCCGTGATTGGCCCAAGTCCTACAACTACACCCATGTTAACCAACGCCTGACAAACAAGATCGAAACTCAAGCCCGCCGACAACAACCCTCCAAAAGCCCGCTCACTTTTGTACGCCGCTTTCATTCCACGATGAAGCAAAATGAGGTAGAGCAAAACGATGGTGACACCACCGATCAGCCCATACTCCTCTATTATTATGGCAAAAATGAAATCCGAATATGGGTGCGGCAGAATGTTGCGTTGATCGCTGTTGCCTGGGCCCTTCCCCGTAATTCCGCCCGAGGCAACAGCAATGCGAGCGTGACGCGCCTGGAACGGAAGTTCATCGCCTTCAATGAAAGCGGTGATGCGGTGCATGGCCGTTTCGGCACGAACGCCGTATTTAAGACCAAGTGCGCCGAACAACACGCCGACGAACATCAGCATCGCGAGATAGCGTGCAGGCACCCTGCCGATGAACATGATCAACATGCACGTAAGCAGCAGCAGGATTGCTGTTGAAAGGTTAGTCAGCGCGATGAGACCGCAGATTGTTCCGCACCAGAATAATATCGGTATAAGCGACTCCTTGATGTCGCCGATATTTTGCTGCCGCTTCGCCAGCATGCTCGCCAGGTTAACGATCAACGCCAGTCCGGCAAAGTCTGAAGGCTGAAACGATGTATTGATCACCGGAATTTGGATCCACCGTGCAGCATCGTTCAGCGTAACACCATTTGTGAATGTGAAAATGAGCAAAGGAACGCTGATCCACAGTCCGATCTTGGAAAGACCGGAGTAATAGCGATAGTCGACGCGATGTGCAAGCCACATCGCGACGAGTCCGATGATGACGTGCATCGTATGCGTGATGATCAGTCGCTCAGGGCTTACCATGCGTCGGTATGCCAGCGTCCCGATGGAACTGTACACGACGAGAATGCTCACGAGCGACAAGGCAAACACCACAGCCCATATCACCCTGTCGCCCTTGAGATTGTTGTCAGCCCATGTTTTAATGCCACTGATCATCCGCTGTTATCGTGTAAGAGTCTTGATATATGATTCCAAATGGATGCGAACAAGGTCCGCCGCGATCCTCACCTTTAGCATATCGTGTCCTTCCTCGTCAGCAAGCCAAAGGCAGTACATGCACTCTGCCAGGGCGCGTTTGGCTGTTGCGAGGCGCCGGAGTTTGGTGTCTGACGTTCCTTCCTCAAATGCAGCAGCCGTGCAATCTGCAACCAGAAGGGCATAATCATAGGCCGGCTGAGCCAGCGCAAAAGCTTTGTGGTACATGGCGAACCGGGCTACGGCATTCACCATCTTGTACACGTGCTTTCGAATGATTCGCTTCTTCAATTCGGTATCAGTTATGCGTTTACACCTTCTTCTTCAGCCAGTTCCTTCACCGCCGCTCTGAACTGGTCGCCGCGATCCTCGTAGTTTCTGAACAAATCGAAACTTGCGCATGCCGGTGAAAGCAGCACGACATCGCCAGACTCAGCTTCCTTCAATGCCATCCGGACCAGCTCGCGGACATCTTGCGTTTCACGAATTATCGCCACGACATCGCGGAAGGCCCGACGGAGTTTTTCGTTGTCCTTTCCAAGGCATATGAGAACCTTCACTTTCTTTTTCACCTCATCCATAATCTGCCCGTAGTCATTGCCTTTGTCTATTCCGCCCGCAATCCAGATAAGCGGACCCGGATAGCTGCTAAGGGCATAGGCAACCGAGTCGACGTTTGTCGCCTTGGAATCGTTGATGAATGTCACGCCTTTAATGGTACCCACGGGTTCAAGGCGGTGTGGCGCATTCCGGAATGTCAATAATGCCTTGCGTATTTCATCCGCACGAACACCCGCCAACCGGGCTGCCGATACAGCTGCCATGGTATTGATGAGGTTATGCGGACCGACAAGCGTCGTGTCGGATTGTTTTACGCGAAATGTTTCACCCACCGTGAAGACCATTTCCTTTCCGTCGTAATACGACTCAGTTTCGCGGCGAAGCGACACGCGAATTTGTTGAGGACGAATGACACGTCGGATGACTTCTTCCGATATGATGGGATCATCGGCCACATAGATGAAGTACCGGTCCGAACCCATATTTCGGATGAGTTGGAATTTCGAATCCGTATACTCTGACATTGACTTATACCGGTCGAGGTGATCCGGAGTGATATTCAGCAGTATGCCTACAAGCGGATTAAACGACGTAGTTCCATCAAGCTGAAAGCTACTCACCTCAAGCACGTACCAGTCGTAATTGCCTGAGGCAACCTGACGCGCGAAGCTGATACCTACATTGCCGGCGAGTGCGACATTGTATCCCGCTTCGCGAAGCAAGTGATAGGTGAGCAGCGTGGTCGTCGTCTTTCCGTTAGTCCCGGTTATCGCGATGATGTTACTGCGCGTGTATCGGAAGGCAAATTCAATCTCGTCGATAATTTCGATGCCTGCTTTTTTTGCAGCGGCTACAGCCGGCGCACTCGGTGGTATTCCCGGACTTTTTACCATTAGGTTGCAATCAAGAACGCGTTCAAGGGTATGCGTTCCTTCTTCAAAGTCCACGTCGGCAGCCTTCAATTCAGCCTTATACTTGTCGGCTATGGTACCCCGATCGGAAACAAATACCTCGTAACCCTGCGCCTTCGCAAGAAGGGCGGCTCCTGTTCCGCTTTCACCTGCGCCCAATATGGTTACGCGTTGCTTCATCTCAGTTTCAGCGTTGCCAACGTTACGATTGCGAGCAGTATACCGACGATCCAGAACCGGGTTACGATCTTGGATTCGTGCAAATTCTTCTTCTGATAGTGATGGTGCAGCGGCGACATCAGGAAGATGCGCCTTCCTTCGCCATATTTCCGCTTCGTGTACTTGAAATACGACACCTGCATGATCACCGAAAGATTCTCGATCAGGAAAATGCCGCATAGCACCGGTATGAGCAGTTCCTTTCGCACGGCTAGCGCGAGTACAGCGATGATTCCGCCTAACGTGAGGCTACCGGTGTCACCCATGAATACCTGGGCAGGGTAGGCATTGTACCAGAGAAAGCCCAGGCATGCCCCGACGAACGCGGAACAGAAGATTACCAGCTCGCCAAGGTTGGGAATGTACATTATGTTCAGATAGTTACTGAAGTCGATACGACCTGACAGGTAAGCCAGTATGGCCAGGGTCAATCCGATAATGCCGGAAGTACCCGCGGCAAGTCCGTCAATACCATCCGTAATGTTAGCGCCATTGGAGACTGCGGTAATCACCACGATTACTACCCCGACATACACGATCCACGTAAACTCCGATGGGATGAAAGGAATCTTTCCGTAGTCCAGTTCATTGTTCTTCAGGAATGGGACGGTCGTCTTGGTAGACTTAACGTCGCGGAACTGCACCTGGGGCTCCTCTCCATCGGCCGCCAGCCGGGCATGGAGCTCGGTTGCCACGGGATCAACCTCACGAATGATGACGTTGTCATTAAAATATAGAGTGAGTCCGACGATGAGACCGAGGCCAATCTGACCGAACACTTTGAATCTTCCTGCGAGGCCTTTCTTATCCTTTTTAAACACCTTTATATAGTCGTCGAGGAATCCGATGAGGCCGAGCCACATCGTTGCAACGACGAGAAGGATGACGTACACGTTCTCAAGCTTGGCAAACAGCAGTGTAGGAACCAGTATGGCCGCTATGATGATCAAACCACCCATAGTAGGCGTACCTCTCTTTTCCATCTGCCCCTGTAATCCCAGGTCGCGGATTTCTTCGCCCACCTGCTTGCGACGCAGGAAGCGGATAAGATCCTTGCCGAAGAAAATGGTGATGAGCAAGGATACAAACGCTGTCATCCCTGCACGGAACGAGATATACTGAAATACCCCCGCGCCTATCAGGTCGTACTCCCGGTCCAGATAATCAAAGAGATAGTACAGCATTTACCGGTTCAGTTTGAAAACAGTTTTAGCATCCGTGCCACCACCTCGCGGTCGTCGAAGGGATGCTTCACACCTTTTATTTCCTGGTACGTCTCGTGACCCTTTCCCGCCACGAGTATGATATCCTTGTCCGACGCCATCATGCAGGCCATCTTGATGGCCTCCTCGCGATCAGGCTGAACAACGGCCTTCTTCGCATCGGCTGGCGTGATGCCCTGCTGCATATCGCGAATGATCTCCACCGGATCCTCATCGCGAGGATTGTCAGACGTGAGCACGACGCGATCGCTGTACTTGCACGCGATTGACGCCATGACCGGACGCTTTGCCTTGTCCCGATTGCCTCCACAGCCTACCACCGTAATGACCTGCTTCGCATCGCCACGAAACTGTTCGATTGTTTCAAGAACATTTTTCAATGCATCGGGCGTATGGGCGTAGTCGACAATCACCGTGAAGCGAGATCCCGGGTTTACTACTTCAAATCGACCTGACACACCACCAAGCGACGACATCGTCTGGAGCACTTCGTCCGGATCCTTTCCGAGAAGGACTGCAGCGCCGAACACACCAAGAAGGTTGTATGCATTGAAATCGCCAATGAGTTTAAACCACACATCCTTGCCACCGATCTCAAGTTCCAGGCCTTCAATAGAATTGGTGATGATCTTGGCTTTGAAGTCGGCAGGCTTTCTCAACGCGAACGTATTCTTGTCCGCCCGGGTGTTCTGAAGCATGATCATACCCCGCTTGTCGTCGATGTTTACCAGGGCGAAACTTCCCGAGGGCAGTTCGTCAAACAGTTTTTTCTTGGCGAGAATGTAGTTCTCAAATGTCTTGTGGTAATCGAGATGATCGTGGGTGATATTCGTGAATATCGCTCCTGCAAACTTGAGTCCGGCGATGCGTTCCTGTTCAATAGCATGAGAACTCACTTCCATGAACGCATGTGTACACCCCGCTTCTACCATTTGACGCAACAGCGCGTTGAGTTGAACCGGATCGGGTGTGGTGTGAGTCGCCGGAACATTTTTATCCACAATTTTATTCACAACTGTGGATAACAATCCTGATGGATGGCCAAGTCTTGTAAACAACTCGTACAACAGCGTCGCGGTTGTCGTCTTACCGTTGGTTCCGGTTACGCCAGTAAGGACGATGCGCTCCGACGGATTGCCATAGAAGTTGGAAGCAATGAAACCGAGCGCTCGTGCTGAATTCTTCACCGTTACATAAGTAACGCGTTCATGCAGCGTGTTGGGCAGACGCTCGCACACGATCACCGCTGCACCTTTTTCGACGGCACTGTCGATGAAGGCATGTCCATCGCTCGTTGTTCCCCTAACGGCTACAAACAGGTAGCCCGGCTGAACCGCGCGCGAGTCAAAGCATATCCCTGCGACGGGAACACTCATGTCGCCCGACGTGGACGTCAGCGAAACGCGGTACAATATGTCCTTCAACTCCATCATGCGCGCCTGTTATCCCAAAGTCAGATAGACTCTATCGCCATTCCGAATTTTCCGTCCCGGCGGAAGCGATTGCCGTTCAACTCGTCCTACCCCCTGGAACGACACCTGGAGACCAACTTGCTCCAGCACATACAAAGCATCGCGAAGTGTCATGCCACTGACGTCGGGAACAATACCTTTCCTAATCTCCTGCTTGCGCAGGTCTACTGAATTTCCATTTCTTACTGACCGCACCCACTCGCTGTCTGTTTCCGGATGATTCGACACACCCAGCGTGTTGCAAAGCATCACAAGATCCTGCTGACGTCCTGCGCGAATTACCGGAAAGACGCCAGTCTCTGCATACTTCGGACCATCCATTGGTTGATGCAGACTGATGTCGCGAGCGTAGATGTTATCCGCGATTTCTTTAAACACGGGCGCAGCCACGCTGCTTCCGTATTGCTGCCAGCCACGAGGATTGCGGATCAATACAATAGCGCTGTACTTCGGATCGTGCGCGGGGAAGTATCCGACAAAAGAAGTGATGTACTTCCTCGTGTAACGTCCGTTCTCCAGTATCTGTGCTGTACCTGTCTTGCCGGCGATGCGGTAGTGCGAATCAGAAATATTCTTTGCTGTACCATTCTCCACGACACCCTCGAGCATGAGCCTAAGTTTAGCAAGCGTCTTGTCGGAGCAGATTTTGCCATTGAGTACTTCGGTCTCGAAGGTCTTCTTCGTGTCATCCGCCTGACGTATTGCCTTCACCAGTATTGGCTTGATCATTTTGCCGTTGTTTGCTACGGCGTTGTACAGTGCGAGCGTGTGCAGCGGCGTGATTTCCAATCCGTAGCCATACGCCATCCAGGGAAGGCTTATACCACTCCATCCTTTCTGACCGGGGCGCTTGATCTTGGGCGTTGGTTCGCCGTCGATTTGAATTCCCAGCGGTTTCGACAAGTGGAGACGGTCGATGTGATCGATGAAGCGTTGGGGATGTAATCCAAAGTGTTTGTCAGCCAGCTTGGCCATGGCCACGTTCGACGAGTGCTCGAAAGCACCCTGAATAGTGACCTTACCCAGGCCGCCTTCTTCGTGATCCCGCACGCGGTGATTGTAGAACGCAGCTTCCCCGTTGCCCGTGTCGATGCTATCGGTGAGTTCGATGTTCGTATCTTCCAGCAATGCAATCATGGTGACGAGCTTGAAGGTGGATCCAGGCTCGAAGAGTCCGCCGGCCGCATAGTTGAACTTTTCGTAAAAACCACCGCGACCGTTCGATGATAAATTGGATATCGCTTTGATGTGGCCGGTGTTGACTTCCATAACCACGACGAGACCATCATCGGCATTGTGGCGTTCCATGGCTTTGTACAATGCCGTTTCTGCCACATCCTGCAGGTTGACGTCGAGGGTCGTGACGAGGTCGAGGCCATTTATCGCCCTAACGTTGTTGGCATCAAAGACAGGCTTCCACACGCCGCCAGAGATTTTTTGATAATACGCGTATCCGTCGCGGCCAGACAGTTCTTCGTTGAAGCTGTATTCCAATCCCGCGCCTTTGTCGTTCTCGTTGACGAAGCCGATGGTACGACGGCTGAGTTTGTTGAAAGGATTGTAGCGAACGTCGACTTTTTCAAAAATGACGCCTCCTCCAAGTCGCCCTTCCCGGAAAATCGGCCAGGTCGACATGACCTTTTTGTCCTGGTAATCGATGCGCTTTTTGTTAAGGACAATGTATTGCCGTTTTGCCGCACGGGCGTCGCGGAGCATACGCGCGTATTCCCTTTTGGATTTGTCACCAAAGAAGCGCGACAACCGTTCTGCGAGCGAATCCACTCCACTATTAAATAGCTTTTCAGAAGGAATGGTCGCGTCAAAGGCAACGCGATAAAAAGGAAGGGATGTGGCGAGCAAACTGCCGTTGTCGGAATAGATATTTCCGCGCGTGGCTTTCACGACTTTGTAATCGAAGGAGATGCGTTCTCCCATCTCTGCCCACTTTTTGCCTTCCGCGAACTGGATATGCGCAATCTTCCCAATCACCGCTAACGAGAAAAGCACGGCTAGAATGAAGGCGATGCGTACGCGGAGCAGTATGGACGTTCTAATATTCACCTTTTCTGACGACGATCTTGAAAGGAGGTTCCAGGCTTTCTCTTAAACCAAGGGGTTTCACTTTTTTGGCCACTTCGGATTGCTTGCCGGCAAACATGAGGTCAGCTTTCCGGGTCGTGTAGTCGGCGCGCAGGTCCTCCACCTCTACCCGCAGGCGGTTTATTTGCCGGATCGTTTTCTCCGAATAATGGGTGTTGCTGATGTAGAAGATGCCAAGAACCATTACGAAGGCGATCTTGGGGAGATGTGCGACAGGAAAACCTTCTTCGAAATAGTTTTCGAGTTGAAATACCTTCTCGATTCGTGAGAAGATTCCCTTGCCCTGGTTTTTTTTCTTTCCGAATCCGATACGGAATCTGTTACCGCTCATTCCACACTTTACTGAGTAAATAAGTACTACACTCGTTCTGCCACTCTCATCTTTGCGCTTCTCGCACGGCTGTTCTCCGCGACTTCTTCCGCAGATGGCGTCACCGCCTTTCGCGTCACGGGCTCAAAGGGCCGAAGCGGGTTGCCGTATATGTCCTTTTCCAACGCTCCGAACGCTTTTCCCGTGTTCATATAATTTTTTACCATTCGATCTTCCAATGAATGGTAGGATATCACCACCAGGCGTCCTCCTTTCACCATCACTTCGCCGCATTGGTGCAAAAAATCTTCAAGCGCTTTCATTTCTTCATTTACCTCTATTCGCAACGCTTGAAACACCTGGGCGAAATATTTGTTTTCCCTTCCTCGCGGCGCCAGCGGTTTAAGAACCGATGTGAGGTCGCTGGTGCGCTCAAAGGGACACTTAGCTCTTGCCCTTGCAATTGCTCCGGCAGCTGTCCTGGCATTTCGGATTTCTCCGTACATCCCAAGTATGCGGTGCAAATCTTCAACGCTGTATGTGTTGAGGACTTGCGCAGCTGTCAGCGTTTGCCTGCGGTTCATCCGCATGTCGAGCGGCCCGTCCAAACGCGTGGAGAATCCGCGCTCAGCCGAATCGATCTGGTGCGATGAAACGCCGAGATCAGCAAGAATGCCGTTTACAGCAGTAATGCCGTTCAACTTCAGGTACTGCTTCATGTACCGGAAGTTGGCGTGACAGAATTTGAAAGAACGACTGGTTACCTTCTCCGCTTGTGCTCTGGCTTCCTCATCCTGATCGAATGCAATGAGCGTCCCATTGTTCAGCAGTTCCAGGATCGCCATGCTGTGACCGCCACCGCCGAATGTTGCGTCGACATAAACACCCCCCGGATCCACCCGCAGCGCGTCAACGCTTTCCCTGAGCATCACGGGCCTATGGTAAAGGCGCTCGGCCATCCGCAACCTTAGGTCGTAGGTCCCGCGTGCTTTGCCGCCAGGTTAGATAGCTCCTCCGGATCCGTGATCTTGTTCTTTTCGTAGATCTCAGGATTCCAGATTTCCACCTTCGTACCCGTCCCTACCAGGATAACGTCTTTCTCCAGGCGCGCATACGCGATCATGTTCTTCGCAATGAGAATCCGCCCGTTGGCATCCATGTCTACCTGCATCGTCCCAGCGAAGAAGCTCCGCTGAAGCTTCCGGTTCTCCGGATCCAACTCACTTAGCCCCGAAATTCTGGAGTACACCCTCTTGAATTCCACCATCGGATAGAGGATCAAACACTGCTCGAAACCGCGCCTGATCACCAGCTCATTGCTCCCTTCCGGAAGCTGAGCCTTGATCTTCGCCGGCAGTATCAGCCTGCCTTTCGAGTCAAGTTTCGCCTCGTATTCGTAGGTGAAAAAGGTCATGTGACGTAGTGGTTGCCATGCTTTCTCCAAACAAACTTAAGCAAAAATGCTCCACTTTCAACCACTTTGCTCCACTTTTTTGCATTTCACGGCACGACAGGGCCGTTTCCGTCCACGGAACGTCTTTTCCGGCCGCTCAACGGCAAATTGCTGGTTTCAAAAAGGCGGGGAAAAAAGGCTCAATCGTGGCGTTTCATTCGTTTGTGGGCCACGAGAACCACTCCCGCAGGCAAGCGATGACCGAACCGCACGCGTACCTGGAGCGGCCAAGTCCAAATCAATTGTTGCATTTTTGTGTTGGGATTACTGTAAAAACCGATCAAATGAGGGTATTGCTTGCCGCGGGACTCGCCCTGCTATTCTGGGGTTGTCAACAATCCGCTAACGAAGTGAAACAGGGTGTATGGAGGGGTGTGCTCCGGCTTCAGGGTCAGGAATTGGCATTCAACTTTGCCATCCGCCAGGATTCAGCGGGTTCCTATGACGCCTTTATTAAGAATGGAAGCGAAAACCTCCACCTCGATGAGGTCTACTTACGCGACGACTCCCTCGTGATGCGGCTGCACATCTTTGACGCCGAACTCAAGGCTGCCGTCGACGGCGACAGCCTGAAGGGATTCTATATCAAGAACTACGAGAAAAACTACCGGATACCCTTTGTAGCAGCCTATGACCAGGACTACCGTTTCGCCCCAGTAAACGACGAACCGCACAGCGACTTCAGCGGAACCTACCGGGTGACTTTCAAAGACGGAGAGCGCCTCATTCCCGCCATAGGAATATTCGAGCACAAAGCTGGTAATATTATAGAGGGCACCTTCATGCTTCCCACCGGCGACTATCGTTTCCTCGAAGGAAGTGTAGAAGGTAACCAAATGATACTCAGCACGTTTGACGGAAACCACGCCTACCTTTTCAAGGCGACAAAGACGAGTGATTCAACCCTGACGGGTGACTTCTGGTCAGGCAAGACACTTCACAGGCAGTGGACAGCCACACTTGATCCCGAAGCTACCCTCCCCGATCCGGAGGGATTGACCGTTATGCGTGAAGGATTTACGACCATAGACGTGAGCTTTCCCGACCTCGAAGGCCGCCCGGTCAACCCTACCGACGAGAAATACCGCAACAAGGTCGTCATCCTTCAACTGTTCGGAACCTGGTGTCCCAACTGCATGGACGAGACGAAATTCCTGGTCGAGTGGTATGAGCGCAACAAACACCGCGATGTGGCCATTATTGGGCTGGCCTTTGAAACCAGTCCCGACTTTGAATACGCCCGCGAACGCGTATCGCGTATGGCCAAACGTCTTGGCGTGACCTACGATCTTGTAATCGCCGGAACGCGCGATAAGGAAGGTGCATCGAAGGCACTGCCGATGCTGAGCAGTGTCAGCGCTTTCCCGACGACTATATTTATTGGTCGCGATGGGCAAGTAAGAAAGATTCATACCGGCTTCACCGGACCAGGAACCGGCACGTACTACGAGGAGTTTGTGCAGGAATTCGATGAATATGTAAATGAACTTTTAAGCGAAGACATCGCTTCCCGTAGGTAATGAAACTTTACACTGACCATACCGACACGATTACCACGCCGGCAAAGACCACACCCGATACCAAAGGCGTGCGCGTGGTTGTAGGCCTCTCCGGTGGCGTCGACTCAAGTGTTGCCGCCTACCTGCTGAAGGAACAAGGCTACGACGTCGTCGGGATTTTTATGAAAAACTGGCACGACGACTCTGTTACGATCAGTAAGGAATGCCCGTGGCTGGACGACAGCAATGACGCCATGATCGTAGCCCAACACCTGGGAATCCCCTTTCAGGCTATCGATCTCAGCGAGCCATACAAGGAACGCATTGTCGACTACATGTTCCGTGAATACCAGCGTGGACGTACACCCAATCCGGATGTCCTGTGCAACCGCGAGATCAAGTTCGATATCTTTCTTAACACCGCACTGAAACTCGGCGCACAGTTTGTCGCTACCGGTCACTATGCACGCAAGGCATCCACTATTGTGAACGGTCAGACCGTGTACCAGCTGCTCGCGGGAAAAGACGGCAATAAGGACCAAAGCTATTTCCTCTGTCAGCTCACGCAGGAACAGCTCTCGCGTTCCTTGTTTCCACTCGGCGAATTGAGCAAGCCCGAAGTACGGGCGATCGCTGCACGCATCGGACTGATTACGGCGGGCAAGAAAGATTCGCAAGGGCTGTGCTTTATCGGTAAAGTCCACCTTCCCGAATTTCTCCAGCAACGGCTCAAGCCTAAGAAGGGTGATGTGGTGGAAATACCCGCCGACAGCGACATCTTCAAACGCAGCGATGACGGAACGCCGGAAGAATTATCACGTCCCTATGCGCTGACACCTCAGGCAGGCAAAGTAGTTGGCGAACACAACGGCGCACATTACTATACGATCGGTCAACGACGCGGACTTAACATCGGTGGATTTCCCGAACCACTTTTCATTATCGGGACAGACACCGACAAAAACATTGTGTATGCAGGCATGGGAGAAGACCACCCCGGTTTGTTCCGCAGAGGATTGTTCGTACGCGACAGTGATGTGCACTGGATAAGGCCAGACCACGCCCTTGCCGTCGATGAAAGTGAAAGATATCTGGCGCGCATCCGGTATCGTCAACCGCTTGAATGGTGTACGCTGTATAGGAAAGCCGAAGGTCTGTATGTGATTTTCGATGAACCTCAGCGCGGCGTCACGCCCGGACAGTTTGTGGCCTGGTATGACGGAGAGGAGTTGATAGGATCTGGAGTTATTGATTAAGAACCTCAGAATGGATAACCTACAGCGATATTAAATACCAGGTTATCGTGTCTCCAGTCGCTATCTGACAATCTCACGTCACGAATTACCCAACGCTTCCCGTCTTCGAGCCAGGGTTTTCGCAATGGTATTCCCACATCGAAGCGCAGTATGAAGAATTGAAAATCGAGGCGTAGGCCAAGACCGGTCCCGACGGCTAACTCCTGGAGGAATGTATCCCAATGGAATTCTCCTCCGGGGCGTTGGGGGTCTTCCGTCAATAGCCATATGTTGCCCGCATCGAGGAACACTGCACCCTTCAGAAAGCGTACGATGTCGAACCGGTATTCGATGTTACCTTCCACCTTGATGTCACCACGTTGGTCGATGAATTGAATTTCTTCTGAGTTCGTTGGTGGCAGCACAGTTCCGGGTCCTATGGAACGAGCCGGAAACGCGCGGATGCTGTTGGTGCCGCCCGTTGAAAATTGTTTGACGTAGGGCAACTGACTCGAGTTGCCATAAGGGTAGCCGGCACCGGTTGCGAGACGAAAGACAAGGCGGTTCTTGCGATCAAGAGCCCAATAGTACCGGAAATCAACATCGCCCAGCGCAAACTGTGAGAAAGGTTGCCCAAAGATCACTCCTACCGTATCCTCTGCATCCCGGCTTCCCTTTGATATCCAGTTCGCGAGATTTCCAGCCAGGTTTACATTGGCATTGAAAAAGAAATGTGAACGACGCTGCGTCCGCGAACCATACAGGATCGCACCCGGATCCTGCAACTGCGTATTGAGTTGGAATGAATAGCGCATTCCGGCGATAAACTGGTCCTGGAATGAGTTGCTGAGGTAAGGATTGTCCGCGAGAAGGTCTTCAAATTCCTGCGACTTCTGGCTTACGCGAACATAGTTAAGGTCGATAGGATACAGCTGGTGATTTTTTGTAGTAGTCTCACGCCAGCTATATCCCGCCGCCGCGTTAAAAGAGTTCAACTGAAAGTAACCGATGCGTCGTTGGAAGGTAGTGCGGAACATGAAGTTTGTATGCGGAATAAACTTCGTTGAGTAGTACGTGATCCTGATGGGGGAAATCATGCGCGGCACGGAAAGACTGGTTTCCGTAAAGAGTTCGAAGGCGGTCAGCGGTTCAGGTGCCTGCCGATTGATCTGAACTTCATACGACCCACTTACCTTGAATTGAAACTGCTCCGCACCCCCCAGGAAGTTTCGATTCGTAAACGTTGCGCTCACACCTGGACCGACGAAGTTGTTTGACTTACTGACTCCCTGTATTTCGAGTCGTAAGGATTTCTTTAGGAGGGGCGTCAGAAAGATCGTCGCATCCAGAAGAGAATCGCCGGCCTCCCGATAACGGATGTTCACGAATTTGAACGTGCCCAATCCCATCAGGTGACTGATGGTGAAGTTATGCATGGTACGCGAATACAACTCGCCCTGTCGGAGGTTGATCACATCGGTAAGCACATGTGGCCTGAAAGCCCCCTCGGTACTTACATACCGGTAGTTTCCCACGCGTATTGTATCGCCTGAAACCGCAGCGGAATCCGATCCCGTCTCCCACACTGAGAAGTCATTAATGACGTCGACATTTCTGAGCTTATAAGGTCGTTTAGCTTTTTGCGGAACCTCCGGTGCGTATGTGAGCCTGAGATCGACCTTTCGTCCGCCAACCGTAGTATCAGCTTCGAACAGAAGATGGCGGTCGTCAAAGTAGTAGTAGCCGTAATCTTCGAGGCGCATTTCTATCCGCGAACGTTCGTCAGACAGTCTTTGAAGGTCGTATCGTTGTCCCACTCTCAGGAACGTTTCCCGCATCACCTCGGCGCTGTCGCGGAAGATGCGGTCGTGGGGAATCTCGATGTTTCGAATCCTGAATGGCGGAAACAACTCAACATCATAGATCACATAAGCCTTCTTGCGTTTTCTTTCGACAGACGATTGAACATGCGACTCGAAGTATCCGCGGTTGAACAGGTTACCCTGCAAAATATCGGCAGTCAGTTCAGGTTTAGCATCGGACAGCAACACAGGTTCAGTACCGAATTTCTTGCGTATCCAGGCTCCCAGTCCTTTCGACTTCTTTCCCGTCACGTAATAAATCCACACGCCCGGTCGCGACCCGAGTATCGTCCCGTTAGGCTTTGGCGTTATCATTTCCTCAAGCTCGGACTTCAACGCTTTGCGTTTGCCGACGTTGCCATTGCGATGGAATACGATGTCGGCACCAGCATAAAAGCTTTCGCCCTCAGCGAGAAACTTGTTGGCCGTACATGACGATAGCATGACTCCTGTAAGAATCAGGAGTATAATCGGGATCAAACACTGCCCGTTTGCTCGCCTATTTTTGTCCCGTGTCATTCGCCTTGAATAACTCTCGCAGAGAATTGTAGTCTTTAATATATATGAGTCCGACTCCTGCCTCCTTCAACTCACCGTCGATCATGTCGTAATCACTTGCGTAAAATCCATTGATTCTGAACCGTCCGTCTTCCGTCAGCTTGTATTCCAGGGCCAGGTCACCAATGTAATCGGAAGCGTTTCCCTGTCGGCTACCCCCTTCAATGTCGACATTGCCCGCAAGCTTCACCACAAGGCGGTCGTCCAGCAGGCGCTTGGATACGCCGAGCTGGAGCTGTGTATACTCGGAGGATCTTCCATCATTATATTCCGAACCGGATTGCAGATCGAACGTAAGTTCCACACCCTTGATCTGTTCGGCCATGCGATTGAGCTGGTCTGACAGCATCCTGTTAACGCTCGTTCGTGCCGCTGCGCTGAGGGTTCCCCCGCTCTGACTTTCAAACGGATTGTCGGATACAAAACGCTGGAGGATAAGCAATGCAAAGACTTGTTTGTTGAGGTCCTGTTCCCTGGTGTTGATATCCTGGATTCTGGCATAAACGCTTCCCCCGGCGGCGCCGCGTTGTTGCTCGGGCATATCCAGTCGGAAGGAAATTTCCGGTCTTAATAATTCACCGCGAATCATGAGGTATACCTGGAATGGCAGCCGTGCACGGTAAGCCTCCATGTTGGTTCCATCTGAGGCCTGGGAGGTAAACAGATCAATTGGTGCCGCGTCGATCCGGTTCAGCGCGGTGATGTTTAGTTCAGCGTTCATGGGTTCGCCGTTCCAGACGATGGAGCTGCCCGACTCTATTTCAAATTCTCGTCTTACAAGTTTGTAGAACGTAAATTCATATGAACCCTTCGTAAGTTCATATCGTCCGGCAAGGCTGACATTCCCTGTTTCGTCGATGTCGAGCGTTAAGGTCGCGTTACCGTTGACTCTCAGCTGATCGCCTGTCACAGGATCCATTACGATCGTAAACGTTTCTTTGTCGTTCAGTTCAACACGCGCGGTAAGTGCGATCCCCTGGAACGGCGCCCGGCTCACCAGCGTATCGAGACCTTTTTCAAGTTCAGCCATGTGTTCGGGCTTATCCCTATCGACAAAGGTGACAAGGCCTTTCGACTGCATCACACCTGCCTCGCTTTGTGGCACAATGAATGTGAAGGTGCTTTGATCACCCAGGCTAATGGTCATATCAATTTCCGGACGCTCAAGCGTACCGCCTACGCGCGCATTGGTATTCAGCCAGACGCTACCATAGAACAGTTCGTTATCGCCTTCTTTTGTATTTAACAGCTGAAAGTTTCGCGCTACGGTCGTGAGATTGAGGCGGTATTGTCCATTCGCGTCTCCTGTCATCCCGCCGTTGAAGGTCAGCACGTTGTTTTGCTGATCGCGAATGGTAAAGTTGTCCAGCGAGATTGTCCGATCCCGGAATCTTATCGTCTCGTTGTCGAGCCTTACAGGGATTTTTGTGTAAGCGGGCAGCGCCTCGGCGTTCTGCAATGTCAGTGATCCTCTGATGGATGGCTCGGAAGTGGAGCCGCTGATGGAAAGATCCGCTTTGAGTGTTCCTTTGAGTCCGCTTACGTATTCCGTGAGGAAGGGTTGAACGGTTGCCAGAGATAAAGCGCTGATATTGGCATCGAGCGTCAGTTGCTGGTCAGGTCCGGACTGGACGCGACCGGCGACGTTCATGGAAAGTCCAGGCCCTTCACCTGACGCATCAAGCACTGTCAACGTCGGTTCGGGCTGATCAACAGTCACCTTCAGGTCGCCCAAGGTTTCATTACCTGCCGCAAGATTGGAAAGCGTTATTTCGGCTTGCAGGGGACCACGCGTGGTATCGTTCAATATGTTAATGTCACCATCGAGCGTTCCTCGCATTACCGTATCAGCGAACGCTGCACTGATGAGCGTTTCAACTCTCAGCTTTTCGAGCGATATATTCAATGCCCCCTGCTCACCGACGGGGGCGTTGATGCTAATACGTTGCTGTTCGTGAGTCAGGTCAAGATGCTGCGCGGCGAAGCCCGACCTACCAATGCGAATTACATTGTTATCCGGAACTGACCAGGCATCGTAGTTGAGAATAAGATTTTCCGGATCCAGGCTAAAGGCATAAGCGTCCTCAAGACTCCGGAAGACACCGCGAACAACGTACCGTTCCTCTGCTGCTGAATCATACAGTGCGATTCCCGTTTCGATGGAATCGCCCGCCACCGTGCCGTCGAACAGAACCGAAGGAATGCGAAGGCTTCCCGTCAGAATATCGTCTGCTGAAAATTTGTATTCAAGACTTCGCCTTCCGGAGTTGGCCGTGAGCTTGAGGTTGCGGGCAGCAAAGTCGGTATGCACCAGTTCGTTGATATCAACGACAAGATCCAGCCGTTGATCTTCGCTGTCGAACGATCCCTTGATCTCTCCTATCTCGATGCGCTCAAGATCGGGCATCAATACTTCTGTTAAAATATATGTGTTGCGTAAGTCGATGGAGAATTCGAAGTTCTGGGATTCGGTCGTCGCCGTATCGCCCTCAAGAGAATAGTAATGGCTGAAGTGGGATCGCAACACTGACGGCAAGCTGAGAAGGTCAAATGATCCTTCAAATCGCGCTTGAATGAAGTCCGAGTCGATGTTAAGCGAAGCCTTGCCCTCTTCAGTGAGTGAGGCAACGAGCAACGAGTCGACGCGATACACCCTTTCGCCGTTGTTGAATGCAGCGTCGTGAATGGCCAGGTCGCCGTTAAGGTTTTTCGGGTCAGCATTGTCCAGGTCGACGGAAAGTTTCAGAGCCACTTTCAGAGGACGGTTGAGCAGGTTGAGCGCCTGCAGATCTACCTGGCGGAGATCCAGGTCGAAGTGGTAGGCCTTCTCCTGGGAGGTGTAACTGTAGTCCAGGTCGCCCCTGAGTTCAAATGAAAGATTCGGATCGTCCATTGACGCATAACCATTGAAAATGGACTGCTTCACGGAGCCGTCGATAACAAGGTCGCGATACACGTAATCGTTGAAACCAAATTCGTTGACGGTAACGCGAGCGTATGCGTCAATGTCATCCAGGGATAAGCCCGCGCCTTCCACGGTACCTCTGAGATCAACGATGCCCAGTTTATCGTTGCAAACCATTGCACA
>QGUY01000462.1 GCA_003242315.1 Bacteroidota bacterium
AGGAGATAAACCTCTATCTTCGGTTGGCGCTGATTGCCATGAACAGCTGGTCGATCAGTTCCGGAGAACTGATGAATATACTGTTAAAGTATCCGGACCGCAGTCAGCAGGAAATAGCCGACATGCTAAACATCGAACAGAACTCGGCCAGCGGCCGTTACAAGAGAGCGCACGTAGAAGAGATGTTGCTGATGGATTCGGCCTTTCGCGATAAACTTAGCAAACGCCTGTCATGACAACCATCCTCGCCAAGTTTGTACTGGCTCATCTTATCGGCGACTTCCTCCTGCAGCCGAAAGGATGGGTAGTCCACAAAGAGCAAAAGAAGGCGGCGTCGTGGGTGTTGTATGTGCACGCGCTTATCCATGGCGCGCTGGTCGTGATTCTGTTTCACGACGTTTCGCTGTGGCACTACATGCTCATTTATATACTGAGTCATCTCGCGATTGACATGGTCCGAGTATACGCACAACGCGACAACAATCATACTACATGGTTTCTTGTGGATCAGGCCATGCACATGGGTATGATCGTTGGCATTTCGTGGTTTATGTCGGGTCGCCCATATGTATGGTCATGGATTGAACCAACTGACCTGCTCGTGTACGTCACGGCTTTGTACTTCATCACGCAACCCACGTCTATCGCCATCGCGCAACTCATGCGACCATGGGCTTCTTCAATTCCGCACGATCATGCACCTTCGCTCGAGAAAGCCGGGCGATACATCGGCATGCTGGAGCGACTGTTTGTTTTCGGTTTCATCGCCGCCGGTCATTGGCAGGGCGTGGGATTCCTCCTCGCTGCAAAATCCATTTTTCGCTTCGGTGATCTGCGACAGGCTGGCGATCGTCAGCTTACCGAGTATGTGTTGATCGGTACGTTGCTGAGTTTCGGTGCCGCGTCGTTGGCGGCGATTCTTGTTCGGAATGTTTGAGCCACCTTTGAACCCGGGGAATATTTTATCCTAACGGGAGAGTTAATTCTACGTTGCACATCCTCAAAACGCGTCAATTGCCTCTTTACATGCGCTGGCATGCTTTTTTGACAGTAAGACGCATATCAAACTAATAAATATATCCAATGGACAAGCTGAATTTGAAAGGCAACTGGAACGTTGTCAAGGGAAAACTGAAACAAAAGTACGGCGATCTCACCGACGACGATCTTACGTACATTGAAGGCAAGGAAGATGAATTCATCGGCAGACTCCAAAAACGCATTGGCAAGTCGCGCGAAGAAATCATCGACGAACTTCGTAGCCTCTGATGCAAGGGAATTGTCAATTGACACGGGGACGTCAGAAACGACGTCCCTTTTTTTTACCTACACTATTTGCAAGCCCCCAAATCAAAAATCAAAAATCAAAAATCAAAAATCGAAAATCACTTCCCCCCATCTAAAATCTCATTTATACTATTCCCCGACTTAATCCCCGTTGCCAGTGACTTCCACCAATAATTGAATATTGATCGTTTCTTGTCGCGTTCAAACGAAATCGTGCCATCGCGCTTTGCGGTTTTTACTTCGTCATTCTTGTTTTTCCGGGCGAACAGGACGTTCAGGATAAATGATTTCAGGCCATCTTTTTCTTCAACATTGTTTTTCTCCTTTAGAGCCATCATTTCCAGGTTTTCATACAACATCATGACCGAGCCGTTCGAGACGTCGTCGTTGTAGTCGAAGTTGAAATGCATGGTATTCATCGTTCCTGATTCAATGCGGACCTTCGCGAGATTTTCCAGTGTCGGATTGAGCTGCGTGAGTTCCATGTTGTCCAGGGTTCCTTCCGCATAGTAATGATTTCGTGGATTTAATGGGAAGGCAAACCGCGCCTTCAGGTGTCCCGACTTCATAAAACGCGTGTTGACATCCAGGTTAATGAAGCGGTTGAAGCGGTTATCGCGATTGTCAATTCCGTCGAAATGAGCATACATGTTGTCAAATACAATGCTACCGCTTTGCGATCCTTCTTCGGGAAATTCCTCGTAAACGATGTGGGCATTAACGATATCAGCTGATCCAATCCGAACAGCAAGGGGAAGTTCCTGGAGACGGCTCATCGGTAAAGGTTCGGTGTGGTTCTTAATAAACGGCATTCTCCGATCGCGAAATACATGGAGGGATGGTCGGATGATGGCGATATGTTCCGCGTCAACAAGGCTGTCACCTGGCGTTGGTGCAGGGAAGCGGATGATTCGAATCGAATCGACTTCAAGATGAAAAAGGCCAATTTGTTTTCCCGCATGGTGGAAAAC
>QGUY01000170.1 GCA_003242315.1 Bacteroidota bacterium
AGTCTATCCTCCGCTGCCTGTGCCGCTTCGCGGAAGGCAGGGTGATCCGTTCCGACCTTGTTGCTCCATCCCAGGTTCGCCAGGTAGTCACCGATGGTATATGGGATAATGAAATAGCCGTCAGCAAGACCCTGCATGAGGGCACTTGCACCCAGGCGGTTTGCACCGTGATCGGAGAAGTTCGCTTCACCCAGGGCATACAATCCGGGCACTGTCGTCATGAGATTGTAATCAACCCACAGTCCTCCCATCGTATAGTGAACGGCGGGATAGATCATCATCGGCACTTCGTACGGATCATCTCCGGTAATCTGTTTGTACATGTCGAACAGGTTACCATACTTGGCCGAAATGACTTTTCTTCCGTCGCGTTTCAGTGCATCAGCGAAGTCGAGGAATACAGCAAGTCCCGTAGCACCTACGCCCCGTCCCTCGTCGCATACGTACTTTGCGTTTCGCGATGCAACGTCGCGTGGCACAAGGTTCCCGAATGAAGGATACTTACGCTCGAGGAAATAATCTCGTTCGCTTTCGGGAATCTTGACCGCGTCAGCTGCCTTGAGACCCTTAATCGGGGTCTTGGGAACCCACACGCGCCCGTCGTTGCGCAGCGACTCCGACATGAGCGTCAGCTTCGACTGGTGATTTCCGGTTACCGGTATACACGTCGGGTGGATCTGTGTAAAGCAGGGATTGCCGAACAACGCGCCCCTCTTGTGGGCACGCCATATTGCAGTAGCGTTGGATCCCTTCGCGTTCGTCGAGAGATAGAAGACGTTGCCATATCCACCGGTACAAAGCAACACGGCATGCGCGCTGTGCGCTTCAATCTTTCCGGTGATGAGATCTCTGGTTATGATACCACGCGCAATGCCATCGACAACAACGAGGTCGAGCATTTCGGTCCGTGGATACATCTTTATCTTCCCCGCGGCGATCTGACGGTTGAGTGCACCGTATGCACCCAGCAACAATTGCTGACCGGTTTGTCCGCGTGCGTAAAACGTCCGCGACACTTGCGCACCACCGAAAGAGCGGTTGTCGAGAAGACCACCATATTCACGTGCAAAGGGCACGCCCTGTGCTACGCATTGGTCAATAATGTTTACGCTGACTTCCGCGAGGCGGTAAACGTTGGCTTCGCGTGCGCGGTAGTCGCCTCCTTTTACTGTATCGTAAAACAACCGGTAAACACTGTCACCGTCGTTACGATAATTTTTCGCAGCGTTGATACCCCCTTGTGCCGCGATACTGTGTGCCCTTCGGGGGCTATCCTGAAAGCAGAATGCCTTGACGTTGTATCCCAGTTCCGCAAGCGAGGCGGCCGCCGATGACCCTGCGAGTCCGGTACCCACCACAATAATCTCATACTTTCGCTTGTTAGCGGGGTTGACGAGTTTAAGGTTGAACTTATGCTTCGTCCATTTCTCCGCTATCGGTCCTTCAGGAATTTTGGAATCTAATTTCATGTGTAGGTTCGCCGTATCGAATAGGTTATTGTTGTGCCGTTCTCATCTCCATGTAAACATGAGAATGGGGATAAGCGCAAACATGGCGGGAACGATTATGGCAAACGCCCTGCCGACAAACTTAATGGTGCCGTTATACTTCACGTGGTGCAGTCCCAGCGTTTGAAACGCGCTGGCAAACCCGTGCCACAGGTGAAACGCGAGCAAGAGCATGCTCACTACATACAATGCCACATACCACGAGCGTGTAAACGCCTGCGCCACCACTGAATACAAATCCTTTACTTCCTGACCGTCATACGTCACATGGTTGATACCACCCCAGTGCATCACAGCCCAGAAGTCTCGCATGTGAATGACAATAAAGATGAAAATGAAAGTTCCCAGTATTCCCATATTGCGGGATGTCCAGTGCGAAGAGTTCTTAACCACCTGGTACCCCACCTTACCACGTGCAGCCCGGTTTCTTGCTGTGAGGATCGCCGACCAGACCACGTGAACGAGGATTGAAATGTAGAGTACGTACGAGATCAGCATGATCAGCGGGTTGGTCGTCATGAACTCCGCGTAAAGGTTGAAGGCACGCCCGCCATCCGACTTAAGCAACTGAAGGTTTCCTATGAGATGTACAACAAGGAAAACGATCAAAAAAAGTCCGGTCAGGGCCATGACCAGTTTTCTTCCATTTAAACTGGAAAAAAGGCTTGTAAACCAATTCATATCAAGCTTTCTGCGGAAAATTCAGACGGTGCCAAAAATAGCCCCGGAAGCTTTACTAAACAATTACAGTGTATTATTTCAGGCATTTAGACGCGCCAGGCCAGGATCAGCCTGCTATCCATTCGGCGAGAACGAAAATGAGCGTGATCACCACGGCCATAACCAGCAGAAACCACTCTTTGCGTGCGAAACGCACTATAGCATGTATAAGCTTTTTCATCACTTTGGCTTATGCCATGGCTACCTTCTATTATCGCGCCAATCTCCCACATACCCTGATTTTCAGCCAGTTAAATTTTGTACCAATCTAGTAAATTGTCTAATACAAAGACTCAAGTATCATTTTGGGAGGTTTTCCGGTATTCGAATGGCTTGCCGGAAGGGGTCAATTCTTCGAAATTTTAAGCAAAAACCGCTGTTTTTTCCCAATCTTGTGACCGTAATACCCCACTACGATGTACCTGATTTTCGATACCGAAACTACTGGCATACCTCATAATAAAACGGCGCCTATAACCGACCTCGACAACTGGCCGAGGCTGGTGCAGATCGCCTGGCAGCTCCATGATAACCGGGGGAAACTCCTCGCCCGGCATAATTATATCGTCAGACCCGACGGCTTCGACATACCTTATAACGCCCAGCAGATTCACGGCATCTCTACCAAGCGAGCTCTGGAAGAAGGGATACCCCTCGGTCAAGTAATGGACACCCTTCTGGCGGATGTGCAACGCACACGCCTTTTGGTGGGACATAATATTGAGTTTGACAAAGCCATCATCGGCGCAGAATTGATCCGCCTGAATCTCGACCCGCAGGCCATACTCCAGGTGGAAGCCCTGGACACCGGTGTCGTATCAACGAACTATTGCCAGCTCTCAGGTGGCATTGGCGGCAAACTCAAGATGCCGCGTCTTACGGAACTCCATGAGAAACTCTTTGGTGTTGGATTTTCCGATGCACACGACGCGTGTTACGATGTCGACGCCACTGCGCGATGCTTTTTCGGGCTGATGCATGTGAACGTGGTAATGCCTCTCGATGGCACGCCACTTTCTGAGATCGAATATGAAAAGCCCGACCTTGACGTGGCCAACTTCGCGCGACGCGAAACGGCAAAGGCCAGTGTAACGACTACCACCGCCAGTGCGGCGGACCTCAGTGAAAAGATCTTCTGTCACCTCCACACGCATTCCCAGTTTTCAGTATTGCAGGCAACGCCCGACATAAAAGCCATGGTGTCGAAAGCAAAGGAGCTTAACATGAAGGCTCTCGCACTTACCGACATCGGGAACATGTACGGCGCATTCAAGTTTGTAAGGGAAGCGCTCAATCAGGACATCAAACCGATCGTAGGATGTGAAGTTTTTGTCGCGGAAGAACGCCTAAAGCTGAAGTTCACAAAAGACAATCCCGACAAACGTTATTCACAAGTTCTTCTTGCGAAAAACAAGAATGGCTACTACAACCTGGCGCGATTGTGTTCGCTGGGCTTTACGGAAGGGCTTTATGGCATCTATCCGAGGGTTGATAAAGCATTGATAACGCAATATCGCGAAGGCCTGATTGCAACCACCGGTAACCTTACCAGCGAAGTGCCTTACCTCATTCTCAACGTGGGTGAACGACGGGCAGAAGAAGCATTCCGTTGGTGGCTGGAACTTTTTGGCGACGACTTCTACATCGAACTCAACCGTCACGGCATTCCGCAGGAAGATCACGTTAACGATGTCCTCCTGAGGTTCGCGGCGAAATACAACGTAAAATATTTTCCTGCCAACGAAGCCTTTTACCTTGACGTCAGTGAATCTGACGCCCACGATGTTCTGCTTTGCATTAAGGAGGGTGAGTTCCGATCCACACCTATCGGTCAAGGACGCGGTCATCGTTACGGCCTGCCCAACAACCAATATTACTTCAAGTCGGCAGAAGAAATGAAGGCCGCCTTCTCCGATCTGCCGGAAGCATTCGACACGATCGAGGAAATTCTCAACAAAGTAGAGACCTACTCTCTCGAACGCGATGTCCTTCTTCCCCGTTTCGACATTCCGCCTGAATTCAAAAGCGAAGATGAATATCTGCGCTACCTCACCTATGAGGGTGCGAAAAAACGGTACGGGGAAATCACTGAAGAAATACGCGCGCGACTCGACTTCGAACTGGACACCATTCAAAAGACAGGATACCCGGGCTACTTCCTCATCGTGCAGGACCTGACTTCAAAGGCGCGCGAGCTGGGCGTGGCCGTCGGTCCCGGTCGCGGTTCAGCCGCAGGTTCCGCGGTAGCATACTGTATTGGGATCACGAACGTCGATCCGATCAAGTACAACCTGCTGTTCGAGCGCTTCCTCAATCCGGATCGCGTTTCAATGCCCGATATCGATATCGACTTCGACGATGAAGGCCGCGACAAGGTGCTGCGTTATGTGATTGAAAAGTATGGTAAGTCGCAGGTGGCACAGATCATCACCTACGGTACCATGGCGGCAAAGTCGTCTATTCGCGATTGCGCGCGCGTCATGGAATTGCCGCTGTCCGAGGCCAACACGCTGGCGAAGCTGGTTCCGGAGCGCCCTGGCACGTCGTTGCAGACAGCTTTTGAAGAAGTTCGGGAGCTTGACGAGATCCGGAAGGGTGATAACCTCGCAGCGCAGGTGCTTAAGCAGGCTGTTGTCCTCGAAGGTTCGGTACGCAACACCGGTACGCACGCGTGCGGTGTGATCATCACGCCCGACGAGCTGATGAAGTTTGTGCCGGTAGCGACCGCGAAGGACTCCGACATGCTTGTCACACAATTCGACAACAGCGTCGTCGAAAGCGCCGGGCTGCTGAAGATGGATTTTCTGGGGCTTACGACGCTCACGATCATCCGGACAGCGCTCAACAACATTAAGAAGAGCAGAGGCATCGAAATCAACATTGATGAAGTACCTCTCGATGATCCGGCTACCTATGCGTTGTTCCAACGTGGAGAAACTGCGGGGACGTTTCAGTTTGAAAGTCCCGGTATGCAGAAGTATCTGCGTCAACTGAAGCCCGACAAGTTTGCCGACCTCATCGCGATGAACGCGTTGTACCGGCCGGGACCGATGGAATACATTCCGACCTTCATCAATCGCAAGCACGGCCGCGAACCGATCACGTACGACCTGCCGGACATGGAGGAATACCTCGCGGAAACGTACGGCATCACCGTTTATCAGGAACAGGTGATGTTGCTTTCGCAACGTCTTGCCGGATTCAGCAAGGGCGATGCCGACGTGTTGCGAAAGGCGATGGGTAAAAAGCAGAAGGCAGTTCTCGATAAGATGAAAGACAAATTCATCGAAGGCTGCATTCGCAACGGTCATCCTAAAGAAATCTGCGAAAAGATCTGGAGCGATTGGGAAGCGTTCGCACAATATGCGTTCAACAAATCGCACTCAACGTGCTACTCGCTCGTGGCATATCATACCGCCTACCTCAAGGCCAATTATCCGGCCGAGTACATGGCAGCGGTGTTGACACACTCACAGGACAATCTCGATAATGTTACGTTCTTCATCGAAGAATGTCGCAATATGGGCATCCGCGTTTTGGGACCCCATATCAACGAATCAGGTGTTTACTTTGAAGTGAACCAGGCAGGCGAAATTCGCTTTGGACTGGGTGCCATCAAGGGCGCAGGAGAGGCGGCGGTTGAGTCAATCATCCAGGAACGCGAACAACACGGACCTTTTGCCGACATCTTCGACTTTGCGCTTCGTGTCAATCCCCGTGCTGTCAACAAGAAGACATTTGAGTGCCTGGCGTTGTCGGGTGCTTTTGATTGCTTCCCCGGTGTTCATCGCCGCCAGTATGTGTACTCAAACAATGGCGAACCGAGCCTCATCGAGAAGGCCATCAAGTTCGCTGCGCGTATGCAGCAGGAAGCGGCAAGCGCACAGGTAAGTTTGTTTGGTGGTGGCAGCGCCACACCTATGCCGAAACCCAGAATCGATCCCGTCGAACCTTTTAACGACATTGAGAAACTCAACCTGGAGAAAGAAGTAGTTGGCATTTACATTTCCGGACACCCGCTCGACAATTTTCGATTCGAGCTTGAATCATTTTCAAATGCTCAGTGCAGTCTCCTGGTTGATCTCGAAAAACTCGAAGGAAGGGAACTAAAACTCGGCGGCATTGTCTCACAGGTTGATCACCGCACGACGAAGACAGGGAAACCATTTGGTCGCTTCACGCTGGAAGACTACAGCGGCAGCTTTACCTTCACCCTGTTTGGAGAGGATTACCTGAAGCACAGGAACTACATGAACATTGGGTGGTTCCTTTTCGTCGAAGGGGCCGTGGTCAGAAAGCAGTGGGGAGACCAGAGCCTGGAATTCAGGATACGCAACATCGACCTGCTGAACGAAATCGGAGTCAAGCGCAGCAAAGGATTGCAGGTAAAGGTTAGTGCCGCCGACCTTACCACGGACGTCATAGAAAACATCGAAAAGGTGTGCCAGGACTTTAAAGGCGAAGTGCCGCTCTACCTGAGAATTACGGACGGGGGCGACGTTACCCTGGAACTTTTGTCCCGAAAGTATCGTATTAGTCCGGTCAACGACATGGTGAAACGGATGAAAAAGGTAGCCGAGGTCGACGTAATGTTTTAGGATGTAAGGGCTTGGACTTTGAGTGCAAATCTTTCATCTTTGAACTTATGCCGGGCGGCTTATGTTGAACCATAAAAGCTTTTGAAAGCTCGAATAAACTAACCTTTAATACGTACTCTGATGGGTAAGACTATTGAACTAAACGACTCGAATTTTGATCAGGTCGTAAACTCGGACAAACCTGTTCTGGTCGATTTTTGGGCCGAATGGTGCGGACCGTGTAAGATGATCGGTCCGTTAGTG
Organism: Bacteroidota bacterium; assembly: GCA_003242315.1. GTDB lineage: Bacteria > Bacteroidota > Bacteroidia > Cytophagales > Cyclobacteriaceae > ZC4RG29. The sequence goes on from QGUY01000170.1 coordinate 7,070, forward strand.
GAAGAACTGGCCGGCGAATATGAAGGCAAGGCCGTGATTGCCAAACTCAATGTGGATGAAAATCCGGATGTAACCGCCCGGTATGGCATCCGCAACATTCCGACACTCCTGGTATTTAAGAACGGCCAGATCGTCGATAAGCAGGTTGGCGCCGTGCCCAAATCCGTCCTGGCACAGAAGCTCGAAGCTCAGGTTGCCTGACCTGAAGCAGAACAGGTGAAGTAGAACATGTTCGCTTCGCCCTGGAAATACGAAAACATTAAAAAGGTGCCTGCTTTACAGGCACCTTTTTTGCTCCCCCTTACGGCCGAATTTCCCAATCATCCGTACGGAAGCAACTGACGGGCAAGCCCTCTTTCGAAAAAAGATTCGGAATTGAATGGTTAGGCCAGCCAAAGCGAACGGCTACAGGATTTCTTACTTCCCTTGCTGAAACGACAACGGTGTTGCCGTCAATGCGAGCTTTTGCTGGAACGAACTTGCGGTCTTCACCTGCGATCTGAAACTCAGTAAGTTCTTTTCCCTTGCCCATCAAACCGTTGGGCACGTTGTCGAACCAAATCCTGATGCGGTTTTTCTCTACCGCCATGCGCTTATAGACCGGGCTGCGCGCGACGATCTCACTCCTTCCGTAGGTATCGTTCAACGCAAGGTTGGCAAGCCGTTCACCGACAGGTTTCTTGTAACGCGGATGGATGTCTTTCACGTCTTCGACGTGATCCGAAATAACAACCATTCCCGTTTTGGGCACTTCAAGAAGCTTGACCTGCTGTTCGCGGATCAGCGTACCACTTTCAAACTCGCCGTAGGTGAACGGCGCGATCTGCACATAGTAAAAAGGGAAATCCTTTTTGAAAGCTTCGCGCCATCCTTCGATGAGTTGTTGCATCAGATCCTTGTAGACAAAGGGATCGGCGGTATTTCCTTCTCCCTGATACCAGATGGCGCCAGCAATAGCGGCCGGCGCGAGAGGATGTATCATCGCATTGTAAACAACGCCGGGTTTGTTGGGCCACCACGGTTGGTTACGTTGCTTAGCATTTGCCTCTACGAAGCGGGGGTTCTTCGTCACACGCTCTTCCGGAATCCATACTTCAGCCGGAGTACCGCCCCAGCTCGCGTTGATGAGCCCGATCGGCACACCAAGTTCTTCGTGCAAACGGCGGCCGAAGTAGTACGCCACGGCACTAAAGCCCGCCACGCTTTCGGGTGTAGTCTCTTTCCACGCTCCTTCCCCTGTGACCTGAGGATAGTCCGCTCCCGCTTTGGGAACGTGAAACAATCTCACACCGGGAACATTGGCGGATGCGATATCGTCGCGGCCATCGGCGGAGGCGGTCATACTCCATTCCATATTCGACTGGCCGGAGCAAATCCACACCTCTCCTACCATGACATTGTTCAACGTGATCTCTGAACCGGACGTGATTGTGACCCCGTACGGCCCTCCTGCATCTGGTGTGGACAAAGTTCACATCCCCGTTA
>QGUY01000171.1 GCA_003242315.1 Bacteroidota bacterium
GTGCAAAAATTTACGATTTCTTGAAATTATTGGCACATGAGGTTTAGGTAAATGACAAATTTATTTAATTTGGCCCCGAAAACGTTGAATTGCATTTGAAGAAGCCAACCATATTGGTCATAGGAGCAGGGGGCCAGCTGGGCTCCGAACTCACACAGGGACTCCGCGACCACTATCCGGATGCGACCGTCATCGCCACCGATATACGCGAACCTACCGGCTACTCGGGGAACTTTGAACTCCTGGACGCTACCGATAAAGCTGCCCTGCACAGGCTGGTGACCAAATACAAGGTAACGCAGGTGTACCACCTCGCCGCGATGCTTTCAGCGAAGGGAGAGAAGGAACCGGAAGCCGCCTGGCGTCTCAATATGGACAGCCTGATCCACGTTTTACAAGCCGCTGTAGAATTCAAGATTGAGCGCGTGTACTGGCCAAGTTCAATAGCTGTGTTTGGCCCGACGACACCGAAGGACAACACCCCTCAGCACACCATCACAGATCCGACTACCGTGTACGGCATCAGCAAAGTCTCCGGCGAACGCTGGTGTGCATGGTATCACGCGCGGTTTGGTGTCGATGTAAGGAGCTTGCGGTTTCCAGGCCTTATTGGATACAAGGCCAGACCGGGTGGTGGCACGACCGACTACGCGGTCGACATTTACTTCAGTGCCGTAAAGGACAAACGCTATACCTGCTTTCTCAAAGAAGACACGCGCCTGCCCATGATGTACATGGATGACGCCATACGGGCGACCATCCAGCTTATGGAAGCCGACCCAAAGCGGATCAGCATTCGTTCGTCGTACAACATCGCTGGCATCAGCGTCACACCGCGTGAAATTTCTGAATCCATACGGCGGCACCTGCCGGAATTTGAGATCCGCTACGAGCCCGATTATCGGCAGGCTATTGCTGACAGCTGGCCGCGATCGATCGATGATTCGGCTGCCAGGAGCGACTGGGGTTGGAAACCTTCCTATGGACTGGAGGAAATGACTGCCGAAATGCTTCAGCGCATTCAGGCATAACTGCGTTGTACAAAAAAACGGCATAACTTTGATTCCGTGATCATTTCACCCCACATGCAATGCCACTTCTAAAAACCCTTGATGCTGACGGCGTCCTAGTCGTCACCTTTTCACGTACCGAGGCGCTCAACGCGTTGAATCAGGCAACGCTTCATGAACTGGCGCAAACAGTGGACGACATTTATAATAATGATCAGATTCGCGGAGTGATATTCATCGGAGACGGGGAAAAGGCGTTTGTTGCCGGCGCCGATATACGTGAGTTGTCGGCATTGAGTCGGGAAGATGCCCTCGCCTTGTCGGAATATGGTCAGGGACTTTTCAGAAAAATCGAGAACTGCCCGAAACCCATCATTGCGGCGATCAATGGCTTTGCATTGGGAGGAGGCTGTGAGCTGGCCATGGCTTGTCACATCCGCATTGCTGTCGAGCATGCGAAGTTAGGACAGCCCGAGGTAAATCTCGGAATCATTCCCGGCTACGGAGGCACACAACGCCTTACACAACTGGTTGGTCGTGGAAGGGCGCTGGAGTTGATCCTGACAGGCGACATGATCGACGCAGCAGAGGCACACCGCATTGGTGTCATCAATCACACAGTTCCGGATCGGGTAGCCCTCTTGTCGTTGGCGCGGCAAATACTTTTGAAAATCCTTTCGAAGGCGCCCTACGCTGTAGCCAAAGCCATCGATAGCGTTAACGCCGCCGTGGACGGAGATGACGGCTATGAAGCGGAAGCAAGAAACTTTGCAGACTGTGCCGCCACCGACGATTTCAAAGAAGGAACATCGGCGTTCCTGGAAAAACGAAAACCCAACTTTAAAGGACGTTAATTGAGCAAGATAAAGCGACTCGCCGGGGAGACGGCCATCTACGGGCTCGGCAGCATCCTGCCACGCGTCATCAATTTCATACTCATCCTTCCGCACACGTCCGTATTCAATCCCGCGGAATACGGTGTCATTACCGACATATACGCATGGGTAGCCTTTCTGAATGTGCTGTACACCTTTGGGATGGAGACAGCATTCTTTCGTTTCGCCACGAAGGAGGGCTCTGATCCCGCTGCTGTATTCAACACGGCACAGACGGCAGTAATCATTATTACGCTTGCGTTATCCACCTTCTTCATTGCGATTGCGAATCCGCTTGCAGCGCAGATGGATATACCCGATCATCCCGATTACATTGTGTGGCTCACGTGTATTGTCGGGATCGACGCGTTGGTAGCCATTCCCTTTGCACGCCTGCGTCTCGAAAAGAAGGCGATGCGGTTTGCCCTCTTTCGCATCATCAACGTGCTGGTGATAGTAGTTCTCAACTTCTATTTCCTTAAAGTTGACTACGATCCCGAGATTGGTGTCGCCTACGTGTTTCTTATAAACCTCATCGCCAACGCGCTATACATTATCTTCTTCATACCCGTATTGATCCGATGGCGTCCGGCTTTGGAGAAACGGTTATTCTATGCGATGCTCGTCTATGCGTTTCCTGTTATGCTGACGGGACTTGCCGGCACGACCAACGAAATGTTTTCGCGAATCACACTGAGAGAATGGTTGCCTGAAAATTTTTATCCCGGCAAGAGCGGTGCGTATGCACTCGGTGTATTTGGTGCGAATTACAAGTTCGCTGTATTCATGAATCTTGTAATTCAGGCATTCCGGTTTGCAGCTGAGCCCTTCTTTTTCAGCAACGCGCGGGAGAAAGACTCGCGACGTCTGTTCGCCATGGTCAACCATTATTTCATTGTCACCTGTTGCCTTCTCTTGCTCATTATTGGTGTCAACCTCGATGTGTTGAAGCACCTCCTCCGCAGTGAGGCGTATTGGGAAGGATTGTCCATCGTGCCGATACTGTTAACCGCATATCTCTTTCTCGGTGTGTACTACAACCTCTCGGTTTGGTTCAAGCTCACGGACCGGACCTATTACGGCACAATCATTTCTCTTGGCGGAGCAGCCGTCACGATCATCGCCAATTATGTACTCATACCCATCGCCGGTTACGTTGGCAGCAGCTGGGCAGCTCTCATTTGTTATTTTTCAATTGCCGCCGCGTGTTACCTGACCGGCAGGCGCTTTTACCCAATTCCGTATCGGGTCGGAACGGACCTGACGTACATCGTATTGACGGTACTGCTGGTATACGGAGTCAACTCCCTACCCTTGGATGGGGTAGCAGAATTCTTGGTTCACAACCTTGTTGTACTGGTTGTGGCGGGAGTCGTGTTCCTGATAGAGCGCAAGGGACTCAAGGCGTCGGTACACCTTTGATCCCCCCTGATTGCCGGAAACCGAAGGAGCGGTCCGGCTGCCGCATTCTCGGAGATTATGGGGATTTTTGCTTAATTTTGTTCTTCCGACCTTGTATTCAGGGGGCGAAGTGTTTTTGACAAGATCGTAGAAGGTAACACGCAAGAACGTTGATGGTATTCAGGATCTTCAGCTTTTTCCTGGTGGGCGTGGCATTGTGTCTATTCCCTTCGGCAACGTATGGCCAGAAAAAAAAGAAGGTCCAGGAAGAAGAGGCCGCCAACAGCATCCGGCAGCGGGAGGCCGAATTTTACTTCACGGAAGCCGAGAAATACTTCATTCTTGAGGATTATGCCAAAGCCCTCCTCTACTACCAGAAGTCGTTGGACGTAGATCCTTCAAACGCCACCGTTCACTATAAGATCGCCGAGGTTTTGTCGCGCAGTCAGCGTCAGGACGACATGCTGAAGGCCGTGGCGAGCATAGAAACCGCCCTGCGTCTGGAGCGAAAGAACAAATACTTCTATCTGCTGGGAGTTAACATCTACAACAGTCTGGCCAGGTTCGACAAGTCGGCGGAGTTGTATGAAACGATGATGAAGGAGGTGCCTGGCACGGAGGAGTACCTGTACGATCTCGCCGTGGTATATCAATACAGCAAGAGACCTGCCGACGCCATCCGCGTGTACGATCGCGCCGAATCAATCTTTGGTGTCAATGAAATATCATCAGTACAAAAGCTGCGTCTTTACCTGGAGCAGGGTAAAGTAGACCAGGCGATTGCCGAGGGGAAAAAACTTCTTGATGCGTTCCCGGGTGAAGAGCGATACGCTATGGGTTTCGCGGAAGTGATGTCAAAGAACGGACAGCTCCCCGTAGCGATTCAACACCTTGAAAAGTTTGTAGCGGAAAATCCCGATGCTGGCAATGCAAGAATGTTGCTCGCGGGTTTTTATCGCGACATAAAAGAAGAAGCTAAAGCACGCGCGCTGCTGACCGATCTCTTTGATGACCCTTCTGTTGAACAGGGAAGCAAACTGATAGTCCTCGGCGCATACAACACCGAGCTCCATCAGAACCGGATGCGTAACCAGTCTGATCCGGACAAGGAAGCCTATGTTCTGTCCCTTTACGAAAAGCTCGTCGCCATGTATCCGGGTAGTGCCGATGTGTACGTGCTCGGGGGCGACTTGTATTTGTCGACGGGCCGCAACAGCGACGCCATTAACGCTTATCAGCAAGCCATTCGTTCCGGCGATGTGTCTTTTGAAGTATGGCAGAACCTGATCTACCTGGAAACACAACTCAATCAGTTTGATAACGTCATCCGCCATTCAGACGAAGCGCTTGAAATGTTTCCGAATCAGGGGATGTTGTACTATTTCAACGGTTATGCCCACCTGAGGAAGAAAAATTTTGAGGAAGCATCTGCGGCGTTGGAGCAGGCGAAAAGGATCATCACCGATGATGTCAATTTGCTGGGCGAGATCAACGGTATGCTTGGGGATGTTTACAACTCGTTGAAGCAATACGACAAGTCGGACCAGGCCTACGAAGAGGCCTTGCGGCTAAAGCCCGATAACGACGTGGTTTTAAACAATTACAGCTATTTCCTGGCGTTGCGAAAGGCCAACCTGGAAAAGGCCGAGCGGATGTCGACCCAACTTGTTCGGGACAATCCGGATAACCCGGTGTACCTCGATACCCATGCCTGGGTGCTGTATGCCCGGGAAAAGTACAAGGAGGCTCGTAAGGTTATGGAGCGGGCGCTGGCGACAGGAAAGGCAAACGCTACTCATTTTGAACATTATGGCGATATTTTGTTTAAGTTAGGGGATGTCAACGGGGCCGTTATCCAATGGGAAAAAGCGAGGCAGGCCAATGCGGACAACGAACTGCTAGACAAAAAAATCGCCAACCGGAAAATCTATGAATAGGCTTCCCAGACTTTTGTTGTATTGCCTGCCCCTGGTGCTGGCGGCGTGCAGCAAGAAGTTGGTAACACCCATGGTCGGCACTCCACGACCCGAGTTGGCCATTGACCAGATCGACTTCGAATACTTTTCAGGAAAGGCGCGCATGGTGCTGCGTGACGGAAGCAAAGTGCGCGATGTGAAGACCAATATCCGCATCCGTAAGGATAGCGTGATCTGGATGTCGTTCTCGGTGATCGGCGTTCAGGGTGGTAAGGCGTTGATCAATCACGACTCAATCACGATCGTGAACAACGTCGACAACGAATACTTCGTGTTCGAGTACGAGGAGTTGTCAAAGCGGTTCAATTTCGATATCAACTACGACGTGGTGCAGGCTGCCATGCTTGGCAATCTCGTAATGGATCGACAGGAAACGGATCTCGTGGAGCAGCTGGCATCGATGTTTGTGCTCAAACAACAATCGGGTACCGTTGACGTTATCAACTATGTCAACGCCGCCAGTATGAAGGTGGAAAAGGTGGAGTTGAAGGAGAGCGATACGAACAATTCATTGACGATCGATTACTCGAACTTTCAGCCAGTTGGCGATAAGATATTCCCATACAACGGAACTATCAACTTGTTGTACAAAACGCCTGCTGGCCTGATTAATACGACAATTATCTTTGAATACAGTAAAGCGGAAATTGAAGACAAGGAACTGAAGTTCCCCTTTAATATACCCAGGAAGTATGTTCGCAGGTAGAGGAGTACTGGTAGTGCTATTTTTTTGCCTCCTGACAATACCGCCGGCCTTTGGACAAAAGAGCAAGGCGCAGCTGCAGCAGGAAAAGCAGCGAAACCTTGCCCGAATCAAGGAAGTGGAGGGCATCCTGTCGGAGACGGTCGCTAAAAAGACCAACTCCCTGGGAGAGCTCAATGCGCTCAATCAGCGCATCCGTCAGCAGGAAAGCCTTATTAACTCAATTCGGGGAGAGATCGGCCTTCTTGATGGTGAGATCAGTGAAAACAACGACATCATAGAAGCGCTGGAACGCGACCTGCAGCAACTTCGGAAGGAACTTGCCGATATGCTGTATGAAGCACAGAAAACCCGCAACAGCATTTCCCCGCTATCCTTCTTATTCTCCGCGGAATCCCTGAATGACCTGTTAACCCGTCTTCGTTACATCGAGCAGTATTCTGAGGCACGTGAGCTTCAGGCAAAACAGATCGTCAAAGTGCAGGAAGAGCTCGCAGGCCAGGTAAAGGCCATCGAAGGCAAGCGTGCAGAGATGCAGGCATTGCTCAACGAACAGATGGCGGAGAGCCGGAATCTTGCTGAGCTGCGGAAGAAACAAAACGACCTGGTGAAGACCCTGGCAAAGCAGGAGAAGAAACTGCGCAGCGACCTGGAAAGCACAAAGAAGACCATCGCGATGCTCGATAAAAAAATCGAGGAGATTATTCGCGAGGAATTGGCGCGTGCGAAACGTGAAGCTTCAAAGGAAGCCGTCACGCTTTCTTCAAATTTTGAAGAAAACAAATCGAAGTTCTCTTATCCGGTTTCAGGATTCGTGTCGCTGGGTTTTGGTCGCCAGGCTCACCCTGTCCTGAAGGGAGTTATCCTTCAGAATGAAGGGGTAAACATTCAGACGAAGAAGGGGGAGAAAGTCAGGTCGATTTTCGAAGGTGAAGTTCGCGCGGTGGCGGTCATGCCCACCATTGGCAACTCCGTTATTATTAATCACGGCAACTATTTTACGGTTTATTCCGGCCTGAAAGAGGTCTTTGTTCGGACCGGGCAAAAAGTCGCCACCAACGAAGAAATCGGCGAAGTCATGACCAACAGTGACGGCGTTTCGGAGTTGCGGTTCCGCATTTATAAAGACCGGACACCCCTTGATCCGCAGCAGTGGCTGGGCCGTCTCTGATTCCGGCCGTATAGGGCTGGGTTTTTGCCTTTCCTCACGAATAAACGCCGGAAAGTGCACCGTTTTCGTCATTTTTTCGTTCCAACATTATACTCTATCTTTACATCCTTAATCAACATCTTATGAACGGAATATTGTTAATCGGAATGCCGGGAATGGGCGAATGGATCCTGATCGGTCTCGTCGTGCTGATTTTCTTCGGCGCGAAGAAGATTCCTGAATTCGCAAAGGGTCTGGGCCGCGGCATTCGCGAGTTCAAAGACGCCGTCAGCGACGTAAAAAAGGAAGTCGACCAGGCTGGCAAAGAGGTTGAAAAACTGGAACAGGGAAAGTAAGTGCATACACACGCCACTCTTCGTGACATTCAACACGAACTGAAGCGCGGTACCCTATCCTGTAAGGCCTTAGTCAGGCAGCACCTGGACATCATTCATACGCACGCTCATCTGAACGCCTTCCTCAGCGTTTACGAAGAGGAAGCACTCGCGCGTGCCGAACAGATTGACCAAAAGATAAAATCAAATACGGCCGGCAAACTCGCCGGCCTTGTTGTCGGCATCAAGGACGTCCTTTCGTACAAAGATCATCCCCTTCAGGCCGGGAGCAGAATCCTCGATGGGTTTGTTGCCCAATACACTGCAACCGCTGTTCAGCGGCTGCTCGATGAAGATGCCATAATTATTGGCCGCCAGAACTGCGACGAGTTTGCCATGGGTTCATCCAATGAAAACTCGGCGTTCGGACCCGTTCTTAATTCCGTTGACCCCACTCGTGTACCCGGAGGGTCTTCCGGAGGATCAGCCGTTGCAGTAGCAGCCGGCATGTGTCGCGTCTCGCTCGGATCGGATACGGGAGGCTCTGTGCGCCAGCCCGCTGCGTTTTGCGGCGTCATCGGCCTTAAGCCGACCTATTCCCGGATTTCCCGGTACGGACTGGTGGCGTACGGCTCATCTTTTGACTGCATCGGCATTTTCGGAAAGGCTATTGAAGACGTGGCCCTCGTGTTGGAGGTTATTGCAGGGGCAGATGAATATGACAGCACTGTATCTCACAAGGCGGTACCCTCCTATCTCCAGGAAATGGAACAAGAACCTGGAAGGAAATACCGTGTGGCGTACATGAAGGGCCTGGAAGAAACCGATGGGATTCAGCCGGAAATCAGGAAGAATCTCGCAGAACGCATTGAGCAAATCCGCGCCGCGGGACATGTTGTTGAACCCGTGGAGTTGCCGCTTACCGAATACGTCCTTCCCACCTACTACATCCTGGCTACAGCAGAGGCCAGCTCCAACCTATCCCGCTACGATGGGGTTCGATACGGGTACCGAAGTCCGGCATCGCGCGACCTTCACACCATGTATAAGAAGACCCGGTCCGAGGGATTCGGC
>QGUY01000172.1 GCA_003242315.1 Bacteroidota bacterium
CTTGATTATACAGAATTGCGTATTAGTGTATTCGGCGCCTTCGCGGATCTCTATGCTTCGCGTAGGGATTTCGAGAAAGCGTCCGCGTATCAGGACAAGTACATCAACCTGAAGGATAGCGTATACAGCGAAAAGCTCATCTCCAACCTCGCCAAGATCAAAACGAACTTCGAAGAGCGTCAGAACATCGCCATCATCGCTTCGAAAAACGAGGCGCTCATCCGTCAGCAACGCTTCAACATCGCTATTGTAATCATCGCTGTGCTGGCAGGCCTGCTCGTGTTTGTGCTCTACAGAAGCAACCTCGTTAAGAAACGCGTTAACCAGGCGCTGTCTGACGCCAAGGTTACGATCGAGGATCAAAACCGCCAGCTCACTTCCCTCAACAGGAACCTGGAACGGATGGTCGATGCCCGCACTATCGAACTCCAGGTGGCGAACGAAGCGCTCAAGCGCGTTAACGACGAACTGGATAACTTTATCTACAAAACTTCGCACGACATCCGCGGTCCGCTCGCCAGCCTTAAAGGAATGTGCAACGTCGCCATCATGGACGTAAAGGATCCGCTGGCCCTCGATTACTTCAATAAGCTCGACGCCACTGCGGAAAAGCTTAACACGATCCTGACCCGCCTGCTTATCATCAACCAGATCAACAACTCTTCGGCAAGTCACGAACTTATCGACTTCGAAGAAATTGTCGACGACGTCATCGTTCTGGAACGGAAACGTGGTCTTCCTCCGCGCCTCACGATCAAAAAGGAAATCGAAGAGAACATCATCTTCTACTCCGATAAGGAACTCATCCGCATCATTCTCGAAAACCTTATCGACAACGCCATAAAGTTCTACAACGATTCAGACCGCGCCGATCCTTTTGTTATGATCAAAGTTGAACGCGATGGCAATACGCTTAAGGTAAGGGTCATCGATAACGGCATCGGTATAAGCCAGGTCAACCCGGACAAGATTTTCCAGATGTTCTCCCGTGCGTCGGAACGCTCCGGCACGGGTGGTATCGGTCTGTACCTGACCAAGACCGCCACCGAAAAGATCGGCGGGCAGATCGACCTCAAAACGACGCCAGAAGGCTATACAGAATTCTTCGTCAAGTTTTCCCTCACCACCTCCCGAATGCGGGCCGAAGTGGCCGTGTAGATTTTTTTCGCAACATTAGTATTATCATCTTTGCAGGGGCTGAACCGACCCTAATCGGTCATTTCATTCATCATGAAAAAATTCAAACGATATACCGTCACGTCCGCTCTCCCGTATGCGAATGGCCCTCTACACATCGGGCATATCGCCGGTGCGTACCTGCCCGCAGATACCTACGTACGGTACCTTAGGCTTAGGGGAGAGGATGTGGTCTATGTAGGAGGGTCCGACGAACACGGTGTGGCTATTACCCTCGGGGCGCGAAAAGCAGGTGTTTCACCTCAGGAATTCGTCGACAAGTACCACGAGATGATGAAGAAGACCTTCCAGGAATTCGGCATCTCGTTCGACGTGTATTCCCGCACATCGGCAAAAGTTCACTACGATACTGCACAGGAGTTTTTTACCAACATCTACAATAAGGGTATCCTCAAAGAAGAAACTTCCGATCAGTATTACGATGAACAGGAAGGGATATTCCTGGCTGACCGCTACATCATAGGCACATGTCCGAATTGCAAATACGAGAACGCATACGGCGATCAGTGCGAGCGGTGTGGTACAAGTCTCAGTCCCCGGGAACTGATCAATCCGAGGTCCACTGTCTCTGGTCAACCGCCTGTGCTGCGACAAACAAAGCACTGGTATTTTCCCCTTGACGAATATGAGTCATGGCTTCGTGAATGGTTGCTTGAGGGCCACAAGGACGATTGGAAGACGAATGTCTACGGCCAATGCAAATCGTGGCTGGATCAGGGACTTCAACCCAGGTCGATTACCCGTGACCTCGATTGGGGTGTGCCGGTACCGCTTCCTGATGCCAAGGGTAAAGTATTGTATGTCTGGTTTGACGCACCCATAGGGTACATCTCCGCGACGAAAGAGCTGCTTCCGAACGATTGGGAAAAATACTGGAAGGATCCTGACACGCGCCTCATACATTTCATCGGCAAAGACAACATCGTGTTTCACTGCATTATCTTCCCCGCGATGCTGAAAGCCGCCGGTGATTACATTCTTCCGGATAATGTCCCTGCGAATGAGTTCCTGAACCTCGAAGGCGACAAGCTGTCGACGTCGCGCAACTACGCCGTGTGGTTGCATGAATACCTGCAGGAACTGCCCGGACGCCGCGACGAGCTGCGCTACGTGTTGACGAGCATTTCACCGGAAACCAAGGATGCCGATTTCACCTGGAAGGATTATCAGCAAAAGGTGAACAGTGAACTCGTAGCAATTCTCGGTAACCTCGTGAATCGTGTGATGGTCCTCACCTGGAAGTACTTTGACGGGGTCGTACCCAATGCCCCTCAACTAACGGAATCCTCTGACGCGAGGGCAGGGATCAACCGCGCGAAGGAGCAGACCGCAGCGCAATTCAATGAGAGCATCAACGAAATGATCAACGCGCTCGACACATTCCTCTTCAGGGAAGCTCAATTCCACATGATGAATCTCGCGCGTGCCGGTAACAGATTTCTTGCAGATACCCAGCCGTGGAAGCTTGCCGCTACCGATAAGGATGCTGTCGCGAGCATTCTGTCATTCTCACTCAATCTTTGCGGGAATATCGCATTGGCATGCGAACCATTTCTACCGGATGGTGCTGCGGCAATTCGCCGACAGCTAAACAATGAACTGTCCGATCAACGCAGCACATTCTGGAAAGAGCGTCGTCTCGTCGACACTATAACAGGTGGTCATAAGCTGAACAAGGCGGAACTGTTGTACCGTAACGTTGAAGACGCGGATATCGAACGGCAGATCGAAAAACTAAAGAAAGCCCGCGAGGCAAAGGCTGCGGGTACGCCGTCGGATGTGAAACCGCTCAAGTCTCAGGTTACCATTGACGACTTTGCCAAGCTGGATATCCGCATTGGTACAGTTCTCCAGGCCGAGAAGGTAGAGAAATCTGACAAGCTGCTGAAGCTGCTTGTGGATACTGGTATTGATCGACGCACCATCCTTAGCGGTATAGCGCGTCATTATAAACCGGAAGATCTCATTGGCAAGCAAGTCACACTCATCGCGAACCTGGCGCCGCGCAGGATGATGGGCATTGAATCGAAGGGAATGATCCTGATGGCTGAAGACAAGGATGGAAAACTGCAGCTCTTAATCCCATCCGAGCCCGTGAATCCCGGTTCGACGGTAAGCTGATCAGCTGTATTTTTCCAGCTTTTCGCCGAAGGTGACGTCCCCATTCTTGCGGACATGCAGCTTGATGTTTACCACAAGTTCTTCGGCGCCCGCGTCAAAGCAGGCCTGCTGAGCCATTTTCACCGTTCGCATGGCGTCGTCGTAGGGGCCTTCAATAACTGTCTCCATAGCGCCGACCTGGTAGCGGAGGCCACTTGCAGCGATGGCCTCAATCGCTTTGTCGATAAAGGGATATGCGCGATCGCTGGTCGTCAATGGCACGATCTGGAGGGCTAAATGAATGTTGTTTTTCATGATCGGGTCTGGATTAAGTTGTTCAATCGTTATACTGGCTCATCGTGCGATCGAGTCCCTGGGTACAAAACGACAGGACCATTTCTACGGCTTTGTCGATGTGTTTTGGCAGCGCCTCAAATTCTTCCTGCGTAAACCGGCTCAGTACGTAGTCGACCTGGCGTCCCCTGGGAAAATTATTGCCGATACCGAACCGTAGCCGCGGGTAATCCGGACCGCCAAGCTCAGCTTCTATGTTACGCAGTCCGTTGTGTCCCGCTGTGCTTCCTTTTCCCCTCATGCGAAGGTTTCCGAACGGAAGGGCTACATCGTCGACGATGACGAGCAGATTTTCTTTGGGAATCTTGAGCGTATTGGTCCAGTACAGGACAGCTTTACCACTCAGGTTCATGTATGTGGTAGGCTTGATCAGGTGTAGCGTTCTGCCCTTGTGACGTGCCTCCGCCTTTTCTGCGAGTCGCTGCATCGAAAACTGCGCGCCAAGTTTGTCGGCCAGTTGATCCAGCACGAGGAAGCCAATATTGTGTCGTGTCAGCTCGTATTCTGCGCCGATGTTTCCCAATCCAGCGATAAGATACTTCATGTTGGCAGCGACTAAGTAAAGCGCGTAAAGTCCACGCGCTAAAAATAAAAAGAGTCCCGGACACACGCCGGGACTCCCAGTAGAACATTCGTGAACACCTTATTTCTTGGCTTCCTCTTTCTTTTCTGAGGCAGGTGCGCTGGCTGCGGCTCCTTCTGCAGGTGCCTCAGCGGTGGCGACTTCAAGCTTCGCAGCGCGAGGTACTTCGACGACCGCGATAGGCGCGTTGCGAGGATCAGCAAACTCAAGCCCCTCGATGGAAATATCAGCAACCTTAACGGCGTGGTGGAAGTCGAGGTGCGACACATCAACGTCGATGTGGTCAGGCATATGCTTGGGAAACGCGATCACAGTGAGCGAATCTCTCTTTCTCACGAGCGTTCCGCCTTTCAGCAAGCCCGGCGATTGCGCCTGACCGACAAGGCGGGTAGGGATTTTCATTTTGATCTTGCGATCTTCCGAAATGCGGAGGAAATCTGCGTGCAGGATGATTTCGCTCACAGGGTGGAACTGTACGTCCTGCAGGATAGCCTGGCATTCTTCGCCTTCGATGTTGACGTGAACGAAGTGTGCTTCATTGGTATAGACCAGCGGCCGGAACAAAATCATCGGCGCATAGAAGTGTATCTGCGGACCCCCGCCGTAAAGAACACAGGGGACATTACCTTCTTCTCTAAGTCGTTGTGCGTCGCTTTTGCCGAGATTTGCTCTTTTATACCCTATAATCTCAACTGTTTTCATGATGTTTATTGATTAGTGAATAATTACAATTGGATAAACAAGGAACTGATGGATTCGTGATCATGGATCTTGCGTATCGCCTTTGCAAACAGGTCAGATACCGTCAGCACCTTGATTTTTGATAGATGCTTTTTGAGTGGAATAGTGTCTGTGACGACAAGTTCTTCCAGCACCGACTCCTGGATGTTTTCATATGCGTTGCCCGAGAGAACAGCGTGTGTACATACAGCTCTTACCGACTTGGCGCCTTTCTCCTTGAGCAAGGCCGCTGCCTTACAGATTGTGCCACCAGTGTCTACGAGGTCGTCAACCAATACCACGTCCTTACCTTCCACTTCGCCGATGAGTCGCATAGAGCTCACCTTGTTCGCTTCCTTTCGGTATTTGTCGCACACGGCAAGTTCCGCGTCGAAGTATTTGGCGAAGCTGCGAGCACGTTTGATGCCACCAACGTCAGGTGATGCAAACATGATATCGGAGAGGCCGAGTGATTTCAGGTACGGAACGAAGATATATGCACCATCGAGGTGGTCTACCGGTATATCAAAAAAGCCTTGAATCTGATCCGCGTGCAGGTCACACGCCATGATACGGGATGCCCCTGCGGCCGAGAGCAGGTTTGCGATAAGTTTGGCCGCGATGGAAACGCGGGGCTTGTCCTTACGGTCCTGCCGGGCGTATCCAAAATAAGGAATGAGAACGTTGACGCTGGAGGCGCTTGCCCTTCGCGCCGCGTCGACCATCAGGAGAAGTTCAAGGAGGTTGTCCGCGGGGGCGAAAGTGGACTGGATGATAAAAACTTCGTGACCGCGTACGGACTCGCCGATGAAGGGCGACATCTCGCCATCGCTAAAGCGCTGGTATTGGACCTTCGTTAACGGCTCCCCGTAAGCGTGGGCTATACGCTGAGCCAGGTAGATTGTCGCGCTTCCGCTTAGAATTTTTACAGCCATGATTTGTCAGACCCTGGCGGGCCCGGTACCCCATTTAATACAAAAATCCCGTCACCAGGCGGGATCTTCTCGTTGCCCGACCAGGGCTCGAACCTGGACTTTCCTGAATCAAAATCAGGCGTGTTGCCAGTTACACCATCGGGCAAAGTGATGTAAGTCCCCAAATTGGGATTGCAAAGGTAGAATTATTTTTCAAAAAGTAAGGCCGACAGGGGATTTTTAGAGGTCGTTTTCCTGGGCCGTAGCGCCTTCCAGGAAGCCTTCTGCCCAGAACCTGTACTTGTCGAGAATCGAGATTACAGCATTCCGCAGGTGGCGGTTATTGTTGAAATCGATTGAGCCGTATTGGGTCGTGGCATACCCCTGCCAGATAGAACGGTTTTGTCGCCTGTCGTAAAACTGGATCAACAACGTTCCTGTCCTCAGGTGAAAGTCCTTGGGATCGTAATTGAGATTCTCATTCTGCGTTCTGATCCATTCTTCTATGTCGGGCTGATTGTAACCATGGAAACGCAGACTGTCATTGAACATCTTGAATCCGATGATCAGGTGAGGGCGGTTAGACGTTTGCCTGTAACCAAGGAATTTCATGCGCGCGATGATGGACTTTTCAATTGTCTCATTGGTCATCGACGAATCGGTCGGTGCGGCCGGACGCATGATATCGAACGTCCTGTATTTCTTGAAATTTCCCTTATAGCTGTAGTCGTATTCGACCGGGAGTTCCTTGTATCCGAGGCAAGAGGTAAAGAGGATAGCGAGCGACGCCAGGTAAACTCTATTCATAAAACCAACCAGTTAAAGTGCGGGCAATCGGTATTACAAGTTGAATATATATCAAAATCAATACCTTACCAACTCAAACTGATAATCGTTTCCCAAAAACTCAGGATCGCGCTAGTATCCAGCTTTTTGCATTTACGAACGCCAGGACCCACGGGGAAATCTCGTCACCCCGCCGCTCCACGGGATAGTATCCCCAATTCCACGGAAACAACGATCGTTCCAGGTGTGGCATAATCGCGAGGTGCCTGCCGTCATGTGAACAAAGCGCCGCTACGGCCCCGTCCGAATCATTCGGATTTCCGGGATATTCAGCGTACGTGTATCGTGCGGCCACCTGATAACGCGACGCATCTTCCGGAAGACGGAATCGCCCTTCGCCATGCGCGACCCAGCATCCCAACTGCGATCCCGCCAGTCCACGCAACATCACGGAATTGCTTTCCGGAATGGTCAGGTTCACGAATGCCGACTCAAATTTCTCCGATCCGTTGTGATGCATTTTCGGATGATCCTTATCGTCGCGATACAATAGGCCAAGCTCCATCACGAGCTGACAGCCATTGCACACACCGATCGACAACGTATCCGGCCGCTCATAGAAATCATTTAATGCTTTGCGAGCCCGATCATTGTACAGGAACGCACCTGCCCATCCCTTTGCCGATCCCAGTACATCCGAATTGGCGAATCCTCCGGGGAATGCGATGAGCTTCACATCGCTGAGATCTTCCCGTCCCGAGACAAGGTCGGTCATGTGCACATCTCGCACATCGAAGCCTGCCAGGAATAGGGCATAAGCAAGTTCACGGTCGCCGTTAACACCCTTCTCCCGAATGATCGCCGCTGTGACGCCTGAACTACCTGATCGCTTCCGGCTTATTCCCAACGTCCCGAGGCGTCCGTCGAAGCCTTTGGGAAATGTGTAGACGAGAGGCTGACGGCCGTAGTTTTTGCTGCGGAGATCAGCGTGGCTTACGGGACGCTGCAACCTGTCAAGTTTGTGCGATGTGCTAAACCACACGTCCCTCAGCCTGTCGATGTCCAACCTATGCTTTCCAACAGTCAACACACGCTCCCTTGTGATTCGCGCGAGATTGTACGCGTCCAGGCCGCGGTTGCGGAGCAGGCCGGTTACCTTGTCTGCATCTTTCACCTGGATCACAACGCCCGGTTTCTCAGTAAAGAGGAAAGAAATCAGGTCTTCTTCGGCACCGGGAAGGCTTACTTCCATTCCAACCTCAGGTGTAGGAAAGCACATTTCCAGGAGTGCGGTAATTATGCCGCCGGCGGAAATATCATGACCGGCAAGAATGTGACCTTCGCGTATCAGTTCCTGAACTGCTTCGAACGCTTTACGGAAGAGATTTTCGTCAGTAATTCCAGGGACTTCATCGCCCAACTGCCCCACTATCTGGGCGAACGCGCTGCCTCCGAGGCTTGACGGTCCTGACGTGAACGCGATATAAAGGATTTGCGTATCGGGCTCGTCGATCAGTGCGGGGCTCACCGCCTTCCGCACATCTGAAACTTCTGCTACCGCGGAGATGATGACCGTTCCGGGTGAGTACACCACCTTTCCATCCGGATATTTTTGCGTCATCGAAAGCGAATCTTTGCCCGTCGGTATGTTGATCCCAAGCTTGATGGCAAAATCGCTGACCGCTTCCACCGCAGTGTACAGCCTCGCATCTTCGCCGGAGTTCTTTGCAGGCCACATCCAGTTGGCACTAAGCGATACGCCTTTGAGGCCATGCGTCAGCGTAACGCATACACGGTTCGTTAGCGCTTCCGCAATGGCGAGCTGGCCCCCCATAG
>QGUY01000463.1 GCA_003242315.1 Bacteroidota bacterium
TCACGGAACGGTGGCTGGGTGGTATGCTTACCAACTTCGCGACGATCCGGAAGTCGCTGAAAAAGCTTTCGCAGATCGAAAAGCTGATGAAGGATGAGTCCTTCCTCAACCTGGCGAAGCGTGAGCGCCTGATGATTCAACGCGAAAAGGCCAAGCTGGAAAAGCTGCTTGGTGGTATCGCCGACCTCAACCGTCTTCCCGCAGCGCTGTTCGTTATTGACGTCAAGCGCGAACATATCGCGGTGACGGAAGCTCAGAAACTGAACATTCCCGTGTTTGCCATGGTGGATACGAACTCTGACCCTGACGGTGTAGACTTCCCCATCCCGGCAAATGACGACGCATTTAAGTCGATTAGCATCATCACGCGTTACATCGGTAGTGTCATCGAAGAAGGACTGATGGAACGCAAGCGCGACAAGGAAGACGCCGCACTGAAGAAAGAAGAAGAGGAGAAGCGCAAGATCGACGAAAAGGAAACTATCGAAGAATCAAAGTGACATTTCTCCTGAGCTGATGTATCGGGTCGTCGATCCGTGATCAGGAAGTGGATAAAACGCTAAACTGAACATCGGTCGCAAGCCGGTGTTCAGTTGTTTATGGACCTTCGGGTTTATCGTAGAGAAAAATCTTAACAACTCAAAAAACGCAAATGGTATGGCTATTACAGCGCAAGATGTGAACAAGCTCAGACAAATGACCGGCGCCGGTATGATGGACTGCAAGAAGGCCCTCACCGAAGCGGACGGAGATTTTGATAAGGCCATCGAGATTCTTCGGAAGAAAGGCCAGAAGGTCTCTGCCTCCCGCTCAGACAAAGAGGCTAAGGAAGGGGCTGTATTTGTACGCACCGGCGATGATAACCGGGAGGCTGTCCTGGTAGCGCTGAACTGTGAGACAGATTTTGTGGCCAAAAACGAAGCGTTTCAAAAACTCGGCGCTTTGATTGCCGACACTGCATTTGAACACAAGCCCGCCAATCGTGAAGAACTGCTGGCGCTCAAAGCCGGAGACCTCACGATCTCGGAACACATCGTCGAGCTGGTGGGCAAGATCGGCGAGAAGATTGAAATCAGCGAATACGTTCACATGACGGGCGAAAAGGTAATCCCCTACATTCACGCCGGCAGCAAGCTTGGTGTGCTTGTCGCCTTGAAAGGTGTTAACGGCAAGGATGTCACCGATGCGGGTAAGGACGTAGGTATGCAGATCGCGGCGATGAACCCTGTGGCTGTTGACGAAAACTCGGTTGACAAGAGCATCATCGAAAAGGAACTTGAAATCGCCCGCGCGCAAATCATCGCCGAAGGCAAGCCTGCCAACATGGTTGACAAGATTGCGCAAGGGAAGCTGCAGAAGTTCTTCCGCGAAAGCACGCTGCTTCACCAGGCTTTTGTAAAAGACAATTCAAAGACGGTGGCGCAATATCTCGAAAGCGTGTCAAAAGGATTGACCGTGGCTGAATTCCGGCGCGTGTCGATCGGATGAGGCTTATACATACTCCAAACAAAAACAGCGCGGTTAATGCCGTGCTGTTTTTGTTTGGTGCTTACTCTGTTTTCTTTTTCCGGAATGCTGCGTCAAAAGCTTCCTTCAGATGTTCGCTGGCTTTCTTGAGGCTATCTTCAACCTCCTGCCAGCGTTCCCTGTTCTTCGATTCTGCTTTAAGCTTTTCAGCGGAGCGCTTAAGCTCCTCGTATTTTTCCTGAAATTCCTTCTGAAGCCGCTCACCGGCCTCGTCCAGCTCTTCCAGGAACTTATCTACGCGCTTGCCGAAGTTGCGGAACATGCCTTCGGCTTTTCCTTCTTCTGATTCTGTCATGGATGACAAATGTATAATGTGGCGTTATTGGGTAAACGCGCGACGTCCGGTTTTAGTTTTCGGTGGGTGGCTTCCAAATCCCGACTATTCCTCTTTTCTTTAAGCCATTAACCAAAACATGTCTGTTTTGAAAGCTAAGCTGATTCTGGCCGTATTTCTGCTGGCGATAGCCTCTGGTTGCGCGTCTCACCAGCATAATAAGAAACTTAAGCCGGGAAAGCCGATTCCGTGTCCGCAAAAGGACTGCTGATGAACCTGCGGAAGATCATAGTTGCGATTGACGGCTATTCGGCATGCGGGAAAAGCACGACCGCGCGCAGAGTTGCTGCAGCGCTGGGCTACCGTTACATTGATTCCGGTGCCATGTACCGGGCGGTGACGCTGCATTTCCTGAACAATCACGTTGCGCTTTCCAACCC
>QGUY01000464.1 GCA_003242315.1 Bacteroidota bacterium
TGTAGACGGTAGCACGGCTCACACGGTAATTCTTGTTTTTCATACTGATGTAGAGGGATTCCACATCAAAATGGCCATCGCGGGAATATATCTCCTCAAGGATAGCATAACGCTCGGGCGTCTTTCGCAACTCCTTGTTTTCAAGATATGCCGTAAATATCTTCTTTACCTCTTCAAAAACCGTCGGATTTAGCGCCATAGCGTAGAAAGCGGGGTCAAAGATAACATTCAAAAAACCCATTCAAAACTCAATTATTCACGGGAGTCGAAGCGACTCACCTTTACAACCCCTTCCACCTTCTCCAATTTGTTGATCAATTGCTCCAAATGGCGGGTGTCGTTTACATACAACATGATTTCGCCTTCAAAAATCCCTGAATCGGTATGAATCGACATGGAACTCATGTTCACCTTGAGTTCCTCCGAGATGATTTTGGAAACGTCATTGATGAGGCCAACGCGGTCCGTCCCCTTGATCTTCAGGCCCGTCAGAAAGGCAACTTCATGCTGGGACGTCCATTTCGCCTTAACGACGCGATTGCCGTGGTGGGACAGCAGCTCCGGGGCATTTGGACAATTTGTGCGATGGATTTTTATGCCTTCGCTCACGGTAACAAAGCCGAAGACATCGTCACCCGGGATAGGTGTGCAGCACTTGGCGAGCTTGTAATCCACCACGTCCATGTCTTCGCCCACCAAAAGGATATCGTCGTATCGGCCCTTGGTGCGCGCAATTTCCTGTTCAATAACGTGCGCGTCGGGCACGGGCAAGTTTGGCTTGGAGCGAATCGGTGACACCGGCTTGTTTTCTACGAACCGTTTTATGTCTGCCGACGTGATGAACCCTATTCCAATACGGTAGTATAGATCGAAATGGGTGGCCACCTTAAAATGCTCACGCATTTGTTCAAGCAGTTGCTGTGTGGGTTCTTCTTTCAACTGCTTCAATTTCCTTGCAAGGATCTCCCGTCCGCTTTCCGCCGACTTTTTCTTATCTTCCTTCAGTTCGTCCTTGATCCGTGATTTTGCCTTGGAAGTAACGACAAAGCGCAACCAATCTTCGTGCGGTTTCTGCTTCTGTGACGTTAGTATTTCGATTTGGTCGCCGTTCTTAAGCACGTAGTTGATGGGAACCAGCTTGTTATTCACCTTAGCGCCAATGCACTTGGAACCAACCTGGGTATGAATTTCAAAGGCAAAATCGAGGGCCGTCGCGCCGTAGGGAAGCGTCTTAAGTTCGCCCCGCGGGGTGAAAACAAACACCTCGTCACTGAATAGGTTTCCACGGAAATCATCCACAAAATCCAGGGCGGAATGATTGTTTTGCTCGAGCAAATCGCGCACGCGTGCAAGCCATTTCTCAAGGTTCGATTCAGTTGTGACCGCACTGTCCTTATACTTCCAATGGGCCGCGTAACCTTTCTCAGCGATCTCATCCATGCGCTTGGTACGAATCTGTACCTCCACCCATTGACCGTTCTTTGCCATGACGGTAGTGTGCAAAGATTCATATCCGTTGGCCTTGGGCGTGCTGATCCAGTCTCGCAAACGATCTGGATTTGGCGTGTAATGATCAGTTACGATCGAATACACTTGCCAGCACAGGGCCTTCTCCTGCTCATACGGCGCGTCAATAATGATGCGAATCGCAAACAAATCGAAGACTTCCTCAAACGGAATATTTTGTTTGCGCATCTTATTCCAGATCGAATAGATCGATTTTGGCCTGCCCTTGATCTGATACGCAATGTTGAGTTTATCCAATTCTTCAACGATCGGCTGTGTGAACTGGCGGATAAACTTATTTCTGACCGCCTTTGTCAGATCGATTTTTTGCACGATTGATTCGTATACCGGCCGGTCGGTAAATCGGAGGTAGAGATCTTCAAGTTCTGTTTTTATGGCGTTCAGCCCGAGACGATGAGCAAGCGGCGCATAAAGGTAAATGGTTTCAGATGCAACCTTAAGCTGCTTGTTGCGAGGCATGCTGTCGAGGGTCCGCATATTGTGAAGCCGGTCTGCGAGCTTAATAAGAATGACGCGAACGTCTTCCGAAAGCGTAAAAAGCATCTTTCGGAAATTCTCTGCCTGCTGCGAGGAGCCGTATTCGAATACACCCCGGATTTTTGTTAGTCCATCGATAATTCGCGCGACCTTGCGGCCAAACATCCGTTCAATGTCCGGCAGCTCGATGTCGGTATCTTCTACCACATCGTGCATGAGAGCGGAAATAATGGAGGT
>QGUY01000465.1 GCA_003242315.1 Bacteroidota bacterium
CCGCAATCCCAGTAGCTGGCGGTCTCTTCCATCGTAAGCCAATAGGTCACCAGCGCAATGGTGAACACGACCCAGCCACCGATATTATTGATCTTTTGAAAATTCATGAGAAGCGGGTTTTCGGAAACTTAAGATGCGAAAATACAAAAAAACCCGGGAGCCCTTACCCCTCCTTACACTCCCACGCTCACTCCCACCTCAGAAGCCCAGGTCTATTTGTACACGATGACATAAAAACACAGCCACAGGAAGAAGATCAGGACGTAGGAACTAACCACAATCAGCCATACTACCCGTTTGTCCTTGCGGGCATAAAAATGGATGCCGTTAACGAGCGCAATGCAGTATGGGATTTCGAACAGATTGAGCGCTCGCAGCGGATAGGCCCATTTCCGGTCAATGGCCAGGTAATCGAAGAAGTGCATCAATGACAGCGGATAAAAGGCGTTTATGTCGTGGAGCGTAGGGTCAGTGTTCACGGTCATAAACCAGAGAATCTTGATCACCTCGGGAATCAGAAAGATGAATTCGCAGGTAAGCACGATACCCCAACATTGCGCGTAGGTAACGCGGTAACCGTACATAAAACATCCGACCCAGATAACGAATGCGATCACTGTGAATTTCCAGAGGTATACGAGCGGCACGGAGAAAAGCTTCAGGTCGGCAATCAGTCGCAGAATGAAGCCCTCGGGCCGATCCTGGAGGAACTCAAAGGCTGCCGTTTCGTTTTCGATAAATGCGATCTTGACGTACAGAAGCATTATGCTCAGCACGCACAACAAAACGAAGAGGAGTCTTTTGTCCGCTGCAAATATTGACTTAGTTTCGCGAGGCTGGGAGGTGTCCATTTTTCCCGTGGAATGGTTCAGAATGATTCGGATTTGCCAAATTAAGCGACTGCTTCCAACAACCGCCTTCGCGTCGCTTTTTTTTGTATTGGTCGCCGCTTCCGCCGCGTGGGCACAACCTGTTCAGAAAAAAGATACCACAATCATCCTGTTGTCGAACATCCAGATTCAACTGGAGTGCACACAGGCACTGAATGATCTGTACAACTTCAAGTTTAATCGCGCAGAGCAGCAGTTCCGCTACCTCAAGACCAGGTATCCCTGGCACCCACTACCGTATTTCCTAATGGGACTGATCGAATGGTGGAAGATCATGCCGAATCCCTCCGATATGTCGCATGATGAAGTTTTTCTCGCGTATATGGACAGCACCATCATGGTCGCGGAAAATCTTTTCAAAAACCATCCGGCTTACAAGGTGGAGGCTGCGTTTTTCCTGGCGGGCGCGTATGGATTCAAAGGACGGTTGTACTCCGATGAGGACCGCAAGAACTGGCGCAAGGCAGCGAGCGCCGGTAAAAACGCCATCCGATACATGGAAGAGAATCGCGGCAACAGCGACCTGAGTCCTGAGCTTCTCTTTGGCGATGCGCTCTACAACTATTTCTCGGTGTGGGTTCCTGAGAACTACCCTGCTGTCAAACCACTTCTGTGGTTCTTTCGGAAAGGCGACAAAGAGCTGGGATTAAAACAACTTCGCGAAGTTTCATACAACGCATTCTATACGCGAACGGAAGCCATGGTCTGGCTGATGCGAATTCTCAACAGCTATGAGAACGATCAGGCCCAGGCATTTCAGATCAGTGAATACCTTCATCAAACCTATCCTGACAACCCTTACTTCCACCGGTACTACGCACGGATGCTTTACGCTACGGGAAAATTTTCCCGTGCGGAGCAATCGAGCCTCGCCATCCTGGCGGCTATCGACAGCGGGAAGGTTGGATATGAGGCTACAAGCGGTCGATATGCCGCGTTTTTCCTCGGACAGATCAACGAGACGCGCAGGAACGACGAGGAGGCACGCAAGTATTATGAGATGTGTGTAAAGTTTACTGAGCAGACCAAGAGTTTCGAGTCCGGATATTATTTGTACTCCCTGATCGCCCTCGGTGAAATTGCCGAACGTCGCGGCGATCACGCCACGGCACGACGCTACTTCGCTGAAGTGAAGAAGAGGGCCGGCCGAAAGGACGAAGCGTTTAAGACGGCGAAAAAGAGGTTGAAGGAATTGGATAAGGGAGACTGATTCTTGAGCAGTAATCGGTAATCGCGGGGATTGGTAGAGACGCGCAACCTGCGCGTCTCCGGGATAAATCAGTAATCGTTAATCGCTGGGGATTGGTAGAGACGCGCAACCTGCGCGTCTCCGGGATAAATCAGTAATCG
>QGUY01000466.1 GCA_003242315.1 Bacteroidota bacterium
TGTAAGTACCGCTGTCGACCACCCCGCCCAAAGGGAGCACAGCGATTTGGTTGGCCGGGCGATAGGCCGGCACCAGAGCAGGCGCAGCAGCGGGCGGGAGAGGGCATTCCTGCTGAAGGACAGCAAGGGCTTCAAGCATGCCCGCCAGGCCGCATAAAACCGCCAGCACGACAAGCCGCAACGGACGCAGCCGTGACCGGATAGGAGAGGTCGGCATGAACGGAAGTTTCCTCATGGCGAACTGTGAGACTGCACCAGGGTGACCCGTTACGTGCTGCAGGCGGCACGCAGATGACTGGGTAAGTATAGATAGCCAAATGCGCCGGGCTTGAATTGAAGAAATGAATGTCCTGTTGGGCGGGCGGTTTGGGAGATGCAACATGAACAAATGAAAAACCCCCGGCCGGTAGCCGGGGGCTGATTGACTGGTCTGCTGGTGGGAGAATCGACTGATCAATCCCACTGAGCCACGATCAATTCATTGGCGAGCATGCCGCCCTTGCCGAGGATCACCAGCCAGGCGTCGGTACCAGAAGTCTGAGAACCAGCGCCGGGCTCAAAGTCGTTGGCGAAGAAGTTATCCGGGAACGATTCGCCGCCCTTGCTGTAGTTGATGCCTTCGGGTGTGAACGTGCGGTATGACATGATGTGGTTGTCGTTGAAGCAGATGTTGCCGAACCACTCCTTCGTACCGCCATGGATTTGCAGGGTAATGGATTTCCTGTAATGCTCGCCAAGATCACCAAGCCTTGGCCCGCGATTGCCGAGGATCGCGAATGAGGAATCCATTGAATCGCGCCACTGGCGGCGCTTGCGCTCTTTGGCGATGGGCATGCTGGCGTATGACACGTTGGAGACGGCGGTGAGCTTGGCGTCAAAATCGTCGTCCCAATACACGCCTGAGGGAACGTCGTACAGGCTGTAGTTGTAGTTGTCCATTACCGACACGAAACCGCTGGGCTCGGTGGGGCCGACGACCAGATCCGGCGTGTAGTAGTTGGCCATGATGAGCGCCGAATGCAGGCGTGCGGTGTCGTTTTTCGCGATCCACTCCTCACCGCGGCCGGGAATGTGCTTGCCATCGACATCCATTCTGCGGATCAGACCCGGGGTCGGGAAGATGCCGTTGGATTCGCGGGCGAACACCAGCAAGGACTGGTGAATGCCGCGGATTTGGGTTGGGTCCTTGGTGGGTCGAGCGGTTGCGCGTGCCTTGCTCAAGGCAGAAAGCAGAAAGCCCAAGAGCAGCGCGATGATCGCCATGACCACCAGCAACTCGATCAGGGTAAAGCCACGTTTGCGGTTCATAAGAGTTCTCCGATACGAATAGGTGCTGAGAATACGAAGCCTTGGATGTCGCGATCATCCCTTAGCGGGAAGAAGGCTCCGCGCCCCTGCTGAGGGACGCGGGAGCGATCAGTCGTACTGGCGATCAATTGTCCAGCGGATCCCAACGCGGCGTCACGTTCCAGCCGTTGGCATTGGCTGCGATGAACATGCCGAGCCATGCGTCGCCTGAACCCTGGTAGCTGCCTTGGGTTGGATAATCATTGAACTCCGCAGCGTAGATGTTGTCGCGCTGCGGTGTGAATCCCGACAGGGTGGCCTCCTGAGGCATGTACGTCACGGTGGGGTGGAAGAACGTGGAGATTGTGTCGGAGTGATTGTCATTGAAGACAATGTGTCCCATCCACTGACGCTTGGGCCCGTGCAACTGGAGCGTGGGCGAGGCGGTGTACTCCGGCCCGGTATCCTGGCCGCCGTTGGGCGAGTTTCCGTAGGTGCCGCCGGTGCCGCGGGTGCCGAAGGCTACGACAGTTGACTTCTGCGTGGCACGCCAGTCGAATCGCTTGCGGGCGCCGCACAGAGCCATATGGGCATAGGAGGTGTGGCAGGGATTCTCGCCAGTGGTGGAAGGATCGGCGAAGAACCGATTGTTTGAACCGTCCCCATCGCCGGCGGTGTCGCCGTCCCAATAGACGTCTTCAGCCGGACGGTATGCGTCGTAGTTGTAATCCGTCATTTCCTTGATGTGCTGATTCACCTCGGTCGGTCCGATGCAGAGTTCGGGCGTGAAGAGGTTCTGCGCGATCATCGCCGAATCGAGGTTGGCGGTGTGGTTCTTCAAAAAGTTCTCCGGACCGACGCCTGGCCTCTGCTGCATCGTGAGAGTGTCCATTTTGCGGTTGATCAGGCCAGGCGTGGGCATGATCTCGCGGTTC
>QGUY01000467.1 GCA_003242315.1 Bacteroidota bacterium
CCACGCCGAGTATCTGTAACACGAAGCTCATAATCCTCCTGCAGCCAGGCTTTCCACTGTCGTTGAGCATTAATATAACACTCCCCATTCTCATATAGAACCTCAAAATACAAATTCCCCAGCAGTACGAGAAACGCCGCTCCATCGAAACTAGCCGGGCACGCAGCCATGTATATCCGCAAGCCGTTATCGTGGCGTACAGCCGACACCGAGACATCTAGATCGGCTCCATCACCGATCACATGAGACGCAATCTGCCCTTCACGCCATCCAAGCCGACACGGCCTAACCTGCGCCCACTGCGGCTTACCTTCACATGACTGAAGTTCGGTACTCCCCGTTGCCGCAAGAATGGAATCCATCTCAACATGACGGCAAAGCAAGTTTTGCCAATAGGATTTCGATCCAATTCGAAAAACAAATCCGTCCATTGCGAGACCCGGCCACAGATCCTGAAGAAAACCACACGACTCGCGTGATCCGCAAGATGTCAAAATTTCCTCAACAAATCGCTCCAGGAATTGAATTGCATCGTGAGCCTGTGTTTTTTCTACAATTGAATCGAAAAGCTGATTATCGAAATCTGAGTGTCTTCTCAACTCAAGATAATCCAAGATCTCAGATAGTCTAATTCGAGGGAACGATGCCGCATATTGGCTACTATTGAACAAATGACACGCTGCAATAACAGCGGCGATCGAAGGATGCACAAATCGCACACCTTCTGCCCAGCCTGAGGTGACGCACACTGCAGAATCCATTACCACCTCCGAATCAATCGTGCGCCGATACATCGCAGTATCTTTACACAGACACGAAAACACGTCGCCGTGACTGACAGGACCTTCGACGTCCTTTCTGTACGAAAAAGCTGGATAATAACGATGCAAATCGAAAATAGTGTCTCCTGCCCGAAGCAGACCGAACTCGTGCTCAGATTTCGACTCCACCATCTGAACTTCTGCATTATGAACCATTTGTTTCAACGTCGCATCAACCACAAAAAGATCGATATCAGTGCTCCACCTCATTCTGTACGCCGTGTCGAAAAGCGCCGCCGTCGTAGGGCCTTTAATAACGACAGGCGAAATAGGATGACCCCGAAACAGCGATCGCACTCGTTCAACCTGCGCCACCGTCCGAGCGCGATGATTCATTATGCGACGTCGAACTTCACTTTCGAACAATCTCCGCTCTGGCCACTTAGGCCACGTCTCCAAAATATTTGCAACTCGACCAAGCACTCCGTGATACTCAAGACAATCAGCCAGGTCACTCCAAGGTACAGCTCTGAGATCAGATTCATTTGGACATTTGCCAATCGCGATGGCAGAAAGAATATTGACCACTGAGGCACGTTGAAGCGATTCAGCGTACATGCTTTCCTCCGCTATGGACTGGGTTGAAACCTTCCGGCCACTTGAGGTGCTGATGACGGAATCGACCTTAAATGCCTACTTGTCAGGCAGCACAAAAGCACTACAATCTGGACAATTGCGAACGGAATGAAAGCCGCCGATGCTCCCCGGCTCTGAGCCAGCAGCCAACCACCTGCGCCGGGCGCCGCCGCTCCCAGCAAACGGATCAACACCCATAGAGCTGACTGCGTTCTCCCCAGCAAGTGATCGGGAACACTTCGCGCTATCCACGCAGTCATCGGCGTCGTCATCACGGGTGTCACAAGACTAGCCGCGCAGAAAACAGTCACGACAACGTAGTCTGACACATCAAGGCAAGCGACCACCGACGCCGTTGACCAAACAGCAAGACCAAATGTTAGCGCGAAAAACGGCCGAAATTTGGCAACGATGGGCGCTGCAAGTACTGCGCCAACGAGTCCAGCGGAAGCGAATGTAAATGTGAAAATACCAATGACTTCGGCATCCAATCCCTTATCGGCCCAATAAATAGGAAGCGTGATAACTATAGCACCTCCGCCGAGACTGTTTAAACTTGACACAATAGCATAGGAGCGTATCGGCGGGGTTCTAATGATGTTTGTGAATCCGTCGAAAGTCTCTGTTACTGTCCAGGGCTTGATGCGCACACTTTTTGTACCGCCCGACTTTCGGATGAGCCCTGCCGTAACGGCGCCAATTATGCTTCCAATAAAGTTCGCGAATAACGGAAGCCAAGTTGACGCACTAAGTAGCACGCCGCCTGTCGGCCCTCCTGAAAGGGAGGCGAAGGAATGTCGAGCATTACTCAGTGTAAGAG
>QGUY01000468.1 GCA_003242315.1 Bacteroidota bacterium
GCAGAATCGACAGCAACAAAACGAGCCGATCAAGGCCGGAAGAATTGAGTGATTGCTTCAGCAGGTTGACAACCCGCAGCTTAGCAGTGCCCCTGATGGTGATACCCATCTTTGCGCGCTCGAACAGGGCGCGAATGCCCACAGCTTCCGGCAGGTTTAAGAAATCTCTTCCGAAGCATGTTGGCAGAAAATGCATGACCATTGCTTCCACCCTGCCATCGGGATTATCCTGAGAATAGTCTTTATTGCAGCGCCAGGTGTGCGGCAGGTTTTCTCCCAGCAGGACCATCTCTCCTGCAGAAAAGTTGCGAATATTGTCGCCGATAAATCTCACCCCTTCGCCTTTCACCACGTAATGGAGTTCAAGCTCCGGATGGTAGTGCCACACCGAACCAAAATCCCGCTTGATATCATGCCTGAGACTGAATGAACTCTCGGGCTCAACCGGCACCTTATGGAAGTGAGGTTTCATGTATCCAAAATATAGAAAAAGTTTCCATCTCCGAAATCGTTTGTGCTGACGGCAATGGGCTTTTTTACAGGCGGTGCATTGTGCCAGGACTACGGAAGCGGATGGTGTGATAGATGTTGCGAAGCCAGCCGAGAGGAATACCTGTATTCTTAATGATCCTGAACACGCGGTCCGAAGGCGACAATTCCCTGAGTTCTCTCAACAACCCGAGAAAATGGTCCGCCTCCACCCTATTTCCGGTCAACACGCACTGCCGAAACTCATAGCGCAAGCGCTTTATCAGCGCCGCGCGGTCCTCATCATCGCGACAAAGTGACATGGCCTTACGGCAGACAACGTAAGTGGAATGTACTTTGGGATCATTCCTTTTGTACCAGTCGGACGACATCGACCGGCCGGTCCTTCTGATCTGTGTTAACGGTTCATTTAGGAACGCGTACCTGAAAAAGCGTGATGATCGTACCCAAAAATCAAAATCCTCGTAAGCGAGTGTTTCATCATAGCCTCCGATAGCTTCAAGTACTGAACGCCGAATGAGCATCGTCGGTGTCGCAATAAAATATCGCGATAACACATCACGGAACACATCGCCCTCCGGCACATTGGTTATCAGCCTGTTTCGACGCAATGCGTCATAGTGTCGATAAAGGAATGCGCCATTGCTGTCGATGTAATCCGCGTCGGTAAAAACCACGCCATAGGTATGATCCAATTCCGAGAATTTATTCACCTGCTTCTCGATACGCTCAGGATGCATAACGTCGTCGGCGGCCAGGTCGACGACAAAGGCACCCCTCGTTTCCCGAAATGCTGCGTTAAATGCCGCACAGTTGCCACGGTTAATGTCTGACAAAAAGATTTTGATATCCGGATACCGGGAATGCATTTGTTTTATTGCATCCTGGCTGCCATCGGTACTCCCATCATCAGCGATGACCAGCTCAATATTAGGATAGGTTTGTCGCAGCACAGAATTCACAGCCGCCTCAACCCAGTCTCGCTGGTTATAGCACAGGCATATCACAGACACAAGGGGCAGCCGCTCTACCATCGTTTGACCAGCGTAAACTTTGAAGTAACTCGTGCCCCAACGCGACTTTTGAAATTAAGAAGTCCGAAGTTTGGCTTACCATCAACAGCTGACGTCCCCAGGTCCAGGAGACGATAGCCTTTTTCATGTGCGTAGTGATACATACCTTCTAACAGCAACACGACAGGACTCAAATGATCGTATTCGCGGGGATGCGCAGGGTGAAAGTTAACGAGAACCCTATTGCCGGCGTCGTAGGCGATGGCCGCGGCGGCAACCACGTCATGGTGTCTGACGCCAAACAGCATGTAGCGGTCGGGAAACGCTTCAACTGTCTTGCGCAGTGTTTCCCAATCGATCGACAGCGTGTAGCCCCGCTCCGTGCGGCAGGCGAGGATAAAAGTGTAGATCGACTCCAGTTCGCTCATGTCCAGCACGGTAAACTTCAGTCCTTCCTTTTCTGCCTTTTTAATTCTCCGCAATTCTCCGGAGTTCAAGCCTTCACGAAAATCGCCCGAAATGTCAAGGATGGAGCCCGCCTCGGCCTGCTGGATTTCAAATCCGAGGTTGAGTTGGAACGTAGTCAGCAACTCCATTACGCCCGGTGCATACGCCAGTGGCGGATTCTTTACGACAAACTCGTTCACACCTTTCTCGTGAAGGCGGGCAAGCGTGAATTCAATGAATTCGAACAGCGCAGTGTATGATAT
>QGUY01000469.1 GCA_003242315.1 Bacteroidota bacterium
CCGTTAGGACCGGTGATGGCATAGACGGTACCGGATTGAAAAGTGAAGGAAAGGTCGCGAAAAATCCAGTCGCGGTTGAACCGCTTGCCGAGTTTTTGTGTGGCAATACGGAATGAGGTGGTTGATTCCGGCTTGGCAGTTTGAATGTCGGGTTCAACCCGCATGCGGCTCACTTTTGTGGATTTAATCGGTCCCGCCGTAACCTTTCATAATGCCGCGTTCCGAATTGCGAATGAAGTTGATGATGGCGTCGCGTTCTTCGGATACAGGCATCTTGCGTTCAAGTTCTTCCAGCGCCTTGCTGTTGTTCATTCCCTTCATGAAAATGTAGCGGTAGATCTCCTGGATTTCGCTGATCTTTTCCGAAGTAAATCCACGGCGACGAAGTCCTACCGTGTTGACACCTGCATAGGCGAGGGGTTCACGTGCTGCCTTCACGTATGGCGGTACGTCTTTACGAACGAGCGAGCCTCCCGAGATCATGACGTGGGCGCCGATCTTCACGAACTGGTGGAGTGCGCTTGCCCCACCGATTATGGCCCAGTCGTCAACTTCAACGTGGCCTGCGAGTTGAACTGCGTTAACAAGTATGCAATTGTCACCGATGATGCAGTCGTGAGCGACGTGGACATATGCCATCAGGAGGCAGTTCTTGCCAATCACGGTTTTGTACTTGTCGCTCGTTCCGCAGCTCACCGTGACGTACTCGCGGATGACGGTATTGTCGCCGATAAACGTTTCCGTTTTTTCTCCGGCAAACTTCAGATCCTGTGGTATAGATGATACTGAGGCGCCGGGATAGACCCGGACTCCATTTCCGAGTCTTGCGCCATTCCAGATCACGGCGTTAGGGCCAATCCAACAGTTGTCACCAATGACAACGTCGGCTTGAACAGTGGCGAATGCTTCAATAGTAACGTTTTTCCCGATTTTGGCATCGGGATGAATATTAGCAAGGTGGTGAAAACTCATGCATTCAATCTTTGCGGACGATGCTGGCGGTCATGGTACCCTCACAAACCAGGGTATTTCCGACGAAGCCTCGTCCGTACATTTTCGCTATGCCGCGCTTGATGGGTGCCAGCAGGTCGCATTGGATCACCAGCGTGTCACCCGGCAACACCATCTTTCTGAAGCGCATATTTTCTATACCGAGGAAATACGTCCAATAGTTTTCGGGGTCGGGGACCGTGTTGAGCACCAGGATACCGCCGATCTGTGCCATGGCCTCGATCTGCAGCACACCGGGGAATACCGGGTTACCTGGGAAGTGGCCCTGGAAGAAGTATTCATTGGCAGTAACGTTCTTTACACCTGCAACGCTCTCGTTGTCGAGATAAATAATCTTATCGATGAGCAGGAACGGATAGCGGTGAGGAAGGGTAGCCGTAATCTTGTTGATGTCCATGACCGGCGGCAGGCTCGGGTTGTATTTCGGCCTTCCTTTCTTGTCGGCTTCCTGCATCGCCTTCTTCAGCTTCTTGGCAAACGCCACGTTCGCGGCATGACCGGGACGGGCGGCGAGCACCTGTGCCTTCAACGGTCTTCCTGCGAGCGCGAGGTCGCCAACAATGTCGAGGAGCTTGTGGCGTGCCGGTTCATTTTTATAACGCAATTCGATGTTGTTGAGAATGCCTTCCTGCTTGACGGCAACCTTTGGCTTGCCAAGCATCTTGGCGATGTTCTCCAACTCATCGTCCTTCACGACACGATCAACGATGACAATCGCATTGTTGAGATCGCCACCTTTAATGAGGTTGTTCTTATACAACATTTCCAGTTCGTGAAGGAAACAGAACGTGCGACATGACGCGATCTCCTTTTCGAACTGGCGGATGTCAGTGATGGATGCGTGCTGACTGCCGAGAACGGGAGAGTTGTAGTCAATCATCACCGTTACGCGGTAGTCGTCAAGCGGCAGCGCAGCGATCTCCACGTTGCGGGCAGCCTCACGATAGAAGATAGGCTCCTGCACTTCAAAGAAATCGCGAAGCGCATTCTGTTCCTCAGCTCCTGCATCCTTCAGAACTTCAACGAACGGCTTGGAGCTCCCGTCCATGATAGGACATTCAGGACCGTCAAGCTGGATCAGGACATTGTCGATCTCGAGTCCAACCAGAGCGGCGAGGGTATGTTCGATGGTGCTTACCCGGGCTCCGCTCTGTCTCTTATAAAAATCT
>QGUY01000173.1 GCA_003242315.1 Bacteroidota bacterium
CCTTTACGAACCCGTTTTGTGGCTTGGAAAACCCGCCCCAAACAGCATGATCACCAACAGCATGAATTTTTGCGGTAGACCTTTGCGCATATAATTGTATTTAGGTTAATGCAAGTAATTGAGGAGGCTTCTTGTCAAAGGTAATAGCATTTCGCCGCACAACCAGCGACTGTGCAAGGAGTTTACAATAAGTTAATGGGAGCGTATCGTCGATCGGCGACAGCTGCTCAAATGCAATCGAATGCAGTAACTGGTCAGTGAGGAACGATCCCCAGCGATGCGATCCAGGCGACGATACGCTGTGATTCTTCCTGCGTTACCGCGGCATCTCCATGCATCCAGAGGTACGATTTCAAAGGCATCGTGCCTCCCTCCAGGACTTCAATGATCTCCTCGAGCTTGTGATCTGCGCGTTCCTTCGGATAGTCGGCAAACGTTGAGAAGTTCAGCTCGTCCTTTCCTTCCCTGATGTGCCAGTCGATCCACCATCCAATGGGTTGAATGTTGGTATACCAAGGGTAAGTTGTGTTGTTGCTGTGACAGTCGTAACACTTTGCCTTCAACACATCGTGCACACCGTCGGGCAATGCGTAAATGTTGGCAATATCTCCGGGTTGAGGTGCATCGTCGATGTTGCGGGCAGGACGTATAAATTGAATGATGATCAATACCGCGAGGAGGCCGAAGACAATCTTCCTTTGCATGAAGGTAAGGTTTAGGGATTAGGTAGCTTCAATTATAAGTATTAGCTGCCAGATACTAAAGAACAAGTTTTCGGAAAATTTGCTGGCTGACCAGTTCCGGTGTGAGGCGATAGAGGCAGGCAAAGTCGCCGCGCAAGCAGGTTTCCTTTCCGTAAACGGAACATGGCCTGCATGGTAATTCATCGCGGCCTATCTGGAGGATTGCAGAAGCATCGTAGAGGTACGGTCCGAATCCTGTGTACGGATGTGTGCCTCCCCACAGTGACAGCAACGGAGTACCGGCCAATGCCGCCAGGTGCATGTTGGAGGAATCCACACATACCATCACATCCAAAAGCGTCATGAGTGCGATTTCCTGTTGCATCTCGAGCGCACCAGCGACAATCGTGCATTTAGCGGGAAATGCGGCCCTGACTTTTTCAAAGAATGCAATTTCTTCGCGGCCTCCCCCAAAGAGAAAAAAGTGACAGTCGGTTCTCTTTAGCAACAATTCAATAAGACGGTTCACATATTCCCCCGGCCAAATCTTTGTTCGATGATTGGCAAAGGGTGCGATTCCAATCCATTTTTGCAGGCCGGGCGTTAAGCCGTTACCGATCAGCCATTGGCGCGTATCGGCTACAGTAGTTTCGTCGGGCACAAGAAATGGCCCCGGTAGCATTTCAAAACGGAGTCCATAGCGTGTAAAGGCTTCGCGGTATCGGTCCACCGTATGCGGTAATTGTCGGACGACTTTGTTGCGTGGACGTACGAGCTCTTTCTTTTCATGCCTTCCTTTCTTAAAAACGATAACGCGTAGTCCTGATAGTCGGAGGATTGTTCTCAGGATCATTGTCCGAAGATGGTCGTGCAGGTCGAACGCAACTTCAAAGGGCCCGCGCTTGATAAGCATGCGAGCAAGTCCGTACATGCCTCGCAGGCCGCGATAGGTCACGTCAACATCGGCACCCACTACTTCCAGCCTGGGTATTCCAGCAAAAAACGGTGCGAATCGCGGACGGGTAACGACGGTGACGCTTATATCCCGGTAAGCGTGCAGAAGTGATTTTAGCGCCGGAACGAGCAGGACGACATCGCCCATCGCAGAAAAGCGAATGACCAGCAGTTTCCGCGCAGTCATCCCCTTGAACTTCCCTTGCCGTACAGTACCGGATTCAGCGACGCGTCGTTGTACATTTTCATTTGCCGGTACACCTTAAAGCGACGGACTCCCTTCGATATATCTTCGAGAAGCTCATCGAATGCTTGCCGCATGTCTTCCTTCTGTTCCATGAGTATGTTGAGTTTCGCTGCGCACTGCTGCCGGTGCCGCTCATCGGCGTCTGTTCGGTGTACCTGCTCGTCCATGTGGTAGATCTTGAGCACCAGGATGCTCATCCGGTCCAGCAGCCAGGCCGGCGTTTCCGAGTTGATGCGCGCTCCGGGCACTGGTATGACGCCGGCAAATTCCTGTACGAAATAGTCATCGATACGCTCAACCATGTCCGTGCGTTTTTGGTTGGACGTATCGATCCTCCGTTTCAATTGCATGCCTTCAACCGGGTCGATATCCGGATTGCGGATAAGATCTTCGAGGTGCCATTGAACCGTATCTATCCAGTTCTTGGCATACAGCATATGTTCAAGGCTATCAGCAGGAAAAGGATTTTGAATGGCCGCGTCGATATTGTCAAATCGATGATAATCATCCACCGACCTCTGAAAAACTGCATAGCACGCATTGGCCTGTACCATAGGCGCGCAATTTACTGAAATTGGTGGAAAGGGGAGCCTCAGTTTGCTTCAGCTGTCAACGGCTTTCTTCCCAAATCGCGGAGAAGCCGGCCGTGACCTGCTAAGGCTTGCAGGAAGGTGGGCAGTGCCCGGTAAGGTACGTTGAATTCTTCCGCCGTACGCCGCACGATAGCAGACAGATGCCTATAGTGCACATGGCAAACATTGGGGAAAAGGTGATGTTCAATCTGAAAGTTTAAACCACCAACATACCATGAAAACAGCCGGCTGTTGTTGGCGAAGTTGGTGGTGGTAGCGACCTGGTGGATGGCCCACGTGTTTCGCATGTTGCCGGCACGATCAGGCATAGGGAACGATGTGCCTTCCACGACGTGTGCGGGCTGGAAAATTGTTGCCAGTATAAAACCCGCCACATAGTGCATGACGAAGAATCCGATACATACTTGCCACCACACGAAAGGCAGAAATATCAGCGGCAAAATGAGTGTGTAAGACAGATACAGCAGTTTGCTCGTAAGAAGGATCAACCACTCTTTAGTCACCGTCGTGTGTTGCTTCCGGATTAGTCCATCCTTCTGATATCGGATCAGACGATTAAAGTCCTTGGCGAACACCCAGGCGAGCGTCATGAAGCCATAAATAAACCATGCGTATACAAACTGAAACCGGTGGAAGGGCTTCCACGCAGAGTGGGGCGTCATTCGAAGAATACCGCGAGGGCTGATGTCTTCGTCGGCGTCAAAGATGTTGGTGTACGTATGATGAAGGACGTTGTGCTGAACCTGCCAGTTGAAGGCGTTACCTCCGATGAGATTCAAAGAGAAGCCTAACAAATTGTTCACCCACTTTCGATTGGAATAGGCACCGTGGTTCGCGTCGTGCATGATTGAAAGCCCGATGCCCGCAATGGCAGCGCCCATCAGCAGACACAATGGCAGTGCGACCCAGACTGAAGTGATTACTCCCGTAAAAAGAAGTACCAAGGGAACTATGTAGAGCGAAAACATGAAAATGGTCTTAAACACCATTTCCCGATTGGCATGGCGCGTGGAGCCTACGGTCTTAAAATGCTCATTGACCCTCTTCTTCAGGGTGTCATAAAAATTCTGGTCTTTCGAGGGAAAGCGGATGTTCGTGTTCTTTTTCATGCAGGGTAAGCTTGAATGCCTTCCCCGACACTACCAGGACCAGGAAAAACAATAATAAAACATCAAGGTAGCGATTGCTTACCGCGTATCCTAGGGCATGCAAGAAATCAGGCGACTTAGTTCAATTCGGCAAGCACTGTCTTCCCTGCGACCGTCCTGTCGCCGACTGCGACACGGACCTGTGCGCCGGTGGGAACAAAAACGTCTACGCGCGAACCAAACTTGATAAAACCGAACTCCTCACCCTGGTTTACAGGTTGGCCTTCCTTCACGTAACAGCGAATTCTTCGCGCAACAGCGCCGGCAATCTGGCGCACTAAAATTTCCAGGCCGCTCGCCATGCGCACGGCAAGCGTTGTGCGCTCGTTCTCGGTGCTGGACTTGGGATGCCACGCCACCAGGTAACGACCGGGGTGATATCGGTAAAAACTCACTACGCCACCGACAGGAAGCCGGTTAACATGTACATTGATGGGCGACATGAAGATCGATATCTGCGTACGGCGCTCCTTTAGATATTCTGTCTCTTCGGTTTCCTCAATAGCAACGATCTTTCCGTCTGCTGGCGCAAGGATTTGCTTGTCGTTCAGCTCGACAACCACCTTGGGATTTCTGAAGAACTGCAGCACAGCAAAATACAGAACGATGCTAACCCCGATGGCTATTTGCTGCAGCAAGGCATTCTCCGGAAATAAATACGACAGCAGCCAGTTGATGGCAAACAAAACCAACAATAAAATGAATAAGAGCGTGCGTCCCTCTTTGTGAATGGTCATGAATCTCCTTTTAGAATCCGCCCCGGTATTTGTAAGTCTTCGCCACTTTATCAATAGCAACCATATACGCCGCTATCCGCATGGGGACTTTATATTCCTGCGCGACTTTGAAAACATTGTTAAACGCATCCTTCATGATGCGGTCGGACCTCCGGTTGACACGATCGGCTGTCCACTTGTATCCCAACCTGTTTTGTATCCATTCAAAATAAGATACCGTAACACCGCCCGCGTTGGCCAGGATGTCAGGAACAACCATAATACCTTTATCATTGATGATGCTATCTGCTTTGGATGACGTCGGGCCGTTGGCACCTTCTACTATAAGCTTTGCCTGGATTTTCGGAGCGTTGGAGCCCGTGATGACATCCTCCGTAGCAGCCGGTACTAGTACATCAACAGGCAATTCCAGGAGTTCCTCGTTGGTGATCCGCGTGGCATCCGGGAAACCTTCGAGTGAACCCTTATTGGCATCGCGGTAGGCTACCGCCTTTTCCGGATCAATTCCTTTTTCTGAATAATATGCGCCTGAGAGATCACTGATAGCCTGTACGGTCAGACCGCGTTCGTGGAGCAATCGCGCTGCCCAGCTACCCACATTTCCAAAACCCTGCACCGCGCACGTGGCCTTATATGGATTGATTTTGAGTTTTTCCATAGCGGCCATGGCAGATACCATAACACCGCGACCGGTTGCTTCGGTTCGGCCCAGCGATCCGCCCAGAACGATTGGCTTGCCAGTAACCACGGCGTTGACGGTCATGCCTCGCATTTTCGAGTATTCGTCCATCAACCAGGCCATTTCACGCGGTCCCGTTCCCATGTCAGGTGCCGGAATGTCCTGGTCGGGTCCGAAAACATGGAACATAGCAGTTGTGTAAGCGCGTGTGAGCCTTTCGATCTCTCCGGACGACATTTCCCGCGGGTTACAGGTAATGCCCCCTTTGGCGCCACCGTATGGAATGTCGACTACAGCACACTTCCATGTCATCCACGCTGCCAGCGCCTTAACCTCATCGAGGTTTACCATAGGATCGTAGCGGATGCCGCCTTTCGACGGTCCCAGGATGTTGGAGTGTATTACGCGGTATCCTTCGAAGACCCGGATGCTGCCATCGTCCATGGTGACTGGCAGTGACACAATGACCTGGCGGGAAGGCGATTTGAGTACGTTGTAAATCTCATCCTCAAGGCCCAGGATCTGAGAGGCGACATGAAACCGGGACATCATTGCCTCGAACGGGTTTTCCCGGTCCTTCAGAGGCGCGGGTTCGATATAGGCCATATGCAAAGATTGACTTATCGTAAAAGGCCACTTTTTGTGGCACTAAAACGGTTGCAAAGATAACTTAATTTCCATTGAACCATCGGATTTCCCAATTCCCCGATGGTTATTCAATTTATTGCGTTAAGGGCAAATGAAATTTCTCTTTCTGCTGTCCCGCAAAATAATCTATTGATACTGTCAACCACTCCTAAACAAATCCAAACAAAGATCAATCGACAGATTTTTTCGGAATGTACAAAGGTTTTCCCGTGATCAAGTTCCCTGCCCACCAAACAGTTCAAGAAAAGCGAGAATGAATGGAGTCGATAGAAGCAGTCCATCAAAACGATCGAGAAAACCACCGTGGCCGGGAAGCGAGGCTCCTGAATCCTTGATTTCAATGCTGCGTTTCAGCAGCGATTCGGTCAGATCGCCAAACGTACCGCCTACAATGATGATGAGGCTGATGACAACCCACTGAAGACGATCCAGTACGGGGAAGTAATAAGCCAGTGCCAGCGAGATCGCCAGCGCCAGCAACGCGCCTCCGAAGAAACCTTCCCACGATTTCTTCGGTGAGATGCGTTCGAATAGTTTGTTCTTGCCGAAGAATGTTCCCGCAAAATAGGCACCTGTATCGCTCGCCCACAGGATCAGCAGACATCCCAGAATGATTTCATATCGATAGGCACCCTGGTTGAATGCGATAGCACTCATGAGGGAGATCGGTACGGACACGTAGAAAATGCCGAGAAAAGTGTACGCAATATTTGTAAAAGGTTTTCTTTCAAACTTCTTGTACAGTTTGATCATGTACACGATCGAGACGATGGGAAACAAAACAGAATAGAACGCGGCGCTGAGTCGGCCGCTTTCAATGAAGAATGTGACGGTGAAAATGCTGATACCGCAGAATGTACCATACCACTTCAGCGGCAGGAGTCCGTCAAGTCCGGCCAGCCTGTAAAACTCCAAAAGCGAGAGGATACATATCGTCAGGAATAGCGCAAAGAACGTCCACTCGCTGAATACTACTCCGGCGACGACGAGCGCTGCGCCGATCACGCCGGTGATAACTCGCTCCGTAAGGTTGCTGTACGTTCGCGGTTGTGACGGTTGGCTATCAGGATGCCGTCCTTTGCTGCCGGTCATAGAATCCTTTGAAATACACCAGGAGGAATGCTGTCGCCACTGCGCCTATGAGTATATATGGCCATGGTGCAGCCTCGGGACTCTCCAATGAAATGTCAGTTGTCCCTGTCTGATAAAAATACAGGCTCAGCAACGCCAGGGCATTGTTCACAAAGTGAGCAAAAATGGGAATCAGCAAGCTACCCGACCACGCGTAAAGATACCCGAACAAAGCTCCCAGAAGCAGCCGCGGTACAAAGCCAAAGAATTGAATATGGAAAGCGCTGAACAAGAAAGCCGCAAGCCAAATGGCTACATGCATGTTGCGGGTCAGGCTTTTCAACTCGTTCTGAAACAATCCGCGAAAAACGAATTCTTCGCCGATCGCTGGAATAACAGCAATCACAATCAGGGCAATGAAAAGTTCAGCAGGTGAAGTAAACGTTGTCATGAAACTCGTTATCTCCGCACGTTGTTGTTCGTTGGCGCGTGCCCATTCCTCAAAACTCTTCAGGAACGAGGGGAAACGCAATCCGGCATTCCACTCAACAAACCATGAGTTTACCGCCATGAAGGCAACAACGATTAACGGTATGAGGAGAAAGGGCGACAGGCTAAGATCCCGTGTAGCGAACAAGCTTGCCGCGCTCCTGTGCGAAACTCGCATAAGTAGCATGGGAGTCAGGATGAGTCCGACGAACGTGGCTGAAGCCTGGAGGATGTAGATGGGTATCCTGACTTCCGGATGATTGAGCGGATCCTGAATTGCTGTGGCGAGCTCAAGCATCGAGCCGTCATAAAAGGGCAGTGCCAGCAAAAACCCTATGAGCGGTCCCACGATAATGAATCCGAGACATATACCGACGAGCAACAGAAGCAGAGTGAGAAAGGATTGCCTTCCGGGTCGCTCTGTTTCTATCATTTCCAGATTCATTAACTTTGCGAACATTTGAACAAATATGGTGAAAATCGGCAACATTGAACTCGGCAATTTTCCCCTCCTCCTCGCCCCGATGGAGGATGTGAGCGACCCGCCTTTTCGTGCGGTGTGCAAGGCGCAGGGTGCCGATTTAATGTACACCGAATTTGTTTCGTCAGAAGGCCTCATTCGGGATGCAGCCCGTAGCCGGGAAAAGCTCGACATATTTGAGTACGAGCGTCCTATTGGAATCCAGCTTTTCGGCAGTGACATAGAACACATGCGCCAATCCGCTGAAATCGCCACGCAAGTAAATCCCGACCTGATCGATATCAACTACGGGTGTCCCGTCAAGAACGTGGCATGCCGTGGGGCGGGCGCGGCGTTGCTCCAGGACATTCCCCGTATGGTAAAGATGACGGAGGCTGTTGTGAAGGCTACCCATCTGCCCGTAACTGTTAAGACGCGATTAGGATGGGATGACAATACGCGCAACGTTGTTGAAGTTGCCGAACGCCTGCAGGATGTTGGGATCGCTGCCCTTACTGTTCACGGTGGAAAACCGGTTCAGAGGATAAAAGGAAGGGGGGTTGGGGACCCAATTGGAAAAGTAAAAAAAAACCCGCGAATGGCCATTC
>QGUY01000470.1 GCA_003242315.1 Bacteroidota bacterium
AGTTCTTGTTGCCGCGGGTCTTTACGCCACCACGACCAATCCACGCTCCAGTTCATGGCCGTTCGCCACGAGTCGTATGCAAAACGCTTGGCATTCTGATTAAATCTGTGCTCCACAGGTCTGCCGTCGAAGTGACCGTAGTCAGGTGCAAGTCCTGTTTTGGGATGCGTTGCTTTCACAAAGTAATTGCGACTCGAATCAGCCGCTGCAGCCCAGAATGCGCGATCTTCCTCGGGGCCCCACCGTGCCCATAGCTCGTAGAAATGAGGAAGGTGATAGGAGGGATCGGTGAACGCGCGGCCTCCACCGTTAGGTGGACCATTGGGGACGAAGAGTATCATCTTGTGTTCTTCGTTCACCATCGGACCTACGGTTTGATTTCCGCGGATCGTCGGTCCCGTTTTCTCAGGATGATGGCGCATGGTGCTGAGGATTTTGTCCGCCCAGGCCTTATAGTTGTAAATGCCTTCACCATCACCCCAGCGTGCGGAGGCGAAGTACAACGCAGTGACAAAATATTCTTCACCATCAGGTGCCGGTGTTTCTGAGTTGGGTGTGCCGTCGCGCTTCAGCGACCAGGCGAAATAACCTTCTGATGGATGCCCGGGATCGCTGATGTAGGAATACGTCATCGCGTAATTCCAGAGTGCATCAAACTCGGCTTTTTTGTCGAGCTGTACGGCGATCATCATACCGTACGACATCCCTTCGCTGCGGATGTCGTTGTTGTTCACATCCAGCATGTAGGCGAGGGGTCCGTTTTCATTACTGCCGACGGGAAAATACACGCGCTGCGTTGCCGAGTCACCGTGAAACAGTTGCTGAAACGCCTGATTGATCTTCGCGTCGATCTCCGCCTGTGTGTGGCCGAGTTCAAGAAAGAGGTTTCGGTATTTTTTTGTTGCGTAAGCCCCGCGGCCGTCGTTAAGCGTGAGGTTTTGAGACCAGGCGGTGGTCTGCGCGAGCAGGACCACACAAAAGAGAGTTCGCGTGAGTAGGGTAGTCATACGGGCGATGAAGATAGCGAAAAAATTCTTCGGAGGACCGCCCTAAATTGTCTGAACCAGGATTCAAGAGATGAAAGGATTGGTAGGATAGATGGAAGGATTGGTAGAATAGATGGAAGGATTGATAGGATGATTGAAATCCTACCAATCCTTCCAATCCTGGTTCAGACAACTACAGACAATCAACAAAGCTTAATACGAATACCTCAACGTAATCCCGTACGTCCTCGGGTCACCGAGTACGCCTGCGTAGTGACCGGCGTTGCCAGCCGCAGGAAGGAGCTGTTCAAAATAATCGGTGTTCGTCACGTTGCGCGACCATACGAAGAGGGAGAGGCCTTCAGAGGCGCGGAAACCAGCACGTGCATTCAGCAGCGCGTAGCCATCAACATTTACGTACTTGGACGGTGTAGGGCTTGAGGAAAACTCGGATCGATAGTAGGAATCGATTGCCAGGAACAGCCTGCCTTCGTTGTTCAACAGCTTCCTCGGACGAGACGTGAGCTCACCACCCAGCGACACAGCCCACTTCGAAATGCCGGGGAGCCATTCGCCTGAAATATCCTTGAAAGGTTCGCCTCCCGTCTCTTCAAGGGGTGCAGGGGCTTCCTTGAAAGAAACATAAATGCCATCTGTATAGGCCACTGAACCGAACACCAGGAGCTGACGACCTGCGCGGAGGTTACCCTCGACTTCAACGCCGCGTACGCGAACCTTCTCTGCGTTCGCCAGATAACCACGATTAACGCCTAGTTGCGAGTTCAACACGAGGGTTTGATAGTCTTCGAGATCAGTATTGTACAGTGTGACGTTTAGTGTTGATCCGGGGAAGGGAACGGTCTTCACACCAACTTCAAAGTGCTGTACGTATTCAGGTTTGACCTCTGCCAGCTCAAGCATGGGCTGACCTCCGGATGTGGGCAGGCCACCGAGATTCAGACCAATCGGCTTGTAGTTTGTCGCGAATGTCGCGTATGTATTAAATCCTTTTTCTGTGCGGTATGAGAGTGTGAGTTGTCCCGACAGATTGGTGTTGTCGGTGCTTGCCTGGAATTGCTGGTCAGTATAGATTGAGGCTTTGATCGCGAGCAGCTCGGGATCAACACCGTAATCTATACGGACAAGCAATTCAGGGCAAGACCGGAAAAACCAAATCTTCGGGGAAAATTAAAACTCTAAAACCTACTTTTTAAAAAA
>QGUY01000174.1 GCA_003242315.1 Bacteroidota bacterium
TGAGTCGAAATAAGGCTTTTTCTCATCCAAAATCGCTGTTTTTTAATCAAAAGAACGGTGAGTGTGGGATTAGTATTCTTTATCCGATTTTTCTTCTACCTTTACTCATGATAACGATAATCGCGACTCCTCCCCCG
Source organism: Bacteroidota bacterium (assembly GCA_003242315.1). Classification (GTDB taxonomy): domain Bacteria; phylum Bacteroidota; class Bacteroidia; order Cytophagales; family Cyclobacteriaceae; genus ZC4RG29. The sequence goes on from QGUY01000174.1 coordinate 138, forward strand.
GAAGTGTCCTGTTTACCGTTCTCAAAAAATCTGTAATCACTCTTATCAAAAAAAGACTATGAACATCTACGTCGCGAACATCCCCTTTAAGGCAACAAGCGATCAGTTGAAGGGATTATTTGAAGCCTTCGGCGAAGTCAGTTCGGCAAAGATCATCCTTGACAAATTCACCCAGCGCAGCAGAGGTTTTGGTTTCGTTGAAATGAACGACGACACTGCAGCGCGCCAGGCTATAGATGAGCTCAACGGTTCCGATTTTATGGGAAAGAACCTCGTTGTAAATGAGGCGCGACCGCGTACGGATGCACCTCGCAGCGGCGGTGGTAACCGTGGCGGCAATTTCAATCGCCGCAATTACTAGATCGTCCGAACCATTTCTACCCAATAGCAGACGACCGGCCCCAAAGTGCCGGTCGTTTCGCTTTTAACAAACCGGTGTTTCACCTTGCAATCGCCAAAAAAATTTCGTAAACTTTGTTACATACCAAATTCGATTGGCTATGAGTGTCATCAGCAATGTCGAAAAATGGGGAAACGCCCACAGACCCGGATTTCTTGACATTTTCCGGGTAGCGTTGGGGATTTTTATCACCTACAAGGGCCTGTATTTCCTTACGCATATGCACGACCTCCAGATGACCACTGCCGGTATTAACATCTATTTCGCAGGTGCGGCGCTGGCCCACTACGTCGTGTTTGCTCACATTCTTGGCGGACCACTTATCGCGGTGGGATTGTTCACGCGCATCGTCTGCCTTATCCAAATTCCGATCCTGATCGGAGCCATTGTGTTTGTCAACTATCCAGAAGGCTTTCTTTCCTTCGGAAACCTGATGGAATTGGAGATATCTATTTTGGTTTTGGTTGGCCTGATCCTTTTTATGGTATTTGGTGCCGGACGATTTTCCCTTGATGCGAAACGCAGGTTGGAAATGGGTGCAGCAACCCATCCCTGAGCCGGCATTTTTACCTAAAACCTGAACGGGAAGAGGCACTTTAGGGTGCCTCTTTTTTTTGTGTTGAGGTGTTGATGTGTTGAAGTTTCTAACGCGCCACTTACGTGCGGGAAGTCTGTTTCTTGCCAGCAACCTACAAGGTCATGCCCCCTCCGCACGCCCCTCAATCCCCTAAAGGGGCCCAACGCGCAGGCGCCACGCAAGATTGAAATGAATCTCCGGTAGTCCTGCTAATCCTTCTACTCCCACGGTTCTCCGGAAGCCAGACAACTCCAACACATCAACACATCAACACATTTTACAATTTCCCCTTTTCCCCTTATCCTTACACAGTGAACTACTTCCTCGGAATAGACATAGGAACAGGGAGCACGAAGGCGGTAGCCATTAGTGAGTCGATGGACGAAGTGCTTTCCGTCGAACAGTCGCCCTACCCGACATTCCATCCCGCGCCTTTCGCCAGCGAACAGGATCCGGAACAAATATGGGAGGCATTCGTCGAATGCATTCGGGCAACCGTTGCGCGCCTGGGCAAAGCGCCCGTAGCAATTGGGTTCAGCACCGCCATGCACTCCGTGATTGCCCTCGACAACAGCGGCCGGCCCCTCCGTAAGATGCTCACCTGGGCAGACAGCCGTTGCGCACCTTACGCCAGAACCCTCCGCGAATTAGAAGACGCGCGTGAACTGTACGAAAAGACAGGCACGGCCATTCATGCCATGAGCCCGCTTGTCAAACTGGTGTGGCTTCGGGAACGCGAACCCGAGACCTTTCGAAAGGCCGCACGCTTCGTTTCGATAAAGGAATATATCTGGCATCGCCTCTTTGGTGTCTATGAGATGGATTACTCGGCCGCGTCGGGTACAGGCCTTATGGACATCCTTCAACGCCAATGGAATCCGAAATCGCTCGAGATTGCGGGCATTGGAGAACATCAATTGTCTACGCTCGTTCCCACACATCACAAGCGAAACGACCTGCGAAAAGAATTGCAGGAAGTGCTGCCATTGACACCAACACCCTGGTTTGTTGTTGGAGGCGGCGATGGCTGTCTCGCAAACCTCGGCAGCAACGCCATCACACCGGGTGTTGCCTGCCTCACCATAGGGACCAGTGGAGCCGTTCGCATCGCCTCGCCGACACCTCGCTACAACTTTTCGTCCATGACGTTCAACTACATCCTGGATGAAGACACGTACATATGCGGTGGTCCAATCAACAACGGTGGCGTTATTCTCCAATGGTATCTTCGCGACCTTCTCGGCAAGACCCCTGCCGCATTAACCGACTACACCACCTACCTTTCAAAAGCCGCGTCAATTCCGCCCGGCGCCCGTGGATTAATATTCCTCCCGTATCTTATGGGAGAGCGCGCCCCGGTGTGGGACAGCCGTGTAAGCGGCGCGTTCTTTGGCATCACCAACGAACACAAGCAGGAACACTTCACCCGTGCACTGATAGAGGGCATCTCATTTGCCCTGTACCAGGTGGCCAACGTGCTTCGCGAAGTAGGAGGTGAAATAAAGCAGATCAATGCAAGCGGTGGATTCGTTCATTCGAGTGAGTGGCTGCAAATTCTCACCGATATCTTTGGCATTCCGGTATATCGCTCCAACCTGGAAGATGCATCGTCAATTGGTGCTGCAATGATTGCAGCGCGAGCCGCGCGCGATCTGAATGTATATCCTCCTTTTCAACCGAATCACGCACCAGAGGTATTTCACCCGGATGCCAGCCGACATGCACAGTATCAAAAACCTTTTGAGCTGTTTCAACGCCTCTTCACAAAGACGCGGGAAGAAATGGAATTGCTGCACGAGATGCGCGGAGAAGGCTGAGGTCAAGCCCTCTTTAGTTCAATGATCGTCAGCTCCGGAGGCATTCCGATCCTTCCCAGGAAGCCCAGGCATCCGAAGCCTCTGTTCACATAGAGATATTGATTTCCTTCGCGGTACAGATCGGCCCATTGAACGTATGAATACTTTGCGGGACTCCAACGGAAATCACCGATCTCAACTCCCATTTGAAACCCATGCGTGTGACCGGCAAACATAACATCAATATCGGGAAACTCAGGCCGCACTATTGCATCCCAATGGCTCGGGTCATGCGATAGCAGTAGTTTTACAGGAGCCTCTTCTGCACCCTTGTAGGCAAGGTCAAGTCGCCCCAGCTTTGGGAACCGCCCTTTACCCCAGTTTTCAACGCCAAGGATTGCGATCCGTTCGCCGCCTGTTTCAAGGAAGCGGTGCTCATTCATCAGAAGATCATAGCCGAGTTCGCGATGTGACTGTATGAAGTCTTGGAAATTTTTCCGCTTGGCTTCCACTGAGGGCCACGAGATGTAATCGCCGTAATCGTGATTGCCAGTTACCGAGTACACGCCCATAGGAGCGCGCAGCATACGCAACATATCGGCAAAGGCATAGAGCTCACTCGTTCGGTAATTGACGAGGTCGCCCGTAAAAAAAATCACATCAGGCTTCTCCTGCACGAGCATTTCGAAGCCACCGCGAATTTTTGACGGATAATACGCCGGGTTGCAGTGGATGTCCGAAATCTGTCCGATGCGAATACCATCGAACGCCCGCGGAAGGTTGGGCAAACGTATCGTACGCCGCAACACGCGGAAATCGTAAGCACCATAAGAGATGCCGAAGATCGCAGCTGCAAATGGAAGCGCAGCCGTTGTGAGCGCGGCTTTCTCAAGAAAAGCGGCCCGCGTCATTTTTGTAATCTTCGAGGCGGCCTCCGCCGACGCCGCGCGTCTCTTTCGAAGCGCCGCGATGCCATTCACGATTACGAGCGTTGTATCCTGCAGGATGGTGGTGGCAACAGGAATTGCTTTCGTGGCATAGATCACCATGAGGGCGGTCATGTACCAATGATTTATCCCTTCCTGTATACCCAGGAGGTCGGCTTGGTAGTACATCACCACGACGGCGACAGCGAACAGTGTTGTTCCCGCTACGGCTGACAGGATGATCATTCGCACCCACTGATTCATGTTGGGCGTGATCCTGCGTAACATGGCTACGAAGAGAAAATCGACCAGCAGGATCAGGGATACGAGAATGAAAGCGAGTACAACCTTATTCTGTAACATCGCCTCAATTTAGCAGCAAGACGCCAGTTTATTCCGGTGTTTTCGAATCACCGTGGAAGTGACACCATTTTTCCCTGATCCTTTGCTTTAGCGCCTCCCGCTCTTCCGGCGACATACGGGATAGCTTTTCTTTCATTTTCATCTTCAGGGAATGTTCTCGGTGGCCTCCTTTGGCAAACCCGCCGAGTAATATTTTGGACAACACCAGCAAGCCCAACGCCTGCCAGAAAGTAAGGACAGGACCACCAAAAAGGTCGGGTATCAGCCAGTTCCAAAGTTGTTGGGTGACGAAGGTGAGTACTGCCAGCATCAGAAGGCCGAACATTACCCACAACAAAATTCTACCACCTCTTTTCATAGCTCGAATAATTTCTTTAACCGCATTGCAGTTTTGTTTTCATAACTCATCGTACAGCTTCTGCAGCCGCTTTCGCAGGGCCAGTATCGCGTATCGTTTTCGCGAAAGCAGTGTATTAATGGAAACGCCCTGCTCGGCAGCGAGCTCGCGGAAGCTTACGTCTTCAATTTCATTTCGGATAAACACCTCCCGCTGTTCTTCCGGGAGCTCGTCCAGTGCCTCCATTATCTCCTCCCAGATCATTTCCCGCAGGAACGCGTCTTCCGGTGTGTTGCCAAGGTCCGGCAGAATATCCTGCATCGTCAGCGGCACATCCTCATCAGGCCCCGTGGTCTGCGTGAGATTCGTCTTTTTGGGACGCACTGCGTCCCTCCGATACCGGTCGATAATCTTGTTTCGCGCCACCGAAAACAGCCACGACGTCACGCGGTCCAGCGATTCTATTGAATCGTAGCCGGCAATGAATTGGTAGAAGACGTCCTGTAGGATGTCCTCAGCTTCTTCAAGGGTGGATACGCGATTGCGAATAAAATTGAGCAATCTTCCCCTTTCCCGAAGAAATGTCTGTTCTTTAATCTGCATTGCCAGTTCCACGGCGCCCCACAAGAATGACCAGTTTAAGGGGTAAGACGGCTACACCCTTGAATTATTTTAACCCAAATTTGTCATTTTTGGGTCACGACACCGATTAACCCGGCAGCAAGGTAATGAATGTATACACCGAACGAAGCATCGCGCTACCGGGCAGCACGCTTTCCTACTACGTAGCGGGGTCCGGAACCCACCCGCTGATCGCTTTTCACGGTTTCGGCCAAACCCACAAGGCATTCCATTCCTGGCTCGAGACTGCGGGAAGCCGTTACATGCTTATCCTCGTCGACCTGTACTTCCATGGCAAGAGCACCTGGGACGACCCGGAGACTCCGCTGGAAAAAACCACCTGGAAGGAAATTATGTCTATTCTTTTTTCACGGGAGGGGATTTCTACGTGCTCCGTCGCAGGATTTAGTCTGGGCGGCAAGCTTGCCCTCGCAACCTATGAGGCATTTCCCAAACAGGTCCGCACGCTCTACCTGATCGCCGCTGACGGCATCAGACCATCTTTTTGGTATAACCTGGCCACCTGGCCTCTGCCCATGAGGTTGTTGTTTAAAAGCCTGATCGAACATGAAAAACGATTCTTGAAGCTCACACGGATAGCAAGAATTCTGGGCCTGGCCGACAAGAAAGTGCTGCGGTTCGCGGAAAACCAGATGGACACCCCGGCCAGGCGCGCGAGGGTGTACAACACCTGGGTTGTTTTCAGACGCCTGAAATTCGACATGAGCCACCTCGTGCGAATGATGGAGGCGCACGATACCCGCGTTTTCGTAATAACAGGTCGCTATGACCGGATTATTCCCCCGCAACGCGTAGAACCTGTTTTCAAACGGTTGAAAAACGTAACGTTTCATGTACTCGAAACGGGTCATAACAGTCTGTTGCCGGCGGCCGCTTTTGTGATCTCAGAATAGTCCAATTCGTTTGAAATTTTGCCTGAAATCCCGCCGAAGCGTGTTACTTTTGCGCGTCGCTAAACGTTTTCCTTTTCCATGATCTTATTCTTCCGTTCAGACACCAACACGATCTTCGCAGTTGGTGCGGCGCAGCCTTTGTCTAAATCCGACGTCGACAAGCTGGTGTGGCTTTTCGGAGGCGCCCGGCCTGAATCCGACCCCGAAATCAAGGGACCATTCAAAGGGCCGCGCAGGGAGATGATCACACCCTGGAGCACGAACGCGGTTGAGATCGCCCAAAACATGGGCGTCACCGGTATTGCGCGCATCGAAATGTTCACGCCTTTCAAGGCGGATGACCACTTCGATCCCATGCTCGAAGAACGTTACCCCGTGCTGGATCAGGAGTTATACACTATCCGCGTTACCCCTCAGCCCATTATCGAGATCGACTCTATTGCGGAATACAATGAATCAGAAGGACTCGCCCTCAGCGACGAAGAAATAGAATACCTCGAAGCTGTCAGCCGTGAACTTGGTCGCAAACTCACCGACAGCGAGGTGTTCGGTTTTTCGCAGGTAAACTCCGAGCATTGCCGTCACAAAATTTTCAACGGTACCTTCATTATTGATGGAAAGAAGAAGGAGCTGAGCCTCTTCCAACTTATTCGAAAGACTTCGACAGCGAATCCCAATAAACTGGTTTCTGCTTATCGCGACAACGTGGCGTTTATCGAAGGACCGGTCATTGAGCAATTCGCACCTGTTCGTCAGGATGTTCCTGCTTTGTTTGCCGTACGGGACATCGATGCTGTGATTTCATTGAAAGCAGAGACACACAACTTTCCCACGACGGTAGAACCCTTTAACGGAGCCGCCACCGGATCAGGTGGCGAAATTCGCGACCGCCTCGCTGGCGGAAAGGGATCTCTTCCCCTCGCAGGCACGGCGGTGTACATCACCTCCTACCCTCGTCTGGAAGGAGGTAGACCGTGGGAACAGCGAATCAAACCGCGCAAATGGCTGTATCACGCCCCCGCAGAAATTCTTGTTCGTGCTTCTGATGGAGCCTCGGATTTCGGCAACAAATTTGGACAGCCTTTGATCTGCGGAAGCCTGCTGACTTTCGAGCACGAAGATGGCAACCGTACCTATGGCTACGACAAGGTCATTATGCTCGCCGGAGGCGTTGGCTTTGCACGGAAGGAACACAGTACTAAAGGCAAACTTTCGCCCGGTGACTGCATTGTTATGCTGGGCGGCGATAACTACAGAATCGGAATGGGTGGCGGAGCAGTTTCGTCCGTCGCCACCGGCGAATACGCAAATGCTATTGAGCTTAACGCCGTTCAGCGCTCGAACCCTGAAATGCAAAAGCGCGTAATGAACGCGATACGCGCGATGGTGGAGGCGGAAGACAATCCCATCATTACCATCCACGACCATGGAGCTGGCGGACACCTCAATTGCTTTTCAGAGCTTCTCGAAGAAACCGGCGGCAGAATTCATATAGACAAGCTTCCGGTTGGGGATCCAACCCTTTCTGAAAAGGAAATCATCAGCAACGAGTCGCAGGAACGCATGGGGCTTGGCCTGCATGAGAAAGATCTCGAACGCCTTCGCGTCGTGGCAGAACGCGAGCGGGCGCCCTTCTACGTTGTGGGTGAAGCAACCGGAGATAAGCGTCTCGTCTTTGAGAAGGAATCAACCGGCAAGAAACCCGTCGACATACTGATGCGTCACCTGTTTGGTTCAGCACCGACAACTGTCATTGAAGATCAAACAGTGAAAGCATCCCGCCAACCTATTACATACGACGCGGACAAATTCGGTGAGTATGTCGAGCAGGTGCTCCAGCTGGAAGCCGTCGCATGCAAGGACTGGCTCACGAACAAGGTCGATCGTTCCGTCACGGGAAAGGTTGCGATGCAGCAAACGTGCGGACAGATTCAGTTGCCGCTGAACAATGTCGGGATAATGACGCTCGACTACTCAGGACGCAACGGAGTAGCGACAGCGATCGGCCATGCCCCGCAGGCCGCGCTTATCGATCCGGCTATGGGCGGCAAGCTCGCCATTGCGGAAGCGCTAACGAACCTGGTATGGGCTCCGCTGACGCATGGCCTCAAAGGCGTATCGCTTAGTGCCAACTGGATGTGGCCTGCAAAGAACTCCGGCGAAGATGCGAGGCTGTACACTGCGGTGGAAGCGGTCAGCGATTTTGCCATCAAGCTTG
>QGUY01000175.1 GCA_003242315.1 Bacteroidota bacterium
TGAAAAATGCGACGCGAATTTTGCATCTGATGTGATGTTGTGATAGGTATAACCTTTGAAACCGAGAGAACTGATTTTGCCATTAAGAGAGAACGACGCCGTTTCGAGCGTTAATCCCGAGCCGTCCAGGTTTCCGTCGAGGCTCACCTTCTGGAACAGTACGGTGTCGCCGAGGTAACGACCGAGGTCGAAGTTGTCCATCCTGAGTTTACCGATGTAGGTCGACTTATCGATATCTTCCTCGTTAATCTTGAAGTTGATGTCGGAACTGATCTGGCCGAGCGGCGTACTGAACGCACCGTGCGCGACGAAGTCTGAAGGATACCCGAGAAACTGTCCGTTCATTGCAATGCGACCAAAAGGCTTAAGCCGCGCCATCGCTTCTTCACTGAAGAGCCAATGCAGGTCTTCGAAGTTGAGTTGGGAATTGTTCAGGTTCAGGATAATGAACGTTTCGCTGATTTCCGGAAGGCCGTCCAGGTCAAGGGTACCGACAAGCCGGGTGGTGTTGATGCGAGCGTCCATGTCGCGTACCATAAACTTGCGTACCCTCCCGTCAACGATTCCGCTGAATCGAATGGGGCTTCTGATTTCTTCTGTTCCCGGAGCGAACAGTGCGAGGTCACGTGGATGGATTACGGCGCTATCGAGTCGCGCATGGATCCGGACGCGGTTGATGAAGTCTTGCAAGTCGCGTTGACTGTCATACGTGAAAGCGACGGTGTCGGCGATGAAGCTGTTACCGGCTTTCAGATACAGGCCGTTAAATTCCATTGACGACTGCGAGATGCGGAATGACGTGGAAAGCTGGTGAATAGGAAAGCCGGTCTTTTGATCCTGCAGCAAGAGTGTGCGGACGTCGAACTGTACGGTGTCGCCGGTTGCGAGGAAATTCTGAATTTCTCCTTCCTCTATGTTAAGCGTAAAGTGGTTGTAATCGAAACCGCGGGTAATGCTGTCGCGTCGCGGATCGGTGTACTTGAACACGCTGTTCGAGAGGATCGCCTCACCGATGTTGACACGGGGGTTGCGGCCCTGGCCTTCGCCGCGTGAGAGTTTGTTCAGTTCCGAGACGAAGATGTTAATGTTGAGATCTGTCGTTGTGTCCGACAAGGCGATGCGGGCCAGGTGGACTTCAGCGCTGTCGAGCACGATGCCGTCGACGTTGATGTCGCGTTGGTTGAGCAGCTCTGCCAGGTTGAAGTTGATGAGCACGCTTTGCGCGCTGATCATCTCGTTGCCTTCAGGGTCGGTAACAGAAAGTCCGCCGAGTTCGAGCCGGTCGAACCACAACAGTCGGAAGTTGTCGATCTTCGAGGTGAAGCCGCTGACGTTTGAAAAGTTTCGGAGTATCCTCCCGACGATAGCGTTTTGCACGGGAGGCATTTGGAGGATCAGAAAGACGGCGATGAGCAAAAAGAGGAATCCGGCCAGAGAATAGGCCAATATTTTCTGAATCCTATTTTTGATAACTTGCAGGTTCATTAATGCTGCACATGGGTCCCGTCATCCTTGCGATTGAGTCTTCTTGTGATGAAACGTCAGCCTCCGTAATCCGTAACGGCAAGGTACTTAATAATATTATTGCCTCGCAAAATGTGCACCAAAAATATGGAGGCGTGGTACCCGAGTTGGCGTCCCGCGCGCATCAGCGAAACATCGTTCCCGTCGTAGACCAGGCGCTCTCGGAAGCGGGTGTCCACGCACGCAATTTACAAGCTATTGCCTTCACGCGCGGCCCCGGATTAATGGGTGCTCTTCTGGTGGGGGTTTCCTTCGCCAAAGGGATGGCGGCAGCGCTGAACATCCCGTTGATTGAGGTTAACCATATGCAGGCGCACGTGCTGGCGCACTTCATCAGCGAACCACATCCCAGGTTCCCATTCCTGTGCCTGACGGTGAGCGGAGGCCACACGCAGCTTGTCCGCGTAAACGCGCACCTCGACATGGAAGTCATCGGCGAGACTCAGGATGATGCTGCCGGTGAGGCGTTCGACAAGGCTGCGAAACTCATGGGGCTCCCTTATCCGGGAGGACCACTGATCGATCAATACGCTGCCCAGGGAAACCCTAACGCATTTACCTTTCCGGCGACGAGTATGCCGGGACTCGACTTTTCATTCAGCGGGATCAAGACAGCTTTCCTTTACTTCCTGCGCGATAAGGTGAAGGATGACCCCGACTTTATCGCGAACAATCTTCCCGATTTGTGCGCAAGTCTTCAGGCACACCTCGTCGATATGCTGGTGTCGAGACTCAAACAGGCGAGCGATCTTACCGGTATACGGGAAATTGCAATCGCAGGGGGTGTCTCTGCAAACCGGGGTTTGAGAAAACGTCTGAGCGAAATGGCAGAAAAGGAAGGATGGAATCTGTTCATCCCGGAGTTTCAATACTGCACGGATAATGCGGCGATGATCGCGATAGCAGCTCACTTTAAGTTTAAGGAAGGGATGTTTGCCGACCTCGGCGTCGTCCCACAGGCAAGGATGCCGTTTTGAATGATGGGCGCAATATTGTAAAATTGATTGAAAGAGTGCTGACAGGTATGGCCGGGCAACGATTCTCCGATAACATCAATATAAAGAACCGACGGGCAACGTACGAGTACGAATTGCTCGACAAGTACATAGCGGGTATGGTGCTGAAAGGTACCGAGATCAAATCGATAAAGGAGGGCAAGGTGAATCTGCAGGACGGCTATTGCTATGCGAACGACGGCGAACTTTTTGTGAAAGGAATTCACATCACACCGTATGCCCAGGGAACGCATTATAACCATGAGCCTACCCGGGAGCGAAAGCTGTTGCTGAAGAAATCGGAGATCAGGAAGCTTACATCGCGGATGGAGGAGAAGGGGTTAACGTTGATCCCTATCAGGCTATTTGTTAACGAACGAGGCATTGCGAAACTGGAAATAGCGCTTGCACGAGGGAAAAAGCTCCACGACAAGCGGCAGTCGCTGCGGGAAAAGGAAGCACAGCGGGAACTCAGCAGGATAAAGACGTGATCAATAGTGCTATGAACAACGCGATTGATTATGGTGTTGCCCGCCTGAGTCTGATACCCGTGCGCAGCGAACCTTCTGAGCGCTCGGAGCAGGTCACCCAGTTGTTGTTCGGCGAACATTATGAAGTGCTGGAGACAGACGCCGATGGCAACTGGCTCAGAATCCGCATTAGTATCGATCAGTATGAAGGATGGATTAGCGCGATACAACATCACGCCGTCTCCAGGGAGTACTTCGACTACAGCAACCACGCCGAATTCAAGATTACAACAGAGCTAACCACGAGCATTCTCTACAACAAGCGCACGCAGTTCATCCTGATGGGAAGCATCATCCCGATTTCAAGCTCGGAACTTTTCCGTATGGAGGAGCAGTTTGCATTCAACGGTGAGGCAAAGAATCTTGGCCAGAAGCGGGATTACGAATTCCTGCGATCGACAGCACTGCAGTACCTCAACGCACCGTACCACTGGGGAGGAAAGAGTCCGTTCGGGATCGACTGCTCAGGATTCGTTCAGATGGTCTTCCGCATCTGCGGTTACCGTCTCGATCGCGATTCTACTCAGCAGGTCAGGCAGGGGAGACCAGTGAATGGAATAAAAGACTGCCAACCTGGCGACCTGGCGTTCTTCAGTCGCGGGTCAAAGCAGGTTAACCACGTAGGCATCGTGTTGGGCTCGGATAAAATCATCCATGCGTCGGGCAAGGTACGGGTGGATGATCTGACGCCTGACGGGATACGAAACGTCGATACCGGGCGTATAACGCACGAGTTCGTACAGGCACGGCGGGTGTTGCTGTAACCGTTCGGCGAGACGGGACGGCAAAATCGGCGACAGCCTGTTTTGTAACTTGAAAGTTTGATTCTATATTACCAGCATGATCAGCAGAGTGTTGGTACTCAATCAGGATTACAGTCCGCTCATGGTATGTTCCGTTGAGCGTGCATTCGTGCTGGTTTATTTGAAAAAAAGTGAACTGGTAAAGTCGGCGAACGGGCATCGGTTGCGCTCCGTCTCACAGAGTTTCCCGATGCCTTCAGTGATACGACTCAACCGATACGTTAACGCCCCTTACAAGGGCGTTACGCTTACCCGGCAAAACATATTCAAACGCGATAACTTCGAATGCCAGTACTGCGGCACGCGACGCGACCTCACCATCGATCACGTGTTCCCCAAGGGACGCGGCGGACTCGATACGTGGACGAACCTCGTCACTGCTTGCAAGAAGTGCAATGCAAAGAAGGGAGACTACACGCCCGAGGAAGCCAAGATGCCGCTGCGAAGAAAGCCTTACAAACCCTCTTACGCAATCTTTCTAAAAGATCAGTTGAATGGTCAGGCTGATGAGTGGGATGCTTTCCTGAATGGCCACCAGCATTGAGGGCTCCGTGTAGATCATGGCGCAACTTTTCGATTATACACACAAGAATATTGTAATCACCGGCGGCGGCAGCGGCATCGGTCAGGCGATGGCAATACGCTTTGCCCGCCATGGTGGTCACGTGTTCATCGTTGAACTCAACGAAGCTGGCGGCCGGGAGACTGCGGAACGTATTTGTGCAGAAGGAGGGAAGGCTACGGTGATTCCATGCAACGTTGCGAGTCACTCCGAAACGCGCGACGCTGTTCAGTCTATCCTTTCACAAGCCAGCCGCATCCACGTACTTATCAACAACGCAGGTATCGCGCATATCGGCACACTGGAGACGACTTCGGAGGCCGACTTTGACCGGCTTTTCCAGGTCAACGTGAAGGGTGCTTACAACATGATGAAGCACGTCATCACCTCTATGAAACAACAGGGCGGTGGTGTTATCCTTAACATGACATCGATAGCGGCCACTCTGGGCATCCCGGAACGGTTTGCCTACTCCATGACCAAAGGTGCCTTGCTTACGATGACCTATTCGGTTGCGCGGGATTATATCCACGATAACATTCGGTGTAATTGCATCTCGCCGGCACGTGTGCATACACCCTTCGTCGACGGCTTCATCAAGGCAAACTATCCCGGTCGCGAGCAGGAGGTTTTTGAGAAACTTTCAAAAACCCAACCCATCGGAAGAATGGCCAAGCCTGACGAGATCGCCACACTCGCCCTTTACCTATGCTCCGACGAAGCCTCCTTCATCACTGGCACCGACTACTTCATCGACGGCGGCTTTGAAAAATTAAACACCTAGTAATCAGGAATACGCGCAAACGGTAACGATTGGCAGATGACTCGGCGATACGCACCAACATCAACACACCAACACATCAACACATCAACACAATGAAACTCATCCGTTTTGGTTCACCCGGGATGGAAAAACCCGGCATCATACACGAGGAAGAACGCTTTGATGTCTCCGCGTTTGGCGAAGACTTTGGCGAAAGGTTTTTTGAAACTGACGGACTAACCCGGCTGGAGTCGTGGGTACGCGATAACCTGGACACTCTTCCAAAAGTCGACCCAAAAGTGCGATTGGGTCCTCCCATCACGCGGCCATCGAAGATCATATGCATCGGACTCAACTACTCCGACCACGCACGTGAAACCGGAGCCAGCGTCCCGCCGGAGCCTGTAATCTTTTTTAAGGCTACATCTGCCATTGTAGGACCTGACGACGATCTTGTCATTCCCCGTAACAGCAAAAAGACCGACTGGGAAGTTGAACTTGCTGTGGTAATCGGCAAGCGGGCAAGCTACGTAGAAGAAACCGACGCGATGAACTACATCGCGGGATACGTTCTGCACAACGACTATAGCGAACGGGAATTTCAACTCGAACACAGCGGTCAATGGGTGAAGGGAAAAAGCTGTGATACGTTTGCGCCGCTGGGCCCCTTCCTTGCCACCAAAGATGAAATCAAGGATGTCGATAACCTGCGGCTGTGGCTGAAACTCAACGGCGAGATCAAGCAGGACGGAACAACCGCGAATCTGATATACAAGGTTCCGTTTATTGTGAGCTACGTAAGCCGCTTCATGTCGCTGCTCCCCGGTGATATCATTTCCACAGGTACACCAGCAGGTGTTGGCATGGGTATGAATCCGCAGCGTTTTATAAAAGCTGGCGATGTGATCGAGCTTGGTATCGACGGCCTCGGAGAACAGCGCCAGGTTGCCCGCCAGGGCTGATTTTTTTAACGCTTTCGCTCATTATTCGGCAAACGGTTGATATTGCAGTTCGATGAAAAATATACCGATCGGTATATTTCTAAATTTTCCTTACTTTTGACCCATGAGCAAGGCGGAGCGTACGCGGCAACATATTCTGGAGCGCACGGCACCCGTGTTTAACCGTAAGGGATTTTCGGGGACTACGCTCCACGATCTTACCCGCGCGACGGGATTAACGAAAGGAGCGCTATACGGCCATTTCCGCAGCAAGGAGGAAATGGCGTTGCAGGCATTTCGTCATGCCATGCAACTTGTACGCAGTGGCGTTCACAGCAGGCTCGCACAAACACGAAGCAGTAAGGAGCGACTTTTGGGTTTACTTGAGTTTTATGCCGCCTATGTGCTCAACCCGCCCTTACCCGGCGGATGCCCGCTTCTCAACACTGCGGTACAAGTAGATGATGATGTGACATTCATGCGCCGCGCGCTACGCAAAGAGCTTGATTCAACAGTTTCGTTCATTCAAAAGATATTGGACGAAGGTATCGTGAACGGCGAGTTCAAACCAATTCCTGATACGCGCGCACTCGCATTTGTGTTCTTTTGTTCTGTTGAAGGTGCTGTGATGTATTCACGGGCAGTTCGTTCTGATGAGCCCATGAGCTATGTAACCACCTATTGCAGGCAAATGATTGACCAAATCAGCAAATGACTATGATGAAGAAAGTGGTAGTGACCGGAATGGGAGCCATTACACCTCTTGGCAACTCTCTTCCCGAATTCTGGAAGAATCTGGTTGAAGGGAAGTCGGGTGCCGCACCCATTTCCAAATTCGATGCGTCCAAATTCAGAACGCGGTTTGCCTGCGAAGTCAAGGGCTTCGATCCGGCCAACTACTTTGAGAAGTCGGAGATACGCAAGATGGACCCCTTTGTGCAGTATGCGATGGCTTCTTCGGAAGAAGCGCTGCGCGACAGCGGCATAGACGTCAACGCGATCGACAAGACGCGCGTGGGCGTCATTTGGGGGTCCGGCAACGGGGGCTTTTTCACGTTCCAGCAAGAGGTCATGGATTACGCCCGCGGTGATGGCACGCCGAGGATTAATCCTTTCTTTATCCCCAAGGTGATCGTAGACATTGCCGCCGGGTGGATATCCATTCGCCATGGCTTCATGGGGCCGAACTTTTCAACAGTATCCGCCTGTGCTACGTCCAACACGGCCATCATCGACGCCATGAACTACATACGGTGGGGCAAGGCGGATGTGATCATCACCGGTGGTTCTGAAGCGCCGATCAATGAAGCCGGCGTAGGAGGCTTTAGCGCCATGAAGGCGTTGTCGACACGAAACGATGATCCTGAGCATGCATCCCGTCCGTTCGATGCGGACCGTGACGGCTTTGTGATGGGGGAAGGTGGCTGTGCTCTTGTGCTCGAAGAATATGAGCATGCCAGGAAACGCGGTGCGCGCATCTACGCCGAAGTAGCAGGCGGAGGTATGTCGGCTGACGCGTATCACCTCACGGCCACCCATCCGGAAGGAAAGGGTGCGATGCTCGGCATGCAATGGGCCCTACAGGATGCCGGACTTACTCCGGATGACGTTGACTACCTCAACCCACACGCCACGTCAACGCCCATGGGTGATGTGAGCGAGATGAAGGCGGTGACGAAAGTGTTTGGCGAAAACCCCAAACGCCTGCACATCAGCGCTACGAAATCCGCCGTCGGTCACATGCTCGGTGCCGCGGGCGCCGCTGAAGCTATCATATGCATCAAAGCCATCAGCGAAGGAATTATTCCACCTACCATTAACACAACAAACCCCGATCCCGAAATGCCGAAGGGACTAAACGTAGTTCTTGGCAACTCTATTCGTAAGGAAGTAAATGTTGCGATGAGCAATACTTTTGGGTTTGGCGGGCATAATGCGTCTGTTGTCTTCCGGAAGATTTAGTTGGAACGGTCAACCGGTCTATGTGCCCTGTGTGGTTCAAACATTAAGTCGTTCTTCTTTCTTGAACCACATAGATTCTGTGTTGAAGTCAAAGGTTTTTTGGCTTTTTTGTTTGAGATGTGGGAATGTGGATAACTCTGTCCAGTAGGTTCGTTTGGAGAAAGGGATTCCTCTTGTGGGAGTTACCC
>QGUY01000471.1 GCA_003242315.1 Bacteroidota bacterium
TGTCCAAGAATGTCTTTGATGTTCGGAAGATCGCTCCCGACAAGAAGTATACGGTGCTTTGCACGCCCGACTCAACCAAGACCGCGCGTGCATTCGTGTACGAGCCTAATCCGCTCGAATATGTCGTCATTCGGTTTGACGATACGTTGTCAGTGGACCTCCAGCGTCGCGAGGTCACACGGGTGGAAAAGAGCGTTGCCGGAATCGTCAACAACAACCTGTCGCAAACCATAGAGTCGCTGGGAATTTCCCATGAGCTGACAAACATGTTTGTCGACATTTTCGCATGGCAGGTGGATTTTCAGCGTCTGCAGAAAGGCGACAAATTCAAGATTATTTACGAAGAGAACCAGGTGGAGGGCAAGTTCGCGGGCATCAACCGCATACTGGCCGTCTATTTTGAACACTTTGGAAATCCCTACTATGCGTTCCCTTACGATCAGGGGGAAGGTGTAGATTTCTTTGATGAAGAGGGCAAGAGCCTGCGGAAGGCGCTGCTGAAGTATCCCATAGAATTTACCCGGATCAGTTCCCGGTACTCGCTAAGTCGCTTCCATCCGGTGCGTAAGGTTTATCGTGCGCACCTCGGAACGGATTTCGCGGCGCCGACGGGCACGCCCATCCGGTCTGTTGGCGATGGTGTTGTACTGGAAGCCCAGTACACCTCCAATAACGGCAATTATGTCAAGATCCGGCACAACAGCACCTACACTACGCAGTACCTTCACATGTCGAACATTGCCAGCGGCATTCGCCCCGGCGTTCGCGTGCGCCAGGGACAGACGATCGGGTACGTGGGAAGCACGGGTCTGGCAACCGGACCCCACCTGTGTTATCGGTTCTGGAAGAACGGCGTACAGGTCGATGCGTTGAAGGTAGAGTTGCCGCCTTCCCAGCCTATCGCGGACGAACACCGCGCTGCTTTTGAAACGGTTGTCAACGGACTGACCGGACGGCTCAATGCCATACCGTTCCCGGAAGTCCTCGAAGATCCCCTGGCCGCCCTGAACTGAGTTCGCTTTTTTTGCGAAAATCCGGAAGCGTCGAGTAATTTTCCCGCGCTGATTACAGTTAGGGAAGTGTACTTTTGTTACCGGTATTCTGAATGCGGCCTCTGCTTATTCTTTCGTGCATACTGCTATCGCTTTCGCTCCAGGCGCAGAAGGTGGCACTTGTACTTAGCGGAGGCGCTGCCAAGGGTCTGGCACACGTGGGTGTCATTAAGGCACTGGAGGAGAATGACATTCCCATCGACTACATTGTCGGAACTTCCATGGGGGGCATCATCGGCGGAAGCTATGCCGCCGGCATGAGTCCCTACGAAATCGAAAACATCGTCACCTCGGAAGATTTTCTTCGCCTGATCAGGGGCCTGCCGCGCGAAGGTTTTAACTATTACTATCACCGCGACGCCGATCACCCGGGATTTCTGAAACTCGACTTGTCGCTTGACTCCACGCTGAACGTGCAGTTGAATTCGAGTATTGCAAGCGACGTCTCGCTAAACTTTGCCCTGACGGAGTCGATGGCGCAGGCCTCTGCCATTGCGCGCAATAATTTCGACAGTCTCTTTGTACCGCTGCGCGTGGTAGCGGCCGATATCTTCACACAACAGGAAGTTATACTGAAACGCGGGCTGCTCAGCAATGCGCTGCGAGCCACGCAGACTGTCCCCTTCTTCTATAAGCCCATCCGCGTCGACGGCCGCTACCTTTTCGATGGAGGTGTATACAATAATTTTCCCGTCGATGTAGCCGCGAATGAGTTCAACCCCGATGTGATAATCGGCGTCAATGTGTCGACGAAGATTTTTACTGAGTATCCATATGAGACGGACGACCGGCTTATCCGGAATTCGCTCATTTATATGTTGCTTGATAAGTCGGACCCGACGGCCGTTGGTGACCTTGGCGTTTATATTCAGCCGAACATACGGGGATACACATCATTCGATTTTGAAAAAGCCGAAAGCCTGATTGACAGCGGGTATGTCGCCACGATGCGGAAGATGGACGAAATCAAAGCGAAGATTGCCCGCAGGGTATCATGCGATGAACTTACTGAACGACGTACGAATTCAACAGCCGAAGTTTGCCGTTTGTCTTTGATGGCATACGATATCAGGGCTTTACGGAAAAGCAAGCGCGATACATAAACCGCTTGTTTGGCATACGACCAGACAAGCCCCGGCTGCTGT
>QGUY01000176.1 GCA_003242315.1 Bacteroidota bacterium
GGTAATTATCGCATGGCGTGACGCCAAATGACTCGAAAACAGCAACAAAAGGGACGATTTGGTGCTTTATATAAAGGAGGTTGATTGCCTTCACGGATTTTGTATAAGGTATTTGAAATCATAACCCTTTAAACTGAGAAATATGAAAACCCAAATTGGAATTAAGGAAGGACCGAAAGCTGAAATTGCCCACCAACTTTCGAAGCTGCTGGCTGATGAATTTGTACTCTATACGAAGACTCGTCACGCTCACTGGAATGTAGAGGGTCCGGATTTTTACGACAAGCATAAGATGTTTGAGGATCAATACAATCAGTTGGCAGAGGTTGTCGATGAAACCGCTGAGCGTATCCGTATGCTTGGCCACTTTGCACCGGGCACCCTGCGTGAGTTCCTGGAATTGACTGATCTTACCGAATCCACGCGCGAAGGAGGCGACAGCAAGACATTCATCACCGAACTGCTTAGCGACCATGAAAGCATTGCAAGCCGCCTGCGCGAACAGATCGACCCGATTGGTGACAAGGGAAAGGACTTAGGAACAGCCGACTTCCTGACGGGCGTGCTGCGCATGCATGAGAAAATGGCGTGGATGCTGCGGGCGCATCTGTAACACTATTCTTCACTCATCAGAAACACTGCCAGGAGTGCCAGGACGATGCCCCCAATAAGCGGACCGTCTGGTACGGTGTGATACAGCGCCAAAGAGAGTGCTACCGTGACAATAGGGGCTCCTGCATTGGTAAGTGGGCTTACGATTATTGCCTTTCCGTGCTGAAATGCATAGAGGATAAGTAGCGCGCCGACGGAGTTGAGCAATTGAATTCCGAAGGCCGCTACCGGTCCTGTTACCCCCCAATTTATGGGCTGATCGAAATCCGTCATTGCGATTGCCACTGGGGTCAGCAGGATCGCGCTGATCACCATATAGACGAAGATCGATGGCGTATCAGCCCTCCTGGTGGCGAGTTTCATCACATAGGCCTGCACACCCCAGCAGGCAAATACAATGAATGACAGGATAACCCAAAGACCTCCGCGACCATCGTCGTGAGGAGTCTGATAAGAAAGAAGAGGCATTGCGATAATGGCCAATGCAATGCCTGTCCACGCCCTGCGCGTGGTCCGTTCCCGTAGCAACGCCCAGGACAAGAGGATGGTCAGCAACGGCGACAGGGAGATAATGGGAAATACCATGTATGCCGGGCCAGTCTTGAGTGCAGTAAATAGTATGAGTTGTCCTCCGGCGCCAAGAAGCCCGATAATCAGCCCCAGCGTAGCCGTCGTTACCGACGTATCCAGGCGCCCGGATCTTGTCAACACAATAACTCCCGGGACTATCATCGTCGACGCCCAGACGCAGTAACCCAATGTCTCCGGGAAGCCTGCTTTTTCAGGGATTTCGATAAGCGCACCCCATATACCCCAGCAGAATACGGTGAGCATTGCAAATAGGAGCCAGGGACGTGAGCGGGGTGTCGTCATTTGCTCTAAAATAATAAAACGAAACTTATTGGTGTATTTTCAGACGCACTCCGGGAAATAAGAAAAGGAACGCAAACCGGTCCCTTTTTGCGGCTACGTGCATATCTTTTTTGTGGGTAATCCCTGAATATCAGAATCTTACTAATTATTGAGGAGCAGCGATCCCCCATGGGCCGTATCTGATCTTTTAAATGAAATGAAAGATTTACAAGTATAAATAAAAATAAAACGAAGTTTTTATCGTCCTTTTCCTTATTTTTGTCTGGTGAGATTTGAGTTCCATTTAACGGTTCTATAATAATATATGCGGATAAGATACCTGGGCCTTGATGACAGGACCCTGACGGAGAAAGGCGCTACGCATCTTGCTCATGAAATATGCCAGCAGCCGAACCTTTGGAGCGAGGTTTGGCAATACGTGGATCGTGAGAAAGGCGCCATTGAAGAATTTTTGCGGAAGGCGACAGCACAGCGAAGCAGGGTCATGTTGACAGGAGCGGGCACAAGCGCATTCATCGGAAAATCTCTTGCGGCAGTATTTCGGCGCAGTATGGATCTTCCCGTTGAGGCCGTTTCGACGACAGATCTTGTCTCCCACCCGCGTGACCATCTGTATGGTGATGTTCCATTGCTCATGGTATCCTTTGCCAGGTCTGGTAATAGTCCGGAGAGCCTCGCTGCCGTGTCGCTTGCTGACGAACTTTGCAAGGCGGGCTCTCACCACTTGATCATCACATGCAATGCGCAGGGGGAACTGGCAAAGAGGGGTCGATCCAATTCGCACAATTCCTATGTGTTCGCCCTTCCTGAGCGCGCGAATGATTTGAGTCTTGCCATGACAAGCAGCTACACCGGTATGATGGTGGCCGGAATACTGATTGCGCGTCTTTCCCAGCTTGAGGCGAACCGGCGAATGGTGGACATCATCTCGTCTTATGCTCATAAGGCGATCGATTATTACTATGATGACCTTCGAATAATTGCCGAAAAGGATTTTAAGCGAGCCGTATTTCTTGGATCGGGTCCGTTATTGGGAACGGCGACTGAAGCCCACCTGAAACTACAGGAGCTCACTGATGGCCGTATCGTCTGCACTCCCGATTCTTTTCTCGGGTTCAGGCACGGTCCCAAGGCAGTTGTGGACGAGACCACTTTGATGGTTTACCTTTTCTCGAATCAGAAGTATGTTCAGAAATATGAGAAGGACTTGGTGCAGTCGATGAACAAGGGCAGGCCTCCTTTGCTGGAAATAGGCTTAATGGAATCGTATATCGATCATCTTGATCTGGATCATTCATTTCCCTTTTCCGAGAACGGCCCCACCGTGGATGAGGAGTTTCTCGCTGTCTGCAGTGTGGTGCCCGCTCAGATACTGGCCTTCTTCAAGTCGCTACAACTTGGGCTGCGACCCGATACCCCGTCTCAGACCGGGGCCATATCCCGGGTTGTCGAAGGCGTACAAATTTATGGCCTTCAGGATTGATCACGCGTGGAGACTAACAGAACTCAGAATGATGGAGAATATGGATCTTCCCCTGAAATGAGCCAAACCGGGAAATCGGATGTTGTTGTCTTGGGTGAACTCAATGTTGATCTTATTGCAAACAACATTGAGGGGCCTCCTGAAA
The DNA here is from genome assembly GCA_003242315.1 of Bacteroidota bacterium. GTDB lineage: Bacteria > Bacteroidota > Bacteroidia > Cytophagales > Cyclobacteriaceae > ZC4RG29. The sequence goes on from QGUY01000176.1 coordinate 3,114, forward strand.
TGGGCAAGGAAGTAATCGCCCGCTCGTTCACCACCACGCTAGGAAGCAGCTCAGCCATATTTGCCAGCAATCTGAGTACCCTGGGTACATCGGTGACTTTTGTTGGACGTGTGGGAAACGATGGCAATGGCGACTTCATTCTTGCAGAGCTGCAATCCAAAGGCGTAGATGTTTCAAACACCATCAGAACAGGTAATCGCGATACAGGAGTGACCGTAGTCCTAAGCTATGGAGAAGACCGGGCTATGATTACCTATCCTGGTTGTATGACTTACCTCTGCGATGACGATGTCACCGACGACGTGCTGAAATCCTCCAGGCATCTTCATATAAGCTCTATTTTTCTTTTGCCGCGTCTTAAAAAAAATTTGGTGCGCCTGCTCACAAGAGCAAAACGCCTTGGATTGACTACATCCCTGGATCCGCAATGGGATCCCGCAGAACGATGGGACCTCGACCTGGATCAGGTGTTGCCCTTGACGGACATATTTCTTCCCAATAGACGGGAGTTGGAATTTCTGACAGGAACGTCCGGCATCATGAATGCATTGACGCGCATCGGCGATGGCAACGTCATCGTTGTGAAAGACGGGAAGGAAGGGGCGATCCTATGGGACCACGGAACGACTTTCATGCAACGCTCCTTCCTCAACGAGCATGTCGTGGACACCATTGGGGCAGGGGATAGCTTCAATGCCGGATTTATCCACAAATACCTAGTGGGTGAACCTCTGAATGAATGTCTGAAGTTTGCCTGCCTAATCGGGGCCATCAATACTACGGCTCCAGGTGGAACAGCCGCCTTCAGAGATATGAACGCTGTCAGGAGAACGGCGCAGGATTTATTTGGGATATCGATTTGATCATGAGACTTAAAGAAAAGCTGGCCTATCTGTCACGACACGGAGGTGCGCTGCTCGCGGCTAACTTTTACAACTTTGAAACGCTTTCGGGTATTCTTACCGCGGCTGCCAGAAAGGAAGCTCCCGTCATCCTGCAACTCTCGGAAGCGTCAATAGACTATCTCGGGCTTAAAGTTGCCGTAAGCATGGCTCGAGCGGGGCTGGAGCAATTTGGGGTCCAAGGATGGCTTCATCTCGACCACGGAAGCTGCCTTGAGAGGGTGAAACAGTGTCTCGATGCCGGTTTTGACTCGGTGATGATTGACGCAAGCGAACGGCCGTTGCGTGAAAACATTGAAATGACCTCAGCTGTGGTCCGACTGGCATCCGCATATGACGCCAATGTGGAAGCCGAGCTTGGTTATGTGGCCAAGCTGGGCCAGGCGCAGGTTACCGGCTCATTCACGCAGCCCGATGAGGCGGCAAGATTTGTACAAGAAACGGGTGTTGATGCGTTGGCCATAGCCATTGGATCAGCGCATGGATTTTATAAAGAGCCACCGCGACTGCAATTGGATCTTCTCAGTCGCATACACGCGGCAACTCCAGCTGCACTCGTTCTCCACGGAAGCTCTGGAATACCTGCCGATCAATTGCAACAAGCTATCGCGTTAGGTATATGTAAGGTGAACCTGGCAACGGAAACCAAGAACATTTTCATGTGTACCTTGCGCAACATCCTAACCCAAAGTGACGAGATCGATCTGAGAAAAGTCTTTCCCCAGGCAACCGCTTCCGTAGTCCGGTTGATTGAAGAGAAGATTGATCTGGTGACCGGTGCCTTACAGCCTTCCTGATAACTCTTGATTATTCAATCGGTGAACATTCAATCAGCAAATGGTCGCGGAAGGAAACCCTGATGCGTGCATTGGGTCCTGATACAATGCCTAACTCCTCGTTATTAACATAATCTTTCACAACGTACGACCCATTGTCGAGGCCCCGCAGTTCAATTTCGCCGTTCCATTCATCTTCGTAAAAAGCGTAATACTGTTTGCCGTCCTTTCGAATGACGTGTGTTTCAGGCTTATCAAAGGCGATGTCATATAAGTTTGTGTAATCTCCCTGGCTAAGCATATTATCGCGATACAGCGATAGCCATTTCTTCCAATGTAGTTCTTTGTCGGGCGTAAGTCTCACTTTCTGAGGACCGCCTGGCCAGGTGAACTTTGTGCCGGGAACAGCCCCGGTGCCGACAGCAGACGCAAAGTCGCTGCCCAGTTCATCATCGCTTATCTGGATGTGTTCGACGTGGTCGGCGAAGACTGGGCAACGCGCGCCCCACAGCGCTTTGTTTAGTTTCACCCTCCTGCGCACCTGCGCAAAGCTCGTTGGGTCGGCGACAACAGGCTGGTCGGTGAATCGCGATTGATAAAAATCCTGTGGAACACCACAGTTGCAAATTTCCGTAACGCTAAAGGGCTTTAGCGCTTTCGAAGTTTCATAGATCGTTTGAATGAGGTCGGGAACAGCCTGGAAAGATCGCGCCGAGTCTTCTGCAGGATCGCGGTGCGTGGCAGGGACAGCCCAATAGGCATCAAGCTTGTGGCCGTCAAAGCCCCAGTCATCTATAAATTTTCGTGTGAGATCTTCTATGTACGCGCGAACATCCGCGATGCTTCCATCCAGGAAGTACATATTGCGCGGGCATCTGGGGTATTCTCCTTCGTTATTGACTACGACCCAGTCGGGGTGAGTGGAAAAAAGCTTCGATGATCCTGGTGTTGTGGATGGCCACCGTCTATTTGGTGGAGGACCTTCAGGCTGAATAAGAGTGGGCACCCACCATATCTTGGCAAGAAATCCCATCGAATGAAGGGAATCGACTAGTTCGCGCATTTGTTTCTCGCCTCCTGGAAAGGTTTCCGGTCTTGGATTCCAGTCGCCATACCGATCGAACCAACGGTCATCAACGACAACCCATTTAATGTTGAGTTCGTTCAGCTTCGGAAGAACTCCGTATATATCTTCAGGTGTGAAGTCAGATTCATATCCCCAGCTACACCAGAAGGGTTCATAGGTTTCAGGTGAGGGTTCTTTCATATAGAGGCCCTGGTCTTTCATGATCGCAGCGAATGCTTCGACGGCATTAAAGAAATCGAGATCATGGACCAGGATAGCGCTCCGCGTAGTCTTGTAAGAATCACCGGGATCGAGGTCCATGTTGATTTGTTCGACGATGGATATCTCCGCCTTGCCGGCTTCCGTCACCTTTGTCGGGAAGGACACCAGGGGAGGTTCAGTTTCAATGCTGGCTATGGCGAGTCCCATAGATGGACTCCAGATATCCACCATAGGTATGCCGCCGCCCAGTCGGGATTCCGGTTGAAAGCCGAAATAGTTCTTCCTGAAAAAACCGGAGTCCAGTGGAAAGATGTAATCGGTGCCCCATTCGTGCGCAACACCTTGAAAGGTCCAGAGATCGTTGGCATCGATGAGAAAATAATCAGACACGGATGCCCGGATGGTTACCGGCCTGGTTGATTGGTTCGTGTAAATAGCCTGGCACAACACAGCAGAGGGGTGTCTTTCGTACAGGTCCAGCAATAAGATTCGTTCGATTTGTGTTTGACGTTCCTTGCCCGTGATCTCCACCCGTTTTCCCGGTCCGAACTCCTCAGAATCCAGATCGATAACGCGTATGGCCGACGGTTCCGTAGTAAATCGCGAGAGAATGCCTTCGTCGGTAACCAAGTGAAAGAGCGGAAGGGTTGACTCATGCGCGCGTGTGAAACTAACCCACCTCCCGTCTTTACGGAGCGTGATACGGCACACACCGTTGGCATCCAGTCTGAGTTGCATCGTCTCGTTGACGAACACAACGCTGTCATCCTTGATGGTAATGCCAGATCCGCCGGGCACCTGCTGATTGCCCTTGCCACAGCCGGCGAGTAGGAACACCGTAAAAATCGGGAGAAGCAGATTATGTTTCATTTACTTATTTTTCTGGTGGGTTATTATTAAGGATACGCCAAAATTAGTGAATTAGTGGGTTTTAACCATTCAAATAAATCTTTCTTTATGTTTTTATAGTTATTTTACCTTTCGAAAAGCTTCGTTTCGGCAGAAACCGGGACGGAGGGTTATTATTGATATATTTCGGAGTTAGATTCGACAATTGTTCCACGATTGATGAAACGCAAGCGAAGTGAATCCCGGTCAACCGTAAGTCGCAGGATGTCTATCCTGGCGCGCCTTGAAAAGGAGGGGCAGGTTAATGTGAACGAACTGAGTGAGGCTCTGGGTGTGAGTTCAGTGACGATTCGCAATGACCTTGAGCAACTGGAGAAAAAGAACATGCTGCTTCGCGCGCGTGGTGGGGCGATGAAGATCACGCATAGTTATGTGGGTTACGATTTCCCCTTGTCGGACAAGCAGAAGAAGCACCTCGCCGAAAAGCGGGCGATTGGACAAAAGGCTGCCGAGCTCATCGAGGAGGGCAATACTATCATTCTCGATTCGGGATCCACTACTTATGAAGTGGCCAGGAATCTGGATCGGTTTGAGAACCTTACCGTCATAACAAACGCGATCAATATTGCTAACTACCTCGCAGAGCACAAGAATATCAACGTCATTGTGCCCGGTGGTACGCTGAGGAGCAATTCGCTATCGCTTGTGGGCATGCTCGCGGAGAAGGGATTCAAGAACTACTATTGTGACAAACTTTTTCTTGGCGTAGATGGGTTCGACACCAGCTACGGGATATCAACACCCAACATTGAAGAGGCGCACCTGAACCAGGTGATGATCGAGATTTCACAGAAGGTGATTGTCGTGGCCGATTCGAGCAAGTTCCAGCGAAGGGGGTTTGCATTCATTGCCGGGGTGGACAAGATTCACACAGTGGTTACTGACAAGGGCATTCCGGGTGATGAGAAGGCAAAACTCGAAAAAATGGGTGTTACTGTGATTATCGCCTGAAGCGTAATCTGAAATTGGTATCCCTGACTAGTGTCACCACAATTTTCTACCGCTAAAATACTACTCCCCGTCGCTCCGAATCTCTTGCACAGGGTTGGTGAATACCGCCTGCAACGTTTGGAAGCTAAGGGTTATCGCCGAAACGATAGTCATTATGACGGCGGACATGATGAATATTTCAGGGCCTAAGTCAATTTTTTTGACGAATCCTGAAAGCCATTTATTCATCAGGTAGTAACCGACTGGCACAGCAATGACAAATGCCACGGCAACGCGTTTGGGAATGAAAAGGTGAACAAGTTGAATAA
>QGUY01000472.1 GCA_003242315.1 Bacteroidota bacterium
CTGTCACGCTCACGCGATCCTTAACGGTCACGCCATCGTCATCTTCGGCTGTGATGGCTTTCAGACTGTTGTCGATACGGTCGCGAAATGCGTCCGCCATTGCCACGAGTTTTACGTTTTGATTGGACAACAGCGCCTGACGTGCAGCGCCTGTTCCCCGACCACCGCATCCTATAAGAACAACTTTGATCGTATCGTCGACGGACGTAAAATATCCTGCGTTCGAGAACAAGGGCATAGCAACCAAACCGCCGCCTAACACAGCGGAGTTCTTCACAAATGAGCGACGGGTAAGGCGATTCTCATTTTCACTGGAGTTCATAATTGTAATGGTTTGTTTTTTGTGTATGGCATACTTGACTAGACGAGGCTACCTGGAAGGCATTGTATAACTAAGTTCATACTATTTATCCAGATATGCCTCATAAAATCTTTCGATTTCTTCTTTGGTAGGTGTCTTCAGCGGCCGTACGAGCCGGAATCCCATGAACATGCCGTCCGTCAGCCACCACTTACTCTTCGGTATCTGTGGGTCACGCTGATTCCACTCCGATCGCGAGGGAATGCGGTTCGCACAGCGCAGTTCTTCCGCATCGTCGAGATAAGAACCACCGCGGGCTACGCGCGGATACCTGCGCGTTGGAATCGCGAGGGGATCGGTGGACTTCATGTTAGCATATCCATTTACCACGTATTCATCCAGAGTCCATTCACTGAGATTGCCGAGGATGTCGTAAAGGCCCCACGCGTTGGGCTTAAGTTTTCCTGTCTCATGGTATTTTCCGCCGCTGTTCTCCTTAAAGAAACCGTACTCCTTTAGCTGCTCAGGACTATTCCCAAATGGATATTGCGCGGGATTGCCGGCACGACAAGCGTATTCCCACTCTGCTTCTGTGGGCAGGCGATAAAAGACACCTGTCTTGTCATAGAGCCACTTGCAATACGCCATTGCCGCCTGTTGACTCATGCTGTTCGCGGGATGGTTCGGACTCCGCCCCATACCCCACGTAAGGTCTATGTATTGAGCTGTAGGTCGCGAAACGCCGTCGATATTCTTTTGCTGGGGAAGCTGGCTGTCTTTAAAAAACAGATCCCACTCGGCAAACGTCACTTCCTTCTCGCCCATCCAGAAAGCTGAAATGGATATCGTCTTTTGGGGACCTTCATCACTCTCCCTGCCGGTTGAACCCGCTGGACTTCCGATGGTGAACGTACCCGCCGGAATAGCGATCATTTTGAACTTCACGTCCGTGCCCGGAATCTCCTGGACGTAGGATTTTATACGTTGCGCATATGTGACACCAGCGTCAACCACACACACTGCGAGGAACGCACAGAAAGCAAAACGCCACAAGCCGGACATCTTCGTCAATTTTGATTCTAAGGGGAATTAACAAATTACTGAAAATACGGAAGGGTCTCAAAACAAATTTGATGTTTGTTTTATGCGCGGGAGGGACCAAAGGCAGGCCGGTACAGGATAGTTAAAAAGCAAAAAATCCGCTGGAGTTCAGCGGATTTTTGAGTCTATTTTTTCGGGAATTTATGAACCAATCCCAGGGATAAGGCTCGGCCATCCACGATGGAGGGGAATCGAATTCCGTACTCCAGTCGTACTCCAGCCGGTCGATCGTGTCGATGCTTAGGTCTATGCTGTTGAACAATACCTCAAGTTCGGTTTCCAGATAGTGTTTCGTGGGAACACCGTCGATAAACACGACACCCTGGGCGATATTTTTCCTTCCGTTGAAATAGCTCAGTTCTGACTCAGGGATTTCGTGAGTTTCAACGCCCTCCCGTCTGTACCATTCAACAAGCATCCACGAAGAGTACAACGCCGACTCGAGCGAGGGCACGACTACGAGCGCAGTGCCGTTGCGTTTCAGGGTTTGCTGAATGTTACGAAGTATCGATTGGTTTCCTTCAGGCTCAGGGAGGATGGCGACATTGCAACAAAATGCAAAGTCTGTTCTTGGAAGATCCAGATTTTCTTCGGTCAGGTCCATACGCTTAAAGGTTACGTTAGGATATCCTGACTCCCTGGCGATGTCGATCAGATTCTGTGAGATGTCAATGGCAACTACTTCACTGAACGATGGAGCAAGGTAACGAAACGACTTACCTGTTCCACATCCGAAATCTGTTGCTCTGTGTCTGGGATTCGCATGCTTCTTCAAATACTTTTGAAG
>QGUY01000177.1 GCA_003242315.1 Bacteroidota bacterium
CATCATCTACCTTTTTCTTTTTTCCGGCGGGTTAGATTTTGTATAGCGCGGTAACAATGACACCGTGCGTATCCGCATTGGCGATCGTCTCTATACGCCCCAGGAGATTTCGGCGATGATCCTTCAAAAGATGAAGAGCACCGCTGAAGACTATCTGGGTACCACTATAACCGAAGCCGTTATCACGGTACCTGCATACTTCAACGACGCGGAACGTCAGGCTACGAAGGAAGCAGGTCAGATCGCAGGGCTGGATGTGAAGCGTATCATTAACGAACCGACCGCGGCCGCGCTCGCTTACGGTCTCGACAAGAAGAACAAAGACATGAAGATCGCCGTCTACGACCTTGGCGGTGGTACATTCGATATTTCCATCCTCGAACTCGGCGACGGCGTATTCGAAGTGAAGTCGACAAACGGTGATGTGCACCTGGGTGGTGACGACTTCGACCTGCGCGTGATGAACTGGCTCGCAGAAGAGTTCCAGAAAGAGGAAGGCGTAGACCTGCGCAAGGATCCCATGGCGTTGCAGCGTCTCAAGGAAGCTGCAGAAAAAGCCAAGATCGAACTGTCGAGTTCAATGGAAACGGAAATCAACCTTCCGTACATCACGTCAGTGGATGGTGTTCCCAAACACCTGGTGAAGAAACTCAGCCGCTCGAAGTTTGAGCAACTCGTTGACGACCTGGTGAAGCGTACGCTTGAGCCGTGCCGCAAGGCTGTCGAAGACGCTGGCATATCCACCTCGCAGATTGACGAAGTCATCCTCGTGGGTGGTTCGACCCGGATCCCTCGGATTCAGGAAGAAGTGGAGAAGTTCTTCGGCAAGAAGCCGTCGAAGGGTGTTAACCCTGACGAAGTTGTGGCGGTAGGCGCTGCAATTCAGGGTGGCGTGCTCACTGGTGAAGTGAAAGACGTGCTGCTGCTCGACGTCACTCCGCTGTCGCTGGGTATCGAAACGCTGGGCGGTGTCTTCACAAAACTGATTGAGGCTAACACGACGATACCGACCAAGAAATCGGAGGTGTTCTCAACGGCATCCGACAACCAGCCTTCTGTTGAGATTCACGTGCTCCAGGGCGAACGTCCGATGGCGAAAGACAACCGGACTATCGGCCGGTTCCACCTCGACGGCATCCCGCCCGCACCGCGTGGTATCCCGCAGATCGAGGTTACATTCGACATCGACGCGAACGGTATCCTTCACGTATCGGCAAAGGATAAGGGTACCGGAAAGGAACAAAAGATCCGCATCGAAGCTTCTTCGGGTCTGACCGAAGCCGAAATCGAAAGGATGAAGCAGGAAGCGCAAGCCAATGCAGAAGCCGACCGTCAGGCTCGCGAACGCGTGGAGAAGATCAATCAGGCCGATTCAATGATCTTCCAGACCGAGAAGCAGCTTAAGGAGTACGGCGACAAACTTTCCGAAGGCAACAAGTCGGCCATCAACGCCGCCCTTGAAAAACTGCGGAAAGCACACGGCGCTCAGGATGTCCCGGGCATCGACGCCGCGCTGGCCGAGCTGAACACGGCATGGCAGGCTGCTTCTGCAGAGATGTACCAGGCGTCGTCTGGTGCCGCAGGCGGAGCGAATGCTTCCGGCGCTGGCAACACCGGTTCTTCCGGAAACGACAGCGACGTATCGGACGTAGAGTTCGAAGAAGTGAAGGACAACAACAAGAAGTAATCTTAGCAAAAGGTTCCATTCCAAGCCGAAGGGCTGCCCGCGGGCAGCCCTTTGTGCTTTCTGCCGGCAGGGCAACAAATTTCCCAGCCACTGCTGCTCAACTCCCTTCCCATCCATATATTTGCCGTCCCGAACGATAACCCGAATGCTAGTTCTCAAGTTTGGCGGAACCTCGGTGGGCCAGCCGGAGCGCATGAAGAAAGTGGCAAGCCTCTGCCTGGCTACTCCAGGTAAGAAAGTCGTTGTACTATCCGCCCTTTCCGGCACAACCAATGCGCTCGTCAGGATCGGCGACGCACTCCTCGAAGGACGAAGCGCAGAAGAAGAAATCAGCGCGCTCGAACGCCATTACCTGGATTTCGTACCGCGGCTGTACGACTCGGATTCATTTCGGGCTATCGGCAATGAAATCGTCAGCAGGTATTTCATTTTTATCAGACTGCTGGCCGCCGGCCAGTTCGATCAGAAGAGCTATCGCGAACTTCTCGCGCAGGGCGAACTGATATCGACGGAACTGTTCTACCAACACCTGCAGGAACGCAAGGTGCCGGCGCGTTTGCTGCCTGCACTGCACTTCATGTCGATCGACGAGAACGAAGAGCCTGAACTCGAAAAGATCAGCCAGCGACTCAAACCATTGATCAGTTCGCTGAGCAATGTCGACATCATCGTTACACAGGGATACATTTGCCGGAATCACAGGAATGAGATCGACAACCTGAAGCGCGGTGGAAGCGATTACACAGCTTCTCTGATCGGTGCAGCTATTGGTGCAGAGGAAATCCAAATCTGGACCGACATCGATGGAATGCATAACAACGATCCGCGTGTCGTCAAGAATACGTTCCCTATCAAGGAGCTCACCTTTGAAGAAGCTTCAGAGCTGGCCTATTTCGGAGCGAAGATATTGCACCCTTCCACCATCGTTCCGGCACAGAAATACAACGTGCCCGTTCGCCTGAAGAACACGATGGATGAACAGGCTCCAGGTACGATCATCACAAGCAAGGACAGCGAAAGTATCGTCAAAGCGGTCGCGACGAAAGATGGCATCACAGCCATTCGGATTAAGTCGTCGCGCATGCTGATGGCTTACGGATTCCTGCGTCGTGTGTTTGAAGTGTTCGAACAGTATAAGACGCCGATCGATATGATCACCACGTCGGAGGTGGCTGTGTCTGTTACGATCGACAATAATACTCATCTTCGTTCTATTCTGACCGAACTTGAAAAATACGGCACCATCGACGTTGATGAGAACCAGTCAATCATATCAATCGTCGGAAACCGTATTACCGGAAGCGAAGGTGTTTTGAAACGCATCTTCGACGCGCTGGAGCACATCCCGATACGGATGGTATCCTGCGGTGGAAGCAACAACAACATTTCCGTGCTGGTTAGTACGGTCTACAAGGAAAAGGCCTTGATTGCTCTTAACGAAGGCCTTTTTGGATTGAAACAGTAGTCGGCAATCGATTACGAACCCGCGCTTTACTTTTTGAAATAACCATCAGGTATCCCACGGAGGCGGTAAAATTTAATTTGCCGGTTCGGCGGCCAAGTTTTATTATTATACGCCTTTTGCCTAAACCCGTACCGGATGGAATTACTGATTGTTGCTGTGTTTGTTGCGGGCTACATCCTTATTGCTCTTGAACATCCCATTCGAATCAATAAAACCGCGACAGCACTTCTCACTGGGGTTATTTGTTGGACGATTTTTATTCTATCCGGACCGACGGAGTCCCTTCTTCATAGTACCGAATATTCCGACCTGGCGGAATCGCTAAGCCATGGTTCGTCCGGGGCGACGGGAGATATGGAAGTTCACAGGGAGTACGTAATCCACTCCCTGCGTGAACACCTCGCTGAAATCGCCGAGATTTTGTTCTTTCTGATCGGTGCCATGACTATCGTCGAATTGGTCGACTCGCACCGGGGATTCAAGTTCATAACAGATCGGATTCGTACTACCAATGCCAGGACTCTTTTGTGGGTCATTTGCTGGGTAACCTTTATCCTGTCGGCAATACTTGACAACCTCACGACTACCATTGTTATGGTTTCGCTTACGCGAAAGCTGGTTCCAAATCGGGATACGCGCCTGTTCTTTGCAGGGCTTATCGTGGTGGCCGCCAATGCCGGCGGGGCGTGGTCGCCCATCGGTGATGTAACTACAACCATGTTGTGGATTGGCGGACAAATCACCGCAGTGAGCATCGTAAAAAGCCTCATCATACCGAGCATTGTTTGCATGCTCATTCCCCTACTTGTGCTCAGTTTTACCATGAAGGGAACACTGGGTGAAGGGAAAGCACCAGGCAGCGATGAGAAGGCGCCGCCGACAGCTAACCTAATGCTGGCCGTGGGCGTGAGTGCACTTGTCAGCGTACCCATATTCAAAACGCTCACGCATCTTCCACCATATCTGGGTATGATGCTGGGACTGTCGGTATTGTGGGTGGTCTCTGAATTCGCGAACCGCGACCTTGACGACTCGCAAAAAGGTCATTTCACCGCGATTCATGCATTATCACGCATTGACATGCCCAGTGTGCTGTTTTTCCTGGGAATACTCCTCGCGGTAGCTTCGCTTCAGTCCATGCATTTACTACAAGACTTTGCCATTTATCTGAACGATACCATTGGGGACAACAGGGTGATCATTACGCTGATTGGTATGCTCTCGGCTATCGTTGACAACGTGCCTCTTGTTGCTGCCAGCATGGGCATGTACAGTATGGATATCTATCCTACCGACCACTTGATTTGGGAATACCTCGCATACTGTGCCGGTACCGGAGGCAGTCTTCTGGTCATTGGTTCGGCCGCCGGTGTTGCCGCGATGGGAATGGAAAAGATCGATTTCATCTGGTATGTAAAGAGAATCACCCTACTGGCAGCCGTCGGTTACTTTGCGGGAGCGGCTACCTACCTTTTCCTGACCCACCAGTGATCATCACAAAAAGATTACTATCTGCAACTAAGGGATCGATCTTTTCGCCAAATTAGTGGGAGCTTCTCGCCCACATGGATATTCTCATAATCGTAGTCTTCGTCGCAGGCTACGTATTGATTGCCCTTGAGCATCCCATAAAAATTAACAAGACAGCTACAGCCATTCTTACAGGGGTTGTGTGCTGGACCCTGTTTGTGTTTATGGAACCTGGCCCACTCCTGTCGGACAGCAAGGCCTTTAAGGATTTCCAGGACGTACTCAGCATCGAACGCACCCCGGAGGACGTCGCAGCGGCACCTGCCGACGAATTGCACAAGGAGTTCGTTGTCTATGAACTAAACGAACATCTCGCGTCCATTGCTCAGATTCTGTTCTTCCTCCTGGGCGCAATGACCATCGTTGAACTCGTCGATGCACATCGGGGCTTCCGTTACATTACCGACCGGATAAGAACCCGCAATCCACGAACTCTACTCTGGATTGTTTGCTTTGTCACTTTCTTCCTTTCGGCCATCCTCGACAACCTCACCACATCCATCGTCATGGTATCCCTCATACGAAAACTAATATCCGATAAAGAAACGCGACTGACATTCGCAGGGATGATCGTAATTGCCGCCAATGCGGGTGGCGCGTGGACTCCGATCGGAGACGTCACAACCACCATGCTTTGGATAGGCGGTCAGGTATCAACCGCCGCCATCATCACTTCCCTGTTCATTCCCAGCATGATTTGTCTTCTCATCCCGGTCCTCTTTCTGGGATTCCGGCTGAAGGGAAAAACTTTGGAGGTCGCGGAGCCCGTACACACAGCAACAGACGTGAAGGGTGGCCGGCTCATGCTCTTCCTGGGCATTGGCGCACTGGTATCCGTCCCGGTGTTCAAGACACTTACGCATTTGCCACCGTACTTAGGCATGTTGTGCGGATTGGGAATTCTGTGGGTGGTGTCAGAAGTGATGCACTCAGGACTGGACGACATTGCCAAAAAGAACTATACGGTGGCTGGTGCTCTTTCACGCGTTGATGTTCCCAGCGTACTGTTCTTCCTGGGAATTCTTTTGGCCGTTGGCTCACTGGAGTCCATGCAACTCCTGAACGAGTTCGCCGCTTTCCTCGATAGGGCTATTGGCGACCAAAGAATTATTATTACTCTCATTGGCGTCTTGTCGGCTGTAGTTGATAACGTACCGCTCGTAGCCGCGTCCATGGGGATGTACAGTGTTGACACGTATCCTATGGACCACATGATCTGGGAATACCTCGCCTACTGCGCCGGAACGGGAGGCAGTATCCTTATCATCGGATCAGCAGCCGGTGTAGCCGTTATGGGGATGGAGAAAGTTGACTTTATCTGGTACCTGAAAAGAATCAGTTTGCTTGCACTAATGGGATACTTAGGTGGCGCACTTGCCTACGTACTCATTTGACCGTCAGAAAAACTGACATCCGCATAAACACGTACCCACGTAAACACCTGAACACCACGAACGTCATGTCCCCTCCGCACACCCCTGACCCCTAAAGGGGCCCAGCGCACACCACCCCATTCTTCTGACTATATACCTGTCTGATTGACCCATGGGTATTGAATGGAGACGTACGCCGTGGGTCTCTACATAGTGTATCCACTGATTGGTGACGGTCAAAAACGTAAACACTGAGTTATCCCTCATTTGGCGACAAGACGCACATGTTATCGACGTAAACACGTAAGCACATAAACACGTAAACACGTAAACATCTCCGCCCTCCGCACGCCCCTAATCCCCTTATATGTTTGAAAAGCCAATTTTAAAAGGAAAAGCTAACTTGACGCGTTGAGGAGGATTTTCCCTTAGTGCTTAGACACTGTCCTTTAGATTCTCCCATCCGTCAAGTTGAGTTCGAGGTATAACCTGGTACAAAGATACCGCATAAATTATAAGGGTGAACGATGCTTGACTTTTTGTTTCATGTTTAACTTTTTTCATTGATGAATGGGTATTTAGGAATTGACGTTAGTAAAGGGTATGCCGATTTTATTTTGCTTAGTCCAGAAAAGGAAATCCTGGAGAATGTTTTTCAGTTGGATGACACTCGGGACGGGCATGATAGGCTCAGGCACCTTCTTACCGATCTGATCGCAAGGCATGGAATTACACAATTGTATTGCGGGCTGGAAAGTACTGGGGGCTTAGAAAATAACTGGTACGGAAGTATGGTTCAGTGGATGGATGAATTGCCGTTGTCGGTTGCGAGGTTGAACCCTGCCGGAATAAAGAAAAATATCCAGGCTCGCCTCGAAAGAAATGTTACGGATGCGCTGAGTTCACGGTATATAGCCGAGTATATGATTGCACATGGGGATGCGATCGACTACGAGGCTCAGGATAGTAGTTTTTCTTCCTTCCGAAGCTTGCATCGGCACATTTTTCTTCAAAAGAAACAAAAAACCCAGTTAGTCAACCAGGCAAAGTCACTGATCTATTCGACATTTCCTGAGTTGATGAAGTATTGCAAAGAGAGCATTCCAAACTGGGTCCTGCAGCTACTGCAGAAGTATCCTTCTTCAAAAAAGCTTTCCAAAATCAAAGCGTCACAGTTGATCAAAATCCCACATCTTGATTTAGAGAAAGCCGAGAGCCTTATTGGTGAGGCAAAAAACACAGTGGCGTTTCACGGAAATAACGCAACTGAATATTTGATCAAATCGCTGGCTACTCAAATTCTTGAAAAGCAGCAATATATTGAAGAGTGCAAGAGCGTGTTAGAGCAAAACTGTCAAGGCCCAGAAGTTAGTTTGTTGACCACCATCCCCGGTATAGCGAAATATAGTGCAGCAGCGATCATGATCGAAATCGAGAACATTCAACGATTTGAAACGCCAAAGCACGTTGTTAGTTATTTTGGATTGCATCCCGAATTAAAAGAAAGCGGGGACGGAAAATCTATGCCCAGGATGAGCAAAAAAGGACGCTCTACCATGAGAGCAATTTTATTTATGTGCGCAAAGAGCGCTGTAATACATGACGATCATTTGAAATCTATATATCAGCGGCATCGTAGCAACGGAAAAGGGTACAACCAAGCTATTGGAGTAATCATGCAAAAACTGTTACGCATCACCTGGGGCGTACTAAGAAATCAACAAGAATATGGCGCTACTGTCGATCAGCAAAATCAATTGATCCACAAAAAGAACATCACGCAGGATGAGAAGAATCAAATTGATCGCAGGCGGCGCTTTCAACAGCACGACAGTTCAGCTCCGATCAGCAAGCGACAGAGTAAGAAAAGGAAGGTGCATGCAGAGTCCCAAGCCTCAAGTTGAGGTCAAGTACGGGATCATCCACACACACCTATGACATTTTCGTCGTTCATCGACCTTATCCCTGGCAGGTTGCTCTCCAGCAGAGCCTGCTTCCGTTTAGATCGACGTGCTAAAGATGAAGGAAAGAAATGATATTTTCAGAGTTCCGTATGCCTAAAAAAACTCATAAAAAAATTGTCGCCAAGCGACTCCTTTTTCTTGAACTCGACGAAGAAATGAACCATGTAAAAATGGTTCGAAATTGCTTGCTTTAGTACGGTATAACTAAAGGG
>QGUY01000178.1 GCA_003242315.1 Bacteroidota bacterium
TTTTTCTTGCAAATTTTTTTGCCCCATTCCCCCCGTTCAGGTCAGTCCCGACCTCAGTGTTGCGCGCATTTATGTGAGCATGATGCTGCAGGAAGACAAGGCCGCCATCCTTCAGCGCATCGAATCGCACAAGAAGGAAATCCGTCGTGATCTTGGCAACCGGATCGGGAAACAAGTGCGCATCATCCCTGAGTTGATTTTTTATGTCGATAAAGTGGAGGAGGAGGCGATGCGACTCGAGGCATTGATCCGGAGCCTCAACATCCCGCCAGCCACTGACGATCCGAAAGAATCAACGTGACCTGCCTTGAACCTGCCTCTCTTCATCGCCGGACGTTATCTCTTTTCCAGGAGGAAGAAGAATTTCATTAACATCATCTCGATCATTTCCATAGTGGTGGTAGCCGTCATCACGGCGGCACTCATCGTGGTACTTTCCGTGTTCAACGGGCTGGAAGAATTGCTTCGTTCACTCAATAACTCTTTCGATCCTCCACTGAAGATCGAAGCCGTCGTGGGGAAATCATTCGAAGTAACGGACGAGCTGCGCGACAAGATCGAATCGATTGAAGGTGTTGAATTTGTAACCGAGGTAATTGAAGACTATGCGTACGTGCGATACCGCGATGCTAATCAATTGGTGATGCTAAAAGGTGTGAGCGAAAACTTTATCGACCAGCATCGAATTGACAACAACATCGTCGCGGGCGATGTGGCGTTGTATCGCAATGGGATTCCCTTGGCCATCGTCGGCATGGGTATACGCAACACGCTTTCCATCGACATCGGCGAGACATTGCACGCGATGCATGTATACTACATAAGGAACACAGAAGGCTCTTCCTTTGGTCCGGGCGGTCCTTACACACAAAGGCGAATCTATCCCGGCGCCGTCTTTTCTATCATCCAGAATCTCGACGACAACTACGTCATCGTGCCTTTGGATTTCGCTGTCGACTTGCTCGACTACGGTAACCGGCGCACTTCACTTGAGATCAAGGTTGTCAACGAAAGAGCCACTGACAGAGTGCAGGCAGCGATACAACAAGTTTTGGGTGATGGTTTTCGCGTGCTGAACCGCGAACAGCAACACAAAGATCTCTATAAGCTTTTGCGCATGGAGAAGCTGTTTGCTTTCCTGGCCCTGGCGCTACTGCTTTGCATCGGGTCGATTAACATCTTCTTTACCCTGATGATGCTTGCCCTTGACAAGAAACGCGATGTTTCGATCCTCGCTGCCATGGGTGCCCAACTTAAGACCATCCGAAATGTATTTCTTCTCGAAGGCGGACTGATTGCCATAATGGGAACGGTAATTGGCCTCGCAATAGGCGGTGCGTTATGCGTGGTTCAGCGCGAGTACGGATTGGTGTCTATGGGTATGGAATCCGCGGTAATGGAGGGCTATCCGGTAAAATTGGTCTTTCATGACATCCTGTACGTGGTCATTACCATGTGCATTATTACGTTTTCCATTTCCTACCGTCCGGCCACCCTTGCCGCCCGCTTTTCCTCTGTGCAGCACCTTTAACGAGCGGAGACGAATTATTTCGAGAAAATGCGTAAATGCTCAGCATTTCGACGTATTTTGCAGGTTCGTTTGATCCTCCGAAGCCACGGTTTATATGAAGGTGTCTGCTTCCCAGCCGTTTCAAATCGTCTATTCGCTGTATCTGCACGAATACCTGGGATTTATCTTCGAGTCCTACGTGGTTCATCTGGACGAAAAGGGCAAGCTGACCTTCCAACACCAGAATATTTCAACGAAAAATGCCCGTGAATTCTCCCGGGGACTAGATGACCGCGATTTCGAATTGATCGAGATTGTGGATTCTATGCAACAGGAGGCCGTCGTAAAGCGGTTTAACAGCAAGTTTGTCAAACCCGAGGAATTTTTTCCCAAGGTGTATGACAAAGAAAAGGGAAACCCAGCCCTCCGCGAGGAGATCGAAAACTATATGGAGCGCCGGCGAAGCAAGATCCTGGAGCGCCTCCGTGGAAAAAAACTGTTCGAGATGGGCAACGACGGTGAACCCACGTGGCGACGGCTCGAAGTACTCGACAAACGTGCCACGATCCAGTTCCATTTCGTAAGGACACCTGAGCATACAAATTACTATCCTACCGTATACTACGAGGGCAAAAAGCTCGAACTGTTAAACTCCAGCGCATACCTGATATGCAAGGATCCGGCCTGGATGGTATTGAACGGAAAGCTTTACGGATTCGAAAAGTATGTTGATGGCAAAAAGTTGTTGCCGTTCTTTACGAAGAAGTATGTCGTCATCCCGAAGAATGTAGAAGAGACGTACTATAACCGCTTTGTCGCACCGCTCATTGCGAGTTTCGACGACGTAGAGGCGAATGGATTCCAGATCAACAAGAACGTATACGACCCGCTGCCGATCCTGACGCTCTCGGAACTCAGTACAGCGCCCAGTCCTGATCTCTACGGGAATTCTGGTGAAGACAGGAGCGACGAGTCGGGCAAAATACTTTTCGACCTCTCATTCAAATACGGAAAGCACCGCTTTCGCGGCGACAATCTGGGGCCCGTTAGCGTTACCGTGGAGCGCCAGGGAGACGATTACATCTTCCATCGCATCACGAGGCAGACAGAAGCGGAAAAAAATTTCCTTCACACGCTTCAAAAACTTGGTCTTCCCATGAAGGGTTTCCGGGTGGCAATACCCAAGTCGGAAGCCTTCTCATGGCTTAATGAAAACCGTGTCAATCTCCTTAACCTTGGCTTTGAAGTAAGTCAGCCCGAAGCGCGTGACAAGAAGTACTTTGTCGGCAAGGCTGTCATCGAGGTGGAAGTAAAAGAGAGTATCGACTGGTTCGATATTCACGCCACCATCCGCTTCGGTGAGTTTGAGATCCCGTTTAAGGAACTGCGAAAGCTGATCCTCCGCAAAAAGGTAGAGTTCAAATTGCCCAATGGTGAGATCGCTATCATTCCTGATGTGTGGTTAACGAAATACGCCGACCTGTTCGCGCTGAGCGAATCAGAAGGCGCTAATGAAAAACCTGTCCTCAGGAAACACCACCTTAACCTGGTGCGCGAACTCGAAGAAGGCAATCTAGCAAAGGTTCATCTCAGCGATAGACTTCGTTCGCTCACCTCCTTCTCTGGCATAAAGAATTATCCGGTCCCGCAAGGATTCGTCGGCGAGCTACGACCTTATCAAAAAGCGGGATACAACTGGCTTCGTTTCCTGAATGAATACAGGCTGGGCGGATGTCTCGCAGATGATATGGGTCTTGGCAAGACCGTACAGACGCTTGCGCTCCTGCAGTCAGAAAAGGAAGCAGGTAACGGCACATCGCTGCTCATCATGCCCACATCTCTCATTTACAACTGGGAAATGGAGGCGGCGAAATTTACACCGTCGCTGAAGGTGCTGACGTACACAGGCACGCTTCGCAACAAAGACATCCAGCGCTTTCAACACTACGACCTCGTGCTCACGTCGTACGGTATCACGCGGCTTGATGTGGATCTGCTGAAACAGTTCCCCTTCAACTATGTGATCCTCGACGAATCGCAGGTTATCAAGAATCCGACCTCCAATATCGCGAAGGCTGTAAGGGAACTCCGGTCGCGCAATCGGCTGGTGCTTACCGGGACGCCGCTGGAAAATACGACACTCGATCTCTGGTCGCAGATCAGCTTTATCAATCCAGGGTTGCTGGGTACACAATCGTACTTTAGAAACGAGTATCAGAATCCGATTGAAAAGAAAGGTGATGAGGCGAAGTCGAAACGACTCAATGCCATCATCAAACCTTTTATCCTTCGTCGCCACAAATCGCAGGTGGCCACTGAACTTCCGGAAAAGGTTGAGCACATCCAATACTGCGAGATGACGCCGGAGCAGGAACGCCTCTACGAAGAGGTCAAGGCCTACTACCGCGGGAAGATTCTCAACATGATCGACCAGGAAGGTATTGGCAGCAGCCGGTTTATGATCCTGGAGGGCCTCACCAAGCTGCGTCAGCTCGCCAACCACCCGCGTATGGTGGAGCAGTCTTATTCAGGCGACTCGGGAAAACTCGAGGACATTACACATATGCTTGAAAATGCCCTCTCCGAGGGACACAAGGTTTTGGTGTTTAGCCAATTCGTCAAGCACCTGGGTATCATAAGGAATTTCCTTAAGTCAGCCCGTATTGACTATGCTTACCTGGACGGGTCCAGTATCGATCGCAAGGAACAGGTGCAGCGATTTAACCGCGACCCCAACCTGCGCGTATTCCTGATCTCCATCAAGGCAGGCGGATTGGGTCTTAACCTCACCGAAGCCGACTACGTCTTCATCCTTGATCCGTGGTGGAACCCCGCCGTCGAAGCGCAGGCGGTCGACCGCGCACACCGTATCGGACAAAAGAAGAAGGTGTTCACCTACAAGTTCATTACGCGGAACTCCGTAGAGGAAAAAATTTTAACCCTTCAGAAGAAAAAGCTCAAGCTATCTTCAGACCTTATCACCACGGAAGAAAGCTTCATGAAACAGCTTACCCGTGAAGATATTGAGCTGATGCTCGATTAGTAGGCAACCAGGATACCGGTTTTCAAGGGACCCGACGCGATCGTCAATTCATAACGTCGGGACAAGATTGACTAATATCCGGATTTAACTTCTTCTTCCTATCTTTTGAACGTTTTTCAAGTGGGGCACGACTTCACCACTTCAACATTCCAACACTTCAGCACTTCAGCACTTCAAGACATGAAAAACAAGGCAGTCATCATCACTGGGGGTTCATCCGGAATAGGCAAGGCGCTGGCCGCTGAATTTGGCCGCCGGGGTAGCCGCATATTGATAACGGGTCGCGACGGCGAAACGCTCAATCAGGCAGTTGCTGAACTGCGGCAGCAGGGCATCGACGCGGTGGGCTTTCGGGCAGACGTGTCGAAAGAAGAAGATAACCGCCTCATGGCCGAAGAGGCGTTAAAGCATTTTGGCAAAATCGATATCCTCATCAATAACGCGGGCATCTCCATGCGTGCGCTTTTTTCGGAAGTAGACCTGAACGTCATCAAGAAGGTGATGGACATCAACTTCTACGGAGTGCTGTATGCCACGAAGTATTGCCTTCCGGAAATCATCCGCAACAAGGGCTCGGTAATTGGCATAAGTTCTGTTGCCGGCTTTCGCGGATTGCCGGGACGTGCCGGATATTCGGCATCCAAGTTCGCACTCAATGGGTTTCTGGAAGTGTTGCGCACGGAGCTTCTGAAGTCGGGAGTGCACGTGCTGACTGCATGCCCGGGATTCACGGCGAGCGGCATACGTCAACGCTCGCTTACAAAGGATGGTACGCCGCAGGGTGTGTCGCCTCGCAATGAAGAAAAGATGATGACTGCCGAGGAATGTGCGCGTCACATTTACAACGCGACCGTAAAGCGAAAACGGATCATCATTCTCACAACGCAGGGGAAACTCGCGGTCTGGCTGAATAAGCTCTTCCCGGGACTCGCAGACAAAATGGTGTACAACGTCATGGCGCGTGAGGCCAATGCGCCCATTCAATGATCACGTCTTGTTCATCAATACCAGCTTCGTGTTGTCCGCTTTGCGGATAGCTCTGCGAAACTCTACGTAATCGTTGTACTGCGCTGCCGGATATCTCCCCTTGCGTAGGGCAAAACGGCGCACATAGAGAACCCCAATCACGGTCGGCAAAAACCCGGTGCGACGCGGGCTTATGTAAGGTTTTTATACCTTTGGAGCTAAAACGTAACCGCTTGGCTAAACTCCGATCACTCTTTTTTTGTCAACAATGCGGCTACGAGTCGCCCAAGTGGCTCGGTAAGTGTCCTGCATGCGGATCATGGAACTCTTTTGTAGAAGAGGTCGTCCAGAAGCAGGAGGTAGGTAAAACGGACTGGCGCACATCATCTGGGGGAACGCAACGCGTAGCGCAACCGAAACGCCTCAACGAGATCGGTGAAGGAACGGAAGCGCGCCTGATGACGCAGGACAATGAACTGAATCGCGTGCTGGGCGGCGGTATCGTTCCGGGATCACTCATTCTCATCGGAGGCGAGCCCGGCATTGGTAAGTCGACCCTCATGCTGCAGCTCGGTACTTCGCTGTCAGGGAGAAAAACGCTTTATGTGTCAGGCGAAGAAAGTGAGCAGCAGATCAAGATGCGCGCATCGCGCATGGGAATTAACGGGACCGATTGTTTTATCCTCACCGAAACGCGAACCCGTAACATCTTCCAGGCTATTGAATCGATACAACCCGACCTCGTTGTCATCGATTCTATTCAGACATTGTATTCCGACCTGCTAGACTCGGCGGCAGGAAGCATTGCACAGGTTCGACAATGCGCAGGTGAATTGCTCAAGTTTGCCAAAGAGTCCGACACTCCAGTCATTCTGATCGGTCATATCACAAAAGATGGCCTGTTGGCAGGACCGAAAGTTCTGGAGCACATGGTCGACACCGTACTCCAATTTGAAGGTGATCGACACCTTGTATATCGAATTCTGCGTACAGTGAAAAACCGCTTTGGGCCAACGTCGGAGATGGGCATCTATGAAATGCAGGGCAACGGTTTGCGGCAGGTCTCTAATCCATCTGAAATCCTTTTGTCACAAAAGGATCCGAACCTGAGCGGTATAACAATTGGGGCGACCATCGAAGGAAATCGGCCGCTCCTGATAGAAGTGCAGTCTTTGGTCAGTCCCGCAGCCTATGGCACACCCCAACGTACTACTACCGGCTTCGATCCAAAACGACTCAACATGCTGTTGGCGGTACTGGAAAAGCGTTGCGGCTTTCCAATGGGGCGCTACGATGTATTTGTCAACATGGCTGGTGGCATCAAGGTAGAAGACCCCGCCATCGACCTCGCTCTTTGCGTTTCCCTGATCTCGTCTCTGCACGAGATTCCCGTGTCAGACAAGGTCGCATTTGCTGCTGAAGTGGGGCTGGGAGGAGAACTTCGTGCCGTCCATCGCGCTGACCAGCGAATTTCAGAGGCAGAGAAGCTGGGCTTCCGCGAAATTTACATCTCCAAATACAATAAGAAGTCGGTCGACTTTGAAAAGCCAAACATCAAAGTCAACGCAATGGGTAAACTCCAGGAGGTTATCCAGGACATGATGGGATAATCAGTGAATTGACCAAACATGGAAATGAATTTTCTCTCCGACCTTGGAATACCGGAAGAAGTCTATAGGTACGTTTTGTTGCCACTGCTGATCTTCTCAGCGCGGATTGCAGACGTATCGATCAACACGATCCGGATAATCTATGTCCTCGGTGGCCGTAAAGCAACGGCTACCATCATGGGTTTCTTTGAGTCGTTTATTTGGCTGATGGCGATACGACAGATCTTTCAGCACCTGGACAACTGGGTGTGTTACGTCGCGTATCCGGCAGGATTCGCCATCGGCATCCTGGTCGGGATGATTATTGAAGAGCGTATTGCTTACGGAAAGGTGATCGTTCGGATTATTACCCGCAAGGACATCGTGCCGCTGACGACATTTCTCACGAACAAGGATTTCCGCTATACTTCGCTAAACGCCCATGGCCGCGACGGCGCTGAGAACGTTGTGTTTACCGTACTCGAACGCGAGCGGCTTGATGAGCTGCTCGAGTTTCTGCAGCAATCGCTTCCTACGGCGTTTTACACGATCGAGAAGGTCAATCGTGCATCCGACGATTACGCGTTGGCGACCGCCGGCCGAAGCGGCATTCTGTCGTGGCTGCGGTCGATACGACGGGATTGATCACAGCGATGTTCTGAACCGTTCAAAGCACTCGCGGTTCAGTTGTTCGCGGTGATCGGGATGCGCAATGCGAATCAATTCTTTCGCGCGCTCGGCTATCGACTTGCCGTACAAGTAGGCAATGCCATATTCGGTAACGACGTAATGAGCATGTGCCCGCGTGGTGACTACTCCCGCACCCTTCTGAAGGTATGGTACGATCTTGGACTGACCCTTTGAAGTTACAGACGGCATGGCGATGATCGGCTTGCCTCCTTCCGACAACGACGCGCCGCGCATGAAATCCATCTGACCTCCCACACCGCTGTACATGTATTCGCCGATGCTGTCGGCACACACCTGGCCGGTCAGGTCCACTTCGATCGCACTGTTTATGGCGGTGGTTTTCGGTTTTTTGGACGGGGTGGAAGGGGTTGTGGGTGTAGTAAATTTCCAAAATAACAGTGAGGG
>QGUY01000179.1 GCA_003242315.1 Bacteroidota bacterium
TGAGATATCTCCTTGATCGCCCCGACCTCGCCAGGGAACTCTCGGCCAATGCAAGGCTGACCTATACATCGTGTTATTCACCAGAGAAAAACTACGAGCAGCTGATCGGCTTGTACCGCAGCATTGCAACGCGTCCGTAATTCTTACTTGCTTCCGAAGGGAATCAGGCCATTGATCCGGGAGACAACCCGCTGCTTGAGGAACGAATCGAAATAGATTCTGTCGGACCTCATGTCGCGCATCACGAAAGGAGGATGCTTCAGGGGCATGGGGATATCTTCCAGCTTCAGGTTCGCGTCGGTCGATCTGACGTTCGACGTGTGCGTCGAGTCTTCACCAAATCCGATGTTGGTTACGAGGTTCACGCATGGAACGATGGCCAATCCCGAGTTGACCCAGCGCGCGAAGTCCCATTGATAGGCCCAGTATGTGACGTGATCGCGGTTTCGGGCCGTTCTTTCGAAGATCCTCATCCGGTACATCTTCTCGAACTTGCTGATAAAGAACCGATCGAAGAAGCCCTGGTCGCGCAGCTCTTCGAACTTGCTGATGCGGAAGTCAAAATATTTCCATGCCCTCCGCCACGTGGCCCATCCCCAGATGTGCCCATTTCTTGAAAAGTAGTACGAGTAGTCACTGTTCTTCCATCCGTTCAGGAAGTTGTTGCCTCCAATGTGCATGACGCGGCTATCGTCGCGGTAACGCTCCAGTAGTTGTTGGCAATAGGGGAAAAAGCTTGGCGAGGGAAGGCAATCGTCTTCCAGGATAATTCCTTCTGTTTCGTGTTCAAAAAACCAGGAGATGGCCGACGACACGGCGAGGCCGCACTTGAGATTCTGATCCCTAAAGAGCGTCTTGACTTCGCAATCCCAATCAACCTCCTTAACGATTTCACGGGTTTCCCTGCACTTCTCCTGATCGGAGGGAACATGCGGTCGCGGGCCGTCCGCTGCAAAATACAGACGCTTCGGTCTTGCTTTTCGAATAGCTTCAAAAACTACACGGGTCTTGTCCGGACGGTTGAAAATGACCATCAGGATCGGTGTCTCGAGCGATTTATTCTCCATACCTGCAGGAACGTTTCCCAACAAGGTGCCAAAGTAGCGCTCTTGTGTGTCTCGGCTCTATGACGCGTGTCATCCGGGTCGGAGACATCCATCACGGGGAGCCAAAGGCCGGTTTTTTTGCGGGTGGCGGCATTTCAAAAACCCGGTTTTTGGGCTGTTTTCGGGCTTTCTGACCGGAAAACGGCCCTAATGACCAAGGTCACGGGGCATTTAGATTTTGGTCATGGAAAAGAACCCCAAAATGTGCGTGAATTGCGTCGAATTCAGAACCATTTTTCGATATCAATGTAAAACCTCAACCTCTGCAACGAGGCCAGAGCTATTCAGAACTCCTAAATTAATTAAGTAACCTCCGAGACTATGGAAAATAATGTGAGTGTGTGCCGGTTTTGCAAGACCCCGCTGAAGCATACGTTCGTGGATTTGGGCATGTCGCCTCTCTGTCAGGATCACGTCAAGCCTGAAGAGTTAAAAAGGATGGAACCTTTCTATCCGCTTCATGCCTACGTTTGCGACAACTGCTTCCTGGTTCAGCTTGAGGAATTCGTGGCGCCGAGTGAAATCTTCAACGACTACGCCTACTTCTCGTCATATTCCGATTCGTGGCTGAAGCACGTCTCCCGGTATACCGACCAGATGGTCGAACGTTTTCCCATAGGTCCTAACAGTCTTGTGGCAGAAATGGCCAGCAACGACGGCTATCTCCTGCAGTACTTCGTCAACAAGGGTATCCCGGTTTTGGGCATCGAGCCGGCAGCAAACGTTGCGGAGTACGCCATCAAAAAAGGCATTCGTACGGAGGTGCGCTTTTTTGGTGTAGAAACCGCGAAAGTGTTGAAGGAAAAGTACGGCCAGGCCGACCTGCTCATAGGAAACAACGTGTTGGCTCACGTACCCGATATCAACGACCTCGTGGGCGGAATGAAGGTATTCCTCAAGCCGGAGGGTGTTATCACCATGGAATTCCCGCACCTGCTCCGACTGGTGGAAGGCAACCAATTCGACACAATCTACCACGAGCACTTCTCTTACCTCTCGTTCTCAACGGTGGAAAAGATCTTCAAGCACCACGGCCTCGCCTTGTTCGACGTTGAGGAGCTGCCTACGCACGGCGGATCGATTCGCATTTACGGAAGGCACGAAGAGGATGCATCGAAGCCGGTATCCGACCGCGTGACAGAACTGAGGGAGCGTGAACGCAAGCTTGGCATGCTAACGCTGGAGTATTACCGCGACTTCGAAGAACGGGTTCACGAAACCAAGCGCAAAATCCTCGAATTCCTGATCAAGGTGAAACGCGAAGGGAAGAAGGTCGTCGGATACGGCGCTCCGGGTAAAGGCAATACCCTGCTGAATTACTGCGGTATCCGGACGGATTTTCTGGACTTCACGGTCGATCGGAACCCGCACAAGCAAAACAACTACCTGCCGGGTACGCTGATTCCGATCTATGCTCCCGAGAAGATTAAGGAGTTCAAGCCGGATTACGTGTTCATTCTCCCCTGGAACCTGAAGGATGAAATCATAGAAAGCCATTCATACATTGGAGAATGGGGCGGTAAGTTCGTAGTACCGATTCCCGAAGTGAAAATCTATGAACCGGTCAAGGTGCCATCCTGAGGCCGGAATTCCGGGACGTTTTTGCCCCTGGAATGACGATTGTCTCAGCGCACTGTGACCGGAATCATTGGCATTTTTGGCCGGTACGCCTACATTTGGATGTTTCCACGGCGTCTTTTCGCCCGTCAGAAAGTGTCTATAGTTGAACCTTAATCTACACTACTTTTATGAAAGTTGTCCTGTTTTGCGGGGGTCAGGGAATGAGGCTACGCGAGTACTCAGAAAAGGTTCCCAAGCCCATGGTTCCCATCGGATACCGTCCCGTCTTGTGGCACGTAATGAAGTACTACGCTCACTTTGGTCACAAGGACTTTATCCTCTGCCTGGGCTATCAGGCTGACGTCATCAAAGATTACTTTGTGAACTACCATGAGTACGTGTCGAATGACTTTGTGCTCAGCAGAGGAGCCAAAGTACAGCTGATGAACACCGACATCGACGACTGGAACATTACCTTCGCCGACACAGGAGTAAACTCCAACATTGGACAACGCTTGCTGGCTGCCAAGAAGTACCTGCAAGGAGAGAAGATGTTCCTGGCGAACTACTCCGACGGACTGACGGACATGCCACTGGACGTTATGATTGAGCAATTCAAAGCCAGCGACAAGATCGGTGCGTTCATGGCTGCACGACCCACGCGGAGTTTTCACATGGCATCTATCGACAAGGACAACGTTGTAACTGATCTCTCCGCACTCAGTGAAAGACAGGATGCCTGGATCAACGCCGGGTACTTCGTATTCAGGGACGAAATCTTCAACTATATTGAACCGGGCGAAGAGTTGGTTGAACAACCCTTCCGCAGACTGATCGCACAACGCAAGCTGCTGGCTTACCCGCACGAAGGGGCATTCCTTACCATGGACACTTTCAAGGAAAAACAAACGCTCGACGAAATGTATGCAAAGGGGGACACGCCGTGGCAGGTGTGGAAAAATGACAAACTCCCCGGAACCTACACCTCGGAGGCATGCTAGAACTTCAGCTAGGAAAGAAGTTAAAAGAAGGAGCGCCCGGGTTGAGACTTTTGTTTCTGGGCGCGCATTGTGACGACATCGAGATTGGCTGCGGCGGTACGATACTCCGGCTCATCCGGGAGTATCCGATCAGTCATGTGACCTGGGTCGTATTCTGTTCAAATGAAATTCGGGAACGCGAGGCGAGAGACTGCGCAGAGCAGTTTCTGCAGGGCGTCACATCCAGGGAAATTATAGTTCGTGATTTCCGCGACGGATACCTCTCGCAACAGTATACTGCCGTCAAGGATTTTTTCGAACAACTCAGGCGTGAGGGAGATCCCGACGTCATCTTTACGCACTACCAGCGCGACCTCCACCAGGACCACAGGCTCCTCTCTGAGTTGACATGGAACACTTTCCGAAACCATTTCATCCTGGAGTACGAGATTCCCAAATACGATGGTGATCTTGGCAACCCGCCTTGCTTTGTCATCCTCGATGAAAAGGACGTGGAAGGCAAGGTAAAGAAGCTGATGGATTGCTACACGTCGCAGCGGTCGAAGCATTGGTTTGACGAGGAGACATTCCGCTCCATCCTGAGGCTGCGCGGAATGCAATCGGCATCGCGTTATGCCGAGGCATTCTATTGCAGAAAGCTCGTGATTTGATCGTTCAGGGTGGCTGGGATATAATTGGTATAATTGCAGTAGAAAAATTGATCAGACTTGGATATGTCATCACTTGGTAATCAGGCAGGGAAGGAATATCCCCTCGTTTCGATCGGTTTGCCTACTTACAATGGTGCCAAGCGCATCCATCGGGCGCTGAACTCGATCTGGGCCCAGAACTACCCGAACCTCGAAGTAACCATTTGCGATAATTGCTCTACGGACAACACGCAGGAACTTTGTGAGCAGGTGGCGCGTGAACACCCTGAAGTACGATACATCCGCCACAAGGAGAACCTCGGAATCCTCGCCAACTTTGAGTTTGCCCTGGCCCAAGCCACGGGAAAATACTTCATGTGGCTGGCCGACGACGATGCGCTTGAACCTGAGGTGATTTCCAGGTATGTCGATTTCCTGGAACGCAATCCGGAATACCACCTCGTAACCGGACGCATTCGTTATTGGAAGGATGGTAAAGAACACCACTTCGAAAAAGTAACCCTCGAAAACGACAACCCGAGGAAGCGCGTTGTCGACTATTACCTTTGGGTACTTTGGGGTGGCATCTTCCACGGCTTTATGCGAACCGAAGTTGCGCAGAAGGTACCGACCCGAAAGGTATATGGTAACGACTGGCATTTCGTTGCCAACATGGCCTACCTCGGAAGAATCAAAACGTTCGATTTTGTTGGATACAACAAGTACCTGGGAGGTTCTTCCGGTGCATGGGTGCGCTATGCCAAGTCTCTGAAAGAACCCGCCTGGGTTGGACGCCTGCCTTTTGTGAAGATCGGTATTGATGCCTTCCGTGAGCTATACCGTTCTCCCGTTTTTGATAACATGCCCAGTGGACAGAAGTTTTTTACGGCACTGAAATCCGCTATCGTAGTTTGGTATAAGCAGCTGCCGTTCTTCCTTCGCCACAACATCAATAAGGAGGATGGTTGCACATGCGTTCAGCCACGCAACCAGGTGTTTACCTAATGACGTGATCAAGCATGATCTACGTTTGCATTCCGGTCCACAACCGCGTGCGCCTCTTGAGGGAATGTTTGCGTTCCTTCAGGGAGCAGACGAATCAGAATTTTCAAATCATTGTCACCGATGATGGTTCCACCGATGGAACCGAAGAGATGCTTGCATCGGAATATCCGGAAGTCATCGTCCTTAAAGGCGATGGCAACTTGTGGTGGACCGGAGCAATCAACAAAGCGGTGTCACATGCGCTGACATTGTGCAAGGATGACGATTATATACTTGTAATCAACGATGACCTTGAAGTCCCTCCGGATTACATCGCCAACTACTACGCCTTAGCGGAAAAATATCCGAATTCGTTGATCGGTTCAGTGATAACTGATTTTGACGATCGCGACGTGATCGTGAGCGGCGGTGTTGTGATAAACTGGTTCACCGGAAAATTCAAAGTGTTGAATGTCGGAAAAAGTCTTGCGTCATTCGGTCGTGGTCATATTGACGATAATGTCTCTTACTTAACGGGCAGAGGAACGCTCATTCCTGTCGAAGTCTTCAGAAAACTTGGTATCTACAACAACAAGCACTACACGCAATGCGGGGATACGGAGTTTCCTATTCGCGCAAGGAAAGCTGGCTATCGATTGCTGGTAAGTTATGACGTACCCGTCTTCAGCCACAAAGGTCACAGCGTTAACAAGGAGGTGTACACGCTGGCCTCGCTGAAGAGTTATTATTTCGACATCAGGTCGCACGCCAATCTTAGAGAAAGGTTCTGGCTGGCCATCGATTCAACCGCCAACATCTTCCATGGCTTGTGGTTCTTTTTGCTGGATTTTACGCGTATAACGGTCCATTTTGTCCGGAAGCTTAAGATGCCCTGGGCTTGAATCCGTTTCCACAACCGTGAATGTTCTTCCACATTTGGGCTGAAATCTTACATGGGTGGCCGGTCCGTTAGGGTCGCTCAATCAGCTTTTTGACCGCTTTTCCTTCGTTTCGCAGAATAAACCTTACATCGGTCGAACATCGATCGATATTTGCAATAGCCTAACAGGCTCCAAAAAATCCATCACTTAAAAGATCCAACGATGAAAGTTGTCCTGTTTTGCGGAGGCATGGGTATCAGACTTCAGGAGTACGCCGAAAGGATACCGAAGCCGCTCGTGACCATTGGCAATCGTCCGATGATATGGCATGTCATGAAGTACTATGCCCATTTCGGACATAAAGATTTCATACTCTGCCTGGGATACAAGGGCGACGAAATCAAAAATTACTTCATGAAGTACAAGGAGTATTTGTCGAACGACTTCGTACTTAGGGCAGGCTCAACCATCGATCTGTTTGAACGCGACATTCAGGAGTGGAACATCACATTTGCTGACACCGGACTTTATACCAACGTCGCTGAGCGCCTTCTCGCTGTTCGCAAATACTTACAGGGCGAAGACACCTTCCTGGTTAATTATACCGACGCGCTTACAGACATGCATCTGCCGGACATGATCCAGGCGTTCGAGGATTCCGGGAAGATTGCAATGCTGATGGTTACCAGACCCAGGAAGAACCTTCGTGTAACTTCGATCGAACCCGACATTCCCGGTATGCCTGCCAGAGTCACGGCTGTCAACAAGCTCGATGGCGTATGGCTCAACGCCGGTTACTACATCTTCCGAAAGGAAATCTTCAGACATATTGATCCTGATGGGGACCTTCCTGAATTTACGTTTCCGCGACTTGTTGGCCTCAACCAACTAACGGCCTATCCCTACAATGGCATGTTTATCGCCATGGACACCTTCAAGGAAAAGCAGGCGCTTGACGACATGTACGACCGCGGGGATACACCTTGGCAGGTTTGGAAATCCGGATTCGACGTACCTCAGGAAATGGATCGCTCCGACACGCTGGATCAGTTACATCACTCCGCGCGGTAGCTGATAGGAGTTCACACTTTGGGATTGCGTGATAACTGTGAAGGCTGAAACAGCCTGGACACGAAATGCCGCAACGTAAGCCAAAGGAAGTGTGAATTCGTTACCAGGTATCTCTTCCACAACCGCTTTGGTTCAAGAAGCAACCGATACACCCATTCCAGGGAATAATCCTGCATCCACTTGGGTGATCGCTTTACCATGCCTGCATACACCTGAAAAGCCTGACCCAGCCCGAGCATGCAGGCGTTGATTTTGCCACGGTTCTCTGCCATCCATTTTTCCTGTTTCGGACACCCGAGGGCAACCATCACCAGGTCAGGGTTTGCTGCATTTATCCGTTGGGCTATTTCCTCTTTTTCCTGGTCTGTGAGCGGGCGGAAGGGAGGGGAGTAGTAGCCGCTGATTCGGAGTGTCGGATTTTCCTTCATGGCCCGATCATGCATCGCTTGCAGCACAGGCTCGGTGGTTCCATAAAAATATACGGACTTGCCGCGCAGTGCACACTCGCGCAGCAAGTCCCCAATGACATCCATTCCGGCGACGCGATCCTGCCTGATTCCTCTGAACCACTTGAGGAATATGGTAAGCGGTTTGCCGTCGGGCGTTACCAGGTCAGCGTCATTGATTACGTTGGCGAAGGCTGGATCCTTGTATGCTTCAACGACCATGTGGACGTTGGCAAAGCATACATAGGAAGAAGGTACGCGATCGGCAAGATCAAATATGCCGTCGATAAACTGCTGGTATGTTCCCAGCGAAATCCAGCTGCCAAAGATGTTCGCCCTTCTGGGTAATACGGAGGACGAACGGTACGGTGTATCCTGATCGTTGGTCAAGGCCAGGCCTGTCTGTTTTAGTACGCAGTGCGTTCCCCTCTGAGCATGTTCCAGACCGTCAGGAATATGATCTTGAGGTCCAGGCTCAAACTCCAGTTCTCCATGTA
>QGUY01000473.1 GCA_003242315.1 Bacteroidota bacterium
TTGTAACAACTTGTTAGTATAAAGAACCTCCCCCGTTTGGCGATCGGTCCACGTGCTCCACAAACCTCCGATTGAGAAAATGGGCTCTCCCGGCAGGTATATAAAATAAGGATACTTTGTCTTACCACCATTGAACCAGCGCCACTCGAAAAATCCCGTACAAGGGATAAGACATCTTTTTCCGTCCGCGGCCGCATCACGAAATGCGGGCTTGTCAAACATTTCCTCGCTGACCGCGTTGAGGGTTCGCACCCGCAGCGACTCCGCCTCCTTCATTGATTTGACCCACCAGGGTATCAGTCCCCATACGCATTGCCGGAAGATTCCCGGCGAGCCGGATAGTATGATAGGGGATGCTTTGAAATCGAATCCATTTTCATAATACAACGGTTCGTAATCGAACGGCATCGTCGCGCGATACCTGTCGATCAATGCATCCTTCAACGCTACGTCTTGTTTATGATAACACATATGTTTTCGCTTTCGATTACTGCTTAAGTTAATATAAATGTCGCAACTCAGACTCGAGCATCCGTCTCCGGGCGTCCCCAAATATGTAGAAATCCCTTCTCAACATATCGTGCAATTCCTTTGTTTTAAGCCTATCAGGCATCTGGCACATGATTTCTACCTACCCAAACACAACTAAACAACATATAGTTATGGGGAGCATCTTGTATATCGTCGCTGTCGTGCTTGTGATAGCATGGCTCATTGGTTTCCTCGGGTACTCTGCCGGCGGATTGATTCACATTCTCCTGGTACTGGCTGTAATTTCCATACTTGTGGGCATCATCCGAGGAAGAAGCGTTTGACGTTATCGCCAGTTTTAGAATGATCGTCGTTCACGGATGATGATCATTCTTTCTTCCTTTGCCGCATTCCTATGAGCACTACTGCTGATCCTACGCCTTTCTACAAGAAGCTGGCCTTTAACCTGCTGTCTCTTGTTCTGTTGGGTGGAATCCTTTATGCGGGTCAGGGTATCCTGATTCCGTTGTTCTTTTCCGTGCTGCTGGCAACGCTGCTGTTGCCGGTGGTTATGTTCCTCCAATCGTGGAAGGTCCCGCACATCGTTGCAATTCTCCTTTCACTGCTTCTTGCAATGGCCGCCATCGTCGGGATTACTTATTTCCTGTCGCGGCAGATGGTTTCCTTCTTTGAAGATGTCGACATCATCAAAGAACGCCTTCAGGAAATATTTACGTCGCTCCAGGGATGGATCCGTGAACATTTTAACATAAACATTCGCGACCAGCAGGCATACATCCAGGATACCAAGGAAAAGGTGCAAACCGAAAAAATCGTAGGCGCCACCTTCATCTCGCTTACTACCTTTATTTCATACCTGGTACTGCTGCCTGTGTACACGTTCCTCCTGCTGTACTACAAGGAACTGATCAAACAGTTTTTCATTTTCGTCTTTCGAAATGATACCGAAGATCAGATTCGGGATGTATTGCATCAGTCGCGACTCGTATCTCAAAGCTTCATCACAGGATTGCTGATCGAAGTCGTTATTGTCTTCTCGCTCAATTCCGCAGGATTCTTAATCCTGGGCATCAAATACGCGCTCTTCCTTGCGCTTGTGGCGGCATTGCTCAACCTGGTGCCGTATATCGGGATGATCATCGCCAACATATTCTGTATGCTCATTACGCTGGTCTCATCGGAGAACCTGACAGATGTGCTATGGGTTGGTGTAGTTTTGGCCCTTGTTCAATTTGTCGACAATAATTTCCTCATGCCCTTTGTTGTAGGATCAAAGGTTCGCATCAATGCCTTAGCCACGTTGATCGGCATACTCGTTGGCGGCGCACTTTGTGGCGTGCCGGGCATGTTCCTGGCAATCCCCGGCATAGCCGTGCTTAAGGTTATCTTCGATCGTGTTGATGCGCTGAAACCTTACGGGATCCTCGTGGGGGATAACGTCAATACACCGCGATTAACCTTTCGGAAATTGTGGCTCAGAAAGAAAAGAAAGGAAGCCGAATAGCGTCTGTGTGCCCATGTGCCCTATGTGGCTCAATAGGGTTTTGGATCTTTTTGAACCACATAGATTCTGTGTTGAAGTCAAAGGTTTTTTGGCTTTTTTGTTTGAGATGTGGGAATGTGGATAACTCTGTCCAGTAGGTTCGTTTGGAGAAAGGGATTCCTCTTGTGGGAGTTAC
>QGUY01000180.1 GCA_003242315.1 Bacteroidota bacterium
AAACGCAAGCTTGCCTCCGGCAGAACCAGGATGAAAATCCTGGCCAAACAATTCGGAATCTCCGAAATGCAGCTGTACCGGATTAAGTCAGGCGAAAACTGGTCGCACGTGAAGATCTGACCGCGTCAGGTCTTGATGCCGATCTTCCGGTGGTACCCGTTGGCCCTCTCGTTGTACGGAAGGCTGATGAATAACACCTTTCCCTCAGCCATCGCCGAAATTTTGTCTACGTCGATAAAGTATGGGATCGGCTTGTCAAAAATTATCCTCGGCACCGGAATCGTCACTTCAGGGCTCTGGCTCGCACCCTGAAAAACGGTCAGGCGATTGTAGTTGATCTCAATATTCAGCTTGCTCACGTCAACACCCGGAACCTCGATCCGCAGCATTTGACCGACATCAGACGATTCAAACGCAACCCGGGGCTCGCTCATTCCACCCCCAAGGGTGTTCATTATGTCGCCGGAAAGGGCAAGCGCCGTAATAAAATCATTGGTTCGTCTCATCCTTAAAGCCTCCTTATAAACATTGTTACCCCCACTTCCTCAAGACCTATACCATATTCGTTTTCAGCCAAATCGACATGGCTAAACATGTCTGACTTGTCAAAATGTCTTGTTACATTGGCGGACCAAAACCTGTCCTAAACCAAAAAACGAAATGAGAACGACGGTCGTTTTCCTTCTCCTTGCAATTTCTTCCACAGTATACGGCCAGGACATTACTGTTGCAGCACGTCCTTCCGATGTGGACCTTGATCCCCAACGACTGCAGAGGATCGACAACCTGATCCAGGACTACATCAACCAAAACAAAATCCCCGGAGCGGTTGCGCTCATCGTGCGGCACGGAAAAATTGCCTACCTGCAAGCTTTCGGCGTTCGCGACGTGAACTCAAAACAGAAACTGCGAACGGACGATATTTTCCGAATTGCTTCGCAGACCAAGGCCATCACGAGCCTCGCTATTATGATGCTCTTCGAGGAGGGAAAGTTTATGCTCGACGAGCCGATTTCGCATTTCATTCCGGAGTTCGCCAATGCCACAGTGCTGGAGTCGTTCAACGCAGCAGACACGACCTACACCACGGCCAGTGCCAAACGCCCGATAACCTTTCGTCACCTGCTGACACACACGTCGGGTATCGACTATCCCGCAATCGGCAGCCCCGAGTTCCGTGCTATCTACGCCAAGGCCGGCATCCCCAGCGGGATCGGTAATGACGGCGCCACCCTGGGAGACAAAATCCGCACACTGGCAAAACTCCCCCTGAAACACCATCCCGGCGATGCCTATACTTACGGTCTTAACACGGACGTACTCGGATACCTGGTGGAAATACTCTCGGGAATGACACTCGACGAATTTTTCCAGAAACGCATCTTCCAGCCGCTCGGCATGAAAGACACCCATTTTTATGTCCCCCGAAACAAGCGATCGCGCGTCGTCCCCCTCCATGAGTATGTCAACGACAAGGTGGTGCGCGTAGATCACCCGATATACGACGGCGTCGACCCCAACTATCCAACCACCGACGGCACGTACTATTCCGGCGGCGCAGGTCTCTGCTCGACCGTTGAGGACTATGCGCGCTTCCTCCAGCTCTTCCTCAACAAAGGTACCTTTAATGGTAAACGACTCCTAAGCCGCAAAACCGTCGAACTCATGCTCACACTGCAAACGCAACAGCCCATCACAAACCAGGTGGGATTGGGATTCGGTTTGGAAACGGACAATAACGACTTCCGCAGCATCGTATCAAAAGGCACCTTCTCGTGGGGTGGAGCATTTAGTTCCACCTACTGGGCCGATCCGCAGGAAGAACTCATCGGCATGCTGTTCCTCAATATGTACAACAACCCTCACGGGGAAGTGCATGAGAAGTTTAAGAATTTGGTGTATCAGGCGATCTCTGACTGAAGTGTGCGCAGGTGTTGATGTGTTAATGTTGTTGTTGTTACCCCTATGTGCACCCATGTGTAATTCTATGTGCCCTGTGTGGTTCAATATTTTTCCTTAACCACATAGGAAACGTAGAGGAACATAGATCACATAGTGCGTCTGTTAGTCGCGGAAGCGGAATTTGAAGACAAGCAGCGTCGCGGCGAGCATGAGTGTGATGAGGTTGGCCGCGATGACGGGTATGTTGTTGTCAAGGAAGCCGTAAACAAGCCACAAGCTCACGCCCAGGGTGAAAATGGAAAACATGCTTAGGGACAAGTCCTTCGCCGAACGCGACCTCCAGGTCTTTATCACCTGAGGAAGGAACGCGATCGTAGTACAAGCGCCAGCCACAAGCCCCAGCATCTGAATCATATCTTTGGTCATAGTTAATTCTCCTTCAGTTACGCAAAGATACGAAACTGAGGTTCTATTGGTTCCCGGACGTAATGTTGGGCGTACGATTGCAAAGTACAATCGTTTGCGTCAGCTCTGGTAAGCAACTGTGCGAACCTTTGCGCTGATGGCGTCTATAAATCCGACCTCTTGAGCTTCACGTAGCTCAACCAATTAAACAAAAATGTCCAGGCGGCGACAATGGCAACCGACAATGGATCGACCCAGTCGCGGATTTCCTGAAAGGCGTAGCGCGGTGCAGGGAAAGGAATCATGTTCGCGATGGATTGCATAGGAAAGTATTGGATCAGCCACGGAACGTGGTCGTCAATATTTGACGTAATCACCGCTTCGATCACTCTCGAAAGCAACAGCACAATGATGGTGAGACCTGCGCGATTAATAAGTATGCCAAGCATCATGGCATACGAGAGGAAGAAAAACACTTCCAGGAAGTACAGCGGCAGGAATTCTGTGTCCGTGATGATGCGATCAAATGTAATGACGGGACTGTAAATCAAGCCTGTCACCAGCCCGATAACCGTAATGAGTGCGAGACTCAGCAAACTTAGCAGCGCATTGGTCAGTATCTTGCTCGCAAGAAACTGTCGGCGACTCAACCCGTCAATAATATTTTGTCGTATGGTTCGATAGCTGTACTCGTTAGTGACAGAAATTACCACCATCACGCCAAGTACAATCTTCAGCA
Organism: Bacteroidota bacterium; assembly: GCA_003242315.1. Classification (GTDB taxonomy): domain Bacteria; phylum Bacteroidota; class Bacteroidia; order Cytophagales; family Cyclobacteriaceae; genus ZC4RG29. The sequence continues at coordinate 3,047 of QGUY01000180.1, forward strand.
GTCCGCTGCACCAGATCAGGTTCAGCCAGATATCAGGGAAGTGATACAGCGGAATCCGGTTAATGTTAAGTTTTGACCCGAAGTCCTCAAACGTGCGCGCTAGCCACTTGAGGAATTCCATTCCGCTCGCCGACGTGAGTCCCAGTGTCAGGAAGTACAGACCGCATACCACCCAGAATGTACGGTAGCCTGTCAACTTTCTTAAATCTATTCTCAGGAGGTGCAGCAGTGTCATAGCGACTCATCATGTGTGTTCAGAATCTCCAAAAACTGTTGCTCAAGGTTTTTCTTCTTTGTCACCAGATGCGAAGCAACAACGCCCTTCTCAAAGAGAAAGCGATTCAGGTCTTTGCTTTTGAATCCGTCCTTGAGCGTGACTTGCAGGTAGCCATTTTGTCGATGCAACGCACTCAGGCCTGTGAATGTATCAAGCAGGCGATCCAGGTCAGCCACATCGGCGCTCACTTCAACAACTTCCGCGCCCTTACCCACGTCATCGATGGGTCCGCTGTGGATCAGATTTCCTTTCTTTAATACAGCAAAGTGCGTACATACTTTTTGCACCTCGTCGAGAAGGTGGCTGGCCAGGATAATGGTCTTTCCGTCGCTCGCGATCTTTTGGATCAGAGAACGGATTTCTGCGATACCCATTGGGTCAAGTCCGTTCGTCGGCTCATCAAGAATCAGGATAACGGGGTCGCCAAGCATAGCCGATGCTATCGCGAGTCGCTGCTTCATCCCGAGTGAATATGTCCTGTATTTATCGTTCTCACGACCGGTGAGTTCCACCAGGTCCAGGACGCGGGGAATGTTGCTGGTCGGCGCCTGTTTAATCATCGCCATGAGTTCCAGGTTCTGTCGCCCGGTGAGATACGGGTAAAAGATGGGATGCTCCAGCACAGCTCCAATCTTCTTTCGGATGTGGTGGGTGGGTTTTTCTCCAAGCCAGAGATATTCTCCGGCCGTTGGGTTTATCACGCCCATGAGCATCCCGAGGGTTGTGGTCTTGCCGCTGCCATTAGGGCCCAACATGCCAAAAACCTGACCGCGGTCAACGGTCAGGCTCAGGTTATTTACTGCGCAAAGTCTGCCGAACCTTTTTGTCAGGTTCCGGATGGTGAGTACGTTCTCCAAAGCTTATTCATCAACCTGGTGGCCATTCTTTTCTTCATCTCCCTCCCGGTGCACGAATGTTCGGATCTTTCCGCTGATCTCGCTCTTCTCATCCATCACGCCGAAGAGCTTAACAACCTGTCCCGGGTCAATTCTTCCGACAATATCCAGCACGAACAGCGTCTGGTCATCGTTGACAAGTGCCAGCATCGCGGTGGTCTTTCCATTCTGCTCCTTCAGGAAGATATCAAAATTTCTTCCCTTATGGCGGCTCGTCATGATGGGTTCAAAAGCCTCCGCCTGATATTCACTTACGATCTTTCGGAAGTCCACGTTGCCCTGCCGGAGGTCGACCATCAGCAATTTCATCTTTTCGATGTCCTTGATGGCGGCGTCAAAGGCGGGATCTTCCGACTGGTTGATCATCCGAAGGGTGTTGTAATAGAAGTAAAACGCCCGCGATTCAGGAAAGCGTTCTTCCAGACGGTTTGTCGTCTTGCTTTGCGCGCCGGCATTAAGCGCAACAGTCAGCGCCATAACCATCAGGGCTCCCCGGAAGAAACTGACACATATTTTATTCATGCTACTTATTGTCTTTGCTTGTAGGTGCGGTTTGCGAGCCTTTTCGGCTCTTGTCTTTGTCCATGCGTTCAAGTTTATCCAGGCCGGATACATTCATTTTCCTGCCGATGCGTGAGATCTGTTTGAGATCAATATCTCCGAAAACACTCAAAATCATGAACTCTTCAGGGCCACCCATAACCATCAAAAGTTCCGAGATCTTGCCTCCTGTTTCGCGGATCATGAACTTCATATCTTTCTGATCATCACGAACCGACATGAGTTCTTCGTAGTCGTTCTTTGGTATAAGAGAGAACGCTTCGCGATACAGGTCCCTGGCGTTTCGCGCGTTATCCTTAGCAAGGATGCGCAAGCCTTTGAGCTTACTTATCGCCTCCAGCAGTTCCTTGTCCTCCGGCGTTTCGGCGTCCATGTTCGTGAAGAGGTTGAACATCTTGCTTGACACCGTCACCTGGGTGAAGGATTCATCGGTGGTATATTTTTCAAAGAACCTCGTTATGGCGTCGTTTTGTGCCTGGACACTGACCGATATAATCAACATAATCAGGGTCAGTCCCGTTAATTTCTTAGTCGTCATCTTGCTATCCGTTATAGTTCACGTTTTACTTCTTCTTCTGATTGGTTTGTCATTTCATTGCGAATCTTTTGTTGGGCTTCGTTAAAAAGGTCGAGCTTTCTTGCCTGTTCTTCCGCTGCACCAAAGCCCCTGGATATGATAAGCAGGGCTCGCTTGGTCTCTTCGAATGCCAGTTCAGGGTCGCTGTAGGTGTCTAGCATTTCCTGTGGCGTATTCTCCCTGATCTCATCGTGAACAAGCCAGACGGCGGCCACCAGCACCGCGATTCCCGCGGCAATGCGGAGGCCGTTATGGACGAAACGGATCAGCGGGCGAACTTTCGGCTTTGCCATGTTGGCAATGCGTTCGTCCAGCGAGGCATCGTCCAACTGCCTTGTGCGCTGCATATCGAAGTATGCGAACATCACAGCGGCGTCACGGGTTGCCTCCGTTGCCGGAGTCGTACGAAAGTACTCGCGAAGCATCTGCTCTTCTTCGAGCGTGGTTTCGCAAGCCCAGTACTTTTCCAGCAGGCGTTCAAGTTCCTTAGAGTCCATACGCGTTCATCCGGGTTAGTTTTTCCCTCACAGCGTTGCGTGCTCTGAATAGGTATACCTTTACCTGGTTCATGTCGAGTTCAAGCACTTCGCAAATCTCCTTGTAGCTATACCCTTCGACGTCGCGCAGGTGGAGAACCTGCTGCTGTTTCAGGGGAAGCGTTGCCATGATTTCCGCTACTTGTCTCATACTTTCCACCAGTTCAGTCCGCTCATGCGGCGACGGGATATCCTGCGTGATGTTCAAACCTTCTGACAATGGAACGGAGTGCTGTCGGTTGTTCAGCCTGATGCGGTCGATCGACAGGTTGTGCACCACCCTCATACACCAGGCTTCCCAGTTGCGCACCTCGTCCATTGCCCTTCCCTTTGTCCATACGCGGGTAAATACCTCCTGAACCACATCCTTGGCTTCGTCCGCATTGCCCAGCATCCGAAGGGCAAACCGAAACAGCTTGCTCTTCAGGGGCAGAACAGTCGTCTGGAAGGCTTTAAGGTCCATTTAACCAATCCCGATAATTCGACGGGGAGCTTGTCCTATTGTTACAGCGGTCATCAAAAGTTTTTTCCTGGCCTGAATGCCCCTTCACCACTTAACGCCTCCTTTTCGCTAATTTTGAGACGGTATGGACATTGTGATGCTGAAGCGGTTCGAGACGGTAATCGAGGCAAATATTGCCCGAACCAAGCTTGACGCATACGGCATACCGTGTTTCCTGACGGAGGAAAACGTCACGAACATGACCAACCACCTGCTTTCCGGCGGCATTCGGTTGCATGTTTTTGCCCGGGATGAAGAACAGGCGCGACAAATCGTGATGGGCGACCGGCTGAGTAAATCAGATGATGGTCTGATCGTTTGTCCGCAATGTCACTCCAGGAAGATCATCCGAAACGGACCGGAGGCCCGTTTTGGCAAGTTCATGGGGGCGGTCGTCCGCATACTACTCGGATTAACGCAACCGTACTACTGCCAGAATTGCGGTCACGAATTCGAAAACTAGTCGCGGCATCTCATTTGGGAATGGGTGCCCGGCTTGCTAAATTAGGACAAAACCAAGAACATAAATATGTCTGGAAAGATAATCGTGGGTGTAATCGGTCCGGGGGAAAGCGCAACTCCGGAAGACAACGAACTCGCTTTTGAGTTAGGGCGTGGAATAGCCAAGAATGGATGGGTGGTACTTACCGGTGGCCGGAATTTTGGCGTGATGGACGCGGCCATGAAAGGTGCGCGGGACGCCGGCGGTCTGACCGTAGCCATAATACCGGATGACAACGATCGTGAATCGTCCGATAACGCCGACATCAAGATCGTTACCGGCATGGGAAGCGGCCGAAATATCATCAACGCATTGAGTTGCAAGATAATGGTTGTTGTAGGAATGGCTGCCGGCACTTCCTCTGAGGTATCCCACGCGCTTAAGGCGGGTAGAAAGGTCATCCTTCTCAATCAGGACGAAACGACCGTCCGCTTTTTCAAGAAAGTTGGCGGCTATAAGGTAATGGTTGCCTCAACCGTAGACGAGGCGCTTGCTATGGTTAAAGATTATCTGTCAGTGCATGTGCACTGACAGAATTACTTCTTCAACACAGTAAACTCCACACGTCGATTGTTGGCCCGGCCCTGGTCGGTTTCGTTCGTATCGATTGGTCGCGACTCACCATAGCCGTGTGCCGTAAGGCGATAGGCATCAATGCCCTGGCTCACGAGGTAGTCCACGACTGACTGGCAGCGTCCCTGCGAAAGATTCAGGTTGTACTCGTCAGATCCCATGTAGTCGGTGTGTCCGGCAATCTCTATTTCCACGGTCGGGTTTTGCTGAAGGAATGCAACGACCTTATCCAACTCCGGATACGATTCTTCTTTTAGGGTCGTCTTGTCGAAGTCAAAATACACGTTCTTCAGGCGAACTGTCACACCCACTTCAATGGGCTGCAGGTAGATATCCTTTACGACAGGCGTTACATCAGCACTGTTAATCCAAACGCTGTCAGTGGTATTGATGAATCCTTCGGCAGAAGCCGAGATAATATACCATCCCAGTTTCGATATTTCACGTTGATAGTTGCCGTTGTTCGCTTTCATGGAAAGCTTCACGTCACGGTGCTCACGTACGGTTACGTCGAGATCGGCGGTCATCTTTTCACCGGGCTTTTTGTTTAACACCCCGCCTTGAAGCACGAGCTTCTTTTTAACCGGTTTGAGGAAGATGTCTACCATGAGGGTCGTATCGCGGTCCAAAGTCGGGAGACCGAACTTGTTTGAATACG
>QGUY01000181.1 GCA_003242315.1 Bacteroidota bacterium
ACTTGGCACTGCTTTAAGGTTGAACATCTAAAAGTGAAAAATCCCTCTGTCGCTTTTTCTCCTGGTTGATATCCGGGATATACCGCAACGCAGTATTCCCTACATTCTGTTCAAGCTCCAAGAGATTTTAAAGGGGTGAGGTGATATCTATGTGAGAACATGCTTCAAGAGCTGTTTAGGCACTTATACCACTCTCACCCCTTTTCACTTTCCTGGTTAAATTTACGGGAACTGTTCACCTCCAGAAAAGAGGGACGTTCGACTACGACGCTAACATAGGAGGTCACATAGTCCTTCGACAAGCTCAGGAACCGCACATAGGGCACATAGAGCTGATCAGGAATTGCCGTTCACGATGCACGATGACTGTACTTCACCTTATACTGCAACGGCGACATGCCGGTGATTTTCTTAAAGGTAGTGCGAAACGCTTTGGTGTCAGTGTAACCTACTTTATACATCACTTCGTTGACGTTTTCGCGCGAGGTTTCGAGCCTCATCTTCGCGGCTTCGATCTTTACGCGCTGGATATACTCAACCACAGTGTTGGACGTAGCCTTTTTGAAGCGGCGTTCCAGGTTTCTTCGGCCAAGCGCGAGCATAGACGCGAGTTGATCGACAGTGATCTTTTCCTGGAAGTTCTTCTCGATAAATTCCTGTGCTTTAAGAACCGTTTCATCTTCGTGGTCCTTCTGACCTTTGAATATGATGAAGGGCGACTGACTTTGCCGGTCGATATCAATTTGGAATACCTTGGCGCATGCAATAGCAAGATCCCGGCTGGCGTACTTCTCTATTAAATAAAGAATGAGATTCAAATAAGAAAATGCTCCCCCGCTCGAGTATAGACCGTTCTCATCGGTAATAATCTTCTCCACCACCAGGTTTACATCTGGATACATGGCGCGGAATTGATCGGCAAACATCCAGTGGGTGGCGCACTTCCGGCCGTTTAATAGTCCGGTAGCCGCGAGCAGGAAAGCGCCGACACAGAGGCTGGCCACCTCCGCGCCGTTCTTGTATTGCTGTATGATCCACGGTATATACCCACTGTTCAATTCAACGGCACGCTTCAGGTCTCCGTCCACGGCAGGCACAATGATGAGGTCCGTCCGGTCGACCTCACCGATCAGGCGGTCGGGCCTCACCGTATATTTCCCGTTGTTCAGACTTGTATCTGGATGAAGGCCAACGAGTTCCACGGTGAATATCGGCTCGCGGGACTGGCTGGCGAGGAAATCATTCACACAACTGAACAGCTGGCGTGGACCTTCAACGTTTCCCAAAAGGGCGCCTTCCGGCACGAGGATCGAAATGTGTTTCATATGCTCGATTTTGTTCTGTCTAAATGCATTTGCCTGAAAGCCAACTCGATCGGGGATGTACCCCGACCAAAAGTAACGAACCCTGATGTCGCGATCAACCCCTCAAATTGCCGTATTTACCCCTCCCGGATGGTCAAAATACTCTGGTAATATTGTGTGAAGGACGCTTCCGCGACCAATGGAGGGCAGAGCCATGGCAATACCGGTACTCTTTATTCACAGCGGTGGCCCGCAAGGGCCTCACGAAGGCAGTGACGATCTTGTTAAGTACCTCCGCCGGGGACTGCGGGCGGACCACGTCATATTGTACCCCCGCATGCCTGAACCCGAAAATCCTGAATATGAACTGTGGAAGCTTACCCTCGACCGCGAACTCTCCGCGCTCGACGATGAGGTCATATTGATCGGCCATTCACTGGGCGCCTCGGTTTTGCTCAAGTTTTTGTCGGAAGAAGAATGTGAAAAAAACATCATCGGATTGTTTCTGGTCGCGCCGCCTTTCTTCGGCGCACCAGGGTGGGAAGTTGACGAATACCTTTTGAGACCGGACTTTGAGTCAAAACTCCGGCAAATCCCTAATATCTACCTCTATCACAGTCGCAATGACAACGTTGTCCCGTTTAACCATCTCGTGGAGTTCGCCGACAAACTACCATACGCTGTGAGCCGTGTGTTTGAAAACCGTGGACATCTCTTCACGGCAGGACTTCCAGAACTTGTTGACGATATCAGGAATCTTTCCAGCCATAATATTCGTAACAATAAACTCGGAGCCGCTAATTGAGAACCTAAATCAAATTCACGATGGTTGAAGTATTCAAGACGGATGTGTGCGACCGACGTTATGCTGAATTATTGGTTAAAGAAATCTGCTCCGTGTGCACCGGATACTCTGCAAGCTTTGACTTGGATGACTGTGATCGCATCCTGCGCGTGATCAGTCCTTACGGTGAGGTCGACGCTGCGCGCGTTATCCAATTAATCGAACAATTCGGATTTTCCGCACAGGTGCTCGACGATGAGGTTACGCCAGATCCCGCTCGCAGAATCGGTGCACAATCGTGAGCAATGGCCTACGACTTTAATCACTTTTTGATCACTTTTTGTTTTCGCCTTGTCGCAATGACCCCCGTAAATGACGTGTTCACCACCCGCAGAAGGGATTCTGCTGTCTTAATTTTGAAAGCAACAAAAGCACCTTTCCATGGACATTATACTGACTGTCGTCACCATCGTCGCGGTTCTTCTGGCACTTATTCTGATCCTGGCGGCATTTATCAGTCGCGATTATGTGATCCGCAGAGCGATACATATCAATGCTCCACGCGAAGAAGTTTTTGATTTCATCCGTCACCTGAGGAATCAGGAATTGTACAGCAAGTGGGTGATGGCCGATCCGGATATGGAACGGACCTTTTTTGGAACCGATGGCACACCCGGTTTTGTGTACGCGTGGGTAGGAGATGACAAGGCAGGAAAGGGTGAACAGGAAATTATGGCAATTCGGGAAAACGAGAGCATCGAAATCGAAGTTCGATTTGAACGACCTTTCAAGGGTATTGCCGCTGTCAACATGACAACTACTGATACCCCGCAGGGTCGTACCCGAGTCAGCTGGTCGATGGCTGGAAGAAATCCTTATCCTCTTAATGCGTTGCATCTATTGTTTCGCGGTGCGCTCGGCAGAGATATGGAAACAAGTCTTGAAAACCTGCGCGGGATTTTAGAAAAAATACCAGCAGGGCGCTAAATGATCAATCACCACAAACCTAATTCTATGAACACTGTAGCCAATGCCAAAACGCGCCGACCTTGGGGTAGTTATGTTCTCAGTGGACTCGCGATCGTGTTTCTTCTGTTTGACAGTATCATTAAAGTACTGAAGATGGACATTGCCGTTCAAGGTAGCGTTGAACTTGGCTACCCCGAAAGCACCGTTGTGGGTATTGGCGTCACGGCGCTCATTTGTACGATTCTTTATGCAGTCCCGGCAACATCGGTACTCGGCGCAATACTTCTCACGGGTTATTTTGGCGGTGCAATTGCCACGCATGTGCGTCTGGGAAATCCGTTGTTCTCGCACATCCTCTTTCCTGTGTACCTTGGCATTATGGTCTGGGGTGGATTGTATCTTCGCAATCAGTCGTTGCGACTCCTGATACCTTTGCACCGTGACCGATAAGTCAATCGACTAAAGAAAGATGAAACCACTGGTAATGACACGAACAGCGCAAATACGGTTGGGCCAGCTACTCATGATCCTGGTAGCATGGATGCTGTTCGGAGTGCTCATGACCGTATACGATCACCTGGTCGTTCACTCCGGAAATTCGCTGGGTGCGTCGGAAGGTTACTCTTTCTGGTTTTCACTTGCCATGAACACCGGTTCGGCGTTGATAGGAGCCCTGCTTGGTGGAAGCATGATGGTGTTTTACATCAACGTAAAGTATCGCGATAAACCATATGGTCAGACGATCCTGGCTGTTGCCGTGGGATATGCTGCCGTGATCGGCTTCATCGTTCTCATTCTTGCCGCTGTTTTCGTTCCGCTTCGCACGGGTAAACCTCTGTCTGATCCAGTAACACAAGAAGCACTCCGGCAATTCCTTTCTGATGCGACACGAATAAAAAACATAATGACGTGGTCCGTTGTCGTGGCATTCACACAGCTCGTGCTTCAGGTCAACAACAAATTTGGTCAGGGAAACTTCATCAACATCATCCGTGGAAAATATCAGATTCCGAAACAGGAGAAACGCGTCTTCATGTTTCTCGACATTAACAGCTCGACCACAATCGCCGAACGATTGGATGACGAGCGCTATCACATGTTGTTAAAGGATTTCTTTGCAGATATCACAAATCCTATTCTCGATAATCGCGGGCAGATCTACCAATACGTAGGTGACGAAGTGGTTATTGCCTGGAATTACTCCGATACAACAAACTTTAAAGCCTTTGCAACATTTCCGAAAGGGTCTCGCGAAACTTATCCGCCTGTTTTTCCGATTCATCGGTGATGATCTCCAACGACTAGATACATCACCATGCAACAATCACTACGATTATTCTTCTTTTCCTCTTTCATTCTTTTACTGACAATTCTCATACTGACGCCGGCGGTGACGTGGGCGTAGGCATCGATTCAGGGCACTGTCAAAGGCGTCGATGGTCAAGGCGTCTCCTTTGTTCATATAGTGCTTCGGCAGGTGCAGGATTCATCGCTGGTTTCAGGGACCATGACTGGAGCAGACGGGGCGTTTACATTGCCCGTAAAGCCTGGTCAGTTTCTCCTTAACGTATCCATGACCGGGTATCGGCCAGAATACTTCCTCATAAACGTCGACGCCGGTCAGGGAGAACTACTTTTGGGCGACCTATACCTCAAAGAGGACGTCTCCGAACTCAGCGCGGTGGAAGTTACCGCACTGAAGCCACGGGTTGAAAAGCTGGTCGACCGCACCGTTGTAAACGTCGCCAACAGCGTTGCAGCCACCGGTATGAGTGCCCTCACAATCCTCGAACGAAGCCCTGGAATTATCGTCAACCGGCAAACTGGCGTGGTGAGTATGAATGGTCGTGCCGGGGTACAGGTCATGATTAATGGAAAGCCAAGGTGGCGATCATCAGGTCAATACTGACATGAACATTTGGGAAGTAAACACTTGGCAAAGTGGTACCGCCAGCCTGGGCATTCATCATAGCCTTACAGAAAATCAGGATATCAGTTTTTCCTTTGACTACCTGCGCTACGACAACGATAATCCATCCTCTTATCACAATACAACGAGGGAGGACGGTGCTGAAGACATTATCCTGGTGTCGAAGGTCACACCCATCAGTTTTCGTGTTGCAAGCTTTGATTACATTAACATGCTATTACCGGGATTTACGATGGAAGCGGGAGGGAAGGTTACCCTTTCCCGCTTCACCAATACCGTTCGTGTCGAGCAACCTCTTTCAGATGATACCGGTTTGAATGCAGCAACCCTTGATGAAAACATTTTCGCTGGCTACGGTTCCTTCCAATGGGAACTGCTGATGGGCTGGCAGATGCGCGGTGGACTTCGCTATGAGCATACAGACAGCTACCTGACAAGTCCCTCCGAGGGAGTACTGGTGGATCGCAAATTTGGAAACCTGTTTCCGAATCTCACGGTGACGCGTGCATTTGGCATAACAAGCAAAGCTCAGCTTGCCTATAGCCGGCGCATCACGCGTCCCACCTTCAACGACATGGCGCCATTTGTGTTCTATATCGGCCCCACCACGTTTGTATCAGGAAACTTGTCGCTTCGTCCATCGGTCACCGATGCGGTCGAAGCGAGTCTTCAATGGGGAGACCTCTGGCTTGCGGTGCGATATAATAACGTCAGCGACGAGATTGCACAGTTTCAACCGTTTTACGATCAAGAACAGGGAGCGTTGGTCATTCATTCCGATAATATGACGATCAGCCGCGCAATCGGCGTGAGTGTTAGTACGCCCTGGCGACCCTGGTCGTGGTGGGAGGCGCAGATCGATGCTTCAGTGTACCGGCATTGGTATGAGATTGATTATGTGGGGAGAACGGTACGTCGCAACATGAATCGCGTTGAGGTGACGATGACGAACATCTATTTGCTGCCCTCTGATTTTTCCATCGAACTATCAGGAACTTATCAATCCACCATGCCGATGGGCCTGTCGCATTCAGACCGCGTACGCAACTCAACTTTGGCGTTAAGAAGCAGATGGGAAAGAGTACGCTCGCTATGACATACAGCGACATGTTCAACGGAATGATATGGCGATTCATTACTGACGTTCCCGAGATAAATTTTGATTCATATACCCAATACGATTGGGGTACCCGTCTGTTCAAGATCACATACAGTTACACATTCGGCAACAGGAAGCTTAAGGAGGTTGATGTCCGATCAGGATCCGAAGATGAGCGAAAGCGCGTCCAGTAGTCGTGTTCACCATAGAATCCAAATCGTCTAACTAACTATTATCATCATGAACAACCCAAAGGACAGCTCGAGGAGAGAATTCCTCGGCAAAATTGTGGCAGGAACTGCCGCCGGACTAACCACCCTTTCTGCACCCCTGGTATCCACGGCTACGGTTACATCAGGACCTCTTAATGAAGCTGAGGCCTGGTTCAAAAAAGCTAAGGGAGCACATCGGATTGTATACGATGCACCTGAGCCACACAACGGGTGGCCGTTTATTTGGTCGTGGGTTTTTTACGTCACCAACAATAACAGTGGTACGCCGGACTCCGACATGACGGCAATGGTTGTGATGCGGCACAATGCCATTCCCTTTGGAATGCAGGATGCCCTATGGGAAAAACACAAGCTGGGCGAGATGTTCGGCATCAACGACAATACGACCAAGGCCCCCGCTCTGCGCAACCCGTTTTATATACCGAAGGAAGGAGACTATCCTCTCCCGGGCATCGACGGAATAAAAAGGTTGCAGGAACGCGGTGCGATGTTCTGTATTTGTGATATGGCGCTGACCGTGTATAGCCAGTTTGCTGCACAACCTCGCGGGCTGAATCCTGAAGATGTAAAGAAGGAGTGGGTTGCCGGGCTCTTACCCGGTATTCAGGTTGTGCCCTCAGGTGTTTGGGCGATCGGCCGCGCGCATGAACATGGGTTTGCTTACTGCTATGCCGGAGGATAGGTGCAGTGGGCAACAACGTGAAAGTAATGTAGAGACGTAGCATCCTACGTCTCTACTATACCCTCACAGTCTCTGCTACACCCTACAGGCTCTACAATGCCTCAATACCTAATCTTTACATTTCCTGCATTTACATCACCCACATTTTCCCATACCCCACAGCCTCCACTTTTTTCAATATCCTCAACGACCGATTACCGATCGAAGAATACCGACCAGGGTCTGCGCTGCTTATTCCTCATTCGCGGCCTGCATATTGATCGACGACTCAGCGACCTCGGTGAGTTTTTCGTCTGCGGCTTTTTCTTCTGTTAGCGTTTGCTCCAATAATTCCACTGCGCCTTTCAATCCCAGGGTCTGCGCGAAGGTGCGTAGTGTTCCATAGGAGGCGATTTCATAGTGTTCTACTTTTTGGGCGGAGGCTATAATGCCGGCATCGAGCATAACACCGTCTTCTGCGTCCTTCATCACGCTTTCAGCTTCTGCGATCAAACCCTCCATAGCCTCGCACTTCTTCGTACGCGGTTCAAGTCCAAGTTCTGCAAAAACTTCTTCCACGCGGTTTACGTGTTCTTCGGTTTCTGCGAGGTGTGACTCGAGAGCCTGGATAAGTTCTTCAGATGTGGCCTTCTTGATCATTTTGGGGATCGCCTTTACCAAAGCTTTTTCCGCCCAGTAAATGTCCTTCAACTCGTCAGTGAAGAGTTTCTGAAGTTTGGAGTTGTGATCGTCTTCGGAGGATTTCGCCCCTCCGTTTCCTGCCTTTGATGCTGACTTTTTCATAAGAGATATCATTTGGTTTTCAGATTTAACTATGAACACGTTAAGTCAAAGAACGTGCCCCGTTTACTACATGTGATATTCATGCCAAGCGCGAAGACCAACGTAAATCGAAAATTTGTGTCCGACGTTCGATGAGTCTTCCAATGGATGCGATAGAATCCAACTTCTTTGTCGGGCAGACGAAAATATTCCGGACAACTCGGGTGGATAACAATGCACAATGAGGAGACTTATCCCCTTGGGCTGTGGAAATTCCACAGTAAATGCACGCCAGGAAGCCCAATTATGTCCTGAGAAGAACGGGCATAGTTTTTCAAGATGTCATTTGCGGA
>QGUY01000474.1 GCA_003242315.1 Bacteroidota bacterium
CAACCCCTACCGAAAGTCTCCGGGAACTTAAGCAGCTGCTGCTAGAGTGCTATGATCTCAGAAACCAGCTTGAGTCGGCAGTGAAAACCGCAAAGAGATGGCTCTCATACTCGAAAGTGCTGTGGGCACTTTCAAGAATCCTCCTGGTCGGGTTCCTCATTCCTGCCTTCAACAAATATCGTGAAGACCGGAAAGCACACTTTCAAGACATTCAGGATCAGTTGGAGGGATGCCTTATCGATATTGATATGAGTGTTGAAAAAAGTATCCATGAAAAATATGTAACCGTCGTCGATGCTTACAGGGCCCTCCTGACCTGCGAAAGGATTTGGGATGTCACTTCAATGACTACCCGACGACCGGTAAAATTAGGATTCAGGAACATCGATATTATTCGATCACAGTATGACGCTCTGCATTTTGAAAATGCGAATGGCGGTGATTTGTACATTTATCCGGCATTTGTAGCGATCGTTGACAGTCAACGCAAATTTGGATTGCTGGGCATTGATGAAGTCACGTTCGAGTTTACAGCACGGAATTTTGTCGAAAGAGATTCGGTTCCTAAGGATGCGATGGTGAGCGATCACCTCCGGGTCAGGGCGAATATCGATGGTCGTCAGATTCCGATATGCAAATACGGCTACATGACAGTGTCCAGTAAGACAGGGTTAAACGAAGCTTACGCGTTCAGTTCCTATCGTAACGCTGGGAAATTTGCTCTTGCCATGCGTGCTTACCAAGACGTTGTCCGAAAAGCCGGTTCAAAGGGTCAACCGAAAATCACGCCACCACGCTCATGACGTCCGTTCCGATATTTTTTCGCCGGTCAGATCACCTATTTCGGAAACCATCTATCCCATTTCGGAAAAGTGGGTGGCTTATTCTATAACCGCCTTATAAATTAGTTGTCACGACGCTTCCTTTCTTCAGTCGACAATGGCACCAATCGGACACGTACTCATATGGGGAACACTAATACTCATCGTTGCATGGTATTTCTGGGCTAAAAGGAAAAAGAAAAGAACGCTAATGCGTTGTCTCGATGAGCGGCTGAATGCAGAGAAAGAACTCATTGAAACCGTTGGACGGGTGTTGGGAGCTCAGGAAGCTCAATGTGTCGCTGAAAAGGTGATTTGGGTTAATATGCCCAAATCACTTCTACGGTACATAAAGGGAGAACCTGGTGAAATAAAGGAGACTGTTGCTTATGGCACAAGATCTGAAAGTTGGTTTTATGGTGGCAGTCCCTATCGATATGCAGGGCAAATAAGATTTAGGTACCAGTTCAAGGTGACCGTTTTGAATGACGTCGTGACAGGTTGGGAAGACTTATGAGCATCGATCTGTACAAACTGTTGGGCGTTGACAGAAGGGCCACTCAGGATGAGATCAAGGTAGCGTACAAGAAGCTTGCTCTTCGATACCATCCTGACAAGAATCCAGGAGTGGCCGAGGCGCATGACCTGTTTCAGGAAATAAACGAGGCTTATCGAATTCTTTCTGATCCAAAGAAAAGAAAGGAATATGATCTGACGCTCGGCACAGATCAAAGTGAACCTGACTACGCAAGTACGTCTTCCTCGTTTACCGGATATGCAAGCATCGATGCTGCTGTCAAAAAGTGGCAGGACAAGGACCGGGAGTTTAGGACCATGGTAGCCCTCCATATGGGGAAACCCAGCTTTAAGCTGCCCTTCATTTTCTGGTTGATGTTCTCACTCTTTGTTTGGGCCAATACGTCACCAGACGAAACTGAGGCCATGCTTCAACCTCAGCAAACAGAATCGACCGATCCGAATCTGGCGATCTTAGTTGAGGATGCCGACATATACACCAGGCCAGACATCGCGTCAGATGTGAAAGATACTGCAAAAGCGGGCGCCAGCTTCACCATAGTCCGAAAAACCAAGTATTTCGCTCTTGTTACGTATACTACTCCAGATGGGACGGAAGAGAAAGGGTACATTCTGCTGGAAAGATTAAAACATAACTGAAGGGCTCGGACTTGAAAATTTGCCCCCTGCGCGTCAGCGCCTGCCTGCCGGTAGGCAGGCCTGTGCCCTCCCTTATACACCCGGCGTTTCGCACGCAAAGCCGCGCCTTGCTTCTGCGCCATGGTGTCGCACGAACAAAATCCCCTCTGTGTAACTCAGTGAACTC
>QGUY01000475.1 GCA_003242315.1 Bacteroidota bacterium
GCGCTCCACAGCACAGGTTCCGGCGAAAAGCAATATGGTCTTATTGCTGAGCGAAAATTTCATATCTCACGCTTGTGCCCCTCCTTGGCTGCAGCCAAGATCTCGGAATTGTATTCAAATAATTGTCGACCCACTTCCTCTCGACTAAATCTCGCATTTGCTGTCCGGGCAATTTCCGCTCTGTCAAATGACGACGGATCGAATTCAATCAACGCGTTCAGAAACGACTGGCCGGATTTTACAAAGACACCGTTTGAGTCGTCAATGAATTCTGCAACAGCCTCCAGGTAATTGACGATGACGGGGCATCCGCACGAGATGGCCTCAGCACATACCACCGAGAACGTCTCATAGTCAGCATGATGAACCAAGGCGGTTGCCCCACGCAATTCATCCGCTATTTCATTCTTCGTAAGCCTTCCGAGCAATTTGACGTTACTTTCAAGTCCATTCTCCGCGACATACCTCACCATATCGTTCCACAAAGGTCCGTAGCCTCCAACACGAAGTTGCGCCTCAGGGCAAGTGGCCACATATCGGGTAAAAGCTTCCAGCACCGGAAAAGGGTTCTTGATCTTCCTCCAATAGTTAACCATAAAGAAACTTTTCTCCGACACGGGAACGTTCGGATCAAAATAAAAAACCGAGCTGTCGACTACATTGGGGATTACTCTCAACCTTTGCTTGCACCCTGCAAACCCTTCGATATCCAGGCCTAGCCTCCGTGATACCACTACCAAGGGGAATTGCTGCCTGTATATGTGCCGGATCCTGTCCAACTTCCTGGTACCCTTCGGCATGTTGAACTCATAGTGAAACGCGGTCCAGTGCTCGATGATGAGAAAGGGCTTCCTTATCAGCTTTTTTAACAGGCCATGATAAACCAGATTGGGGTAGCCGACGTGAAAATTGACAATGTCATAGCGTTTCACGCCGTGCTTGAAAATCGCATACAGCAAGAGCGCGAGAGAGATTAACTCAACTATCCTGAACACCTTGATCGACGTTTGGACAACGAAGCTTTCTTCGTTCCCGGACAGCCGCTCATGTTGAAAAGATAAGAAGCGACCCGGACGCATTTGCACTTCCACATGCAAGAGATACCCATTTGCGAATCGATTGAGGGCCTCAAAATGTTCAGTGATGAAGGGAACAGCCATGGGTTCGGCCTTTGACCGATACCATCCTGCGATGTGAAGCACGTTAAACGACATATGTTAGAAGCCCAGCAAACGCTTTCTCAATATATGCTGAACCAATCGGTAGTTCCTCGCGACAGTTGGAGCAGTCTTCACCGCCCGGAGTGCGCTCATCAGACCATTTCGGTAAAAGCCATAGTATACATCCAACTCCGCCTGCTCGCGCAGGATGAGGCTCTTGTCCCGAAGGTATCGCTCAGTGAGTTCCTGTAACTTACGATTGACTTCGTCACTCCGAGCCGCCATCAGATCGTCAGTTCCACTTTGCTGACGCTACCGGGCACGATGCTGAACAAGTCTGACCGACACGCGCTTCTGAGGGGTAAGCTTTCTAGACAATGAAAGCGGCGTCACTCTATACTTGTAGAGCACCTCCGGGCAATTCGTGACCTCACCCCATTCCATGAGTCTGAACAAAAAATCGTAGTCCTCATTGTAATCTTTAAAAAAAGGACGATAGATCTCATCAAGCTTCGCAGCAGCTTCCCTTCTGAATACGACTGTCGGCCCATGAAACTGCGGCCTCTGGAACATCCCCTCCTTGAGATCGGAATTGTGTACCATCAGATTGCTAGTTCCTTTCAACTTACCATCAATACTCACTGCAGTAAAGTTGCATCCGCAGAACACCAGTGTCGCATCAATGTTCATTTTTTCCAATTGAACCTCAAAGCGTCTTGGCTCAGATGCATCGTCAGCATCGTGAATGGTTACATACGAACCGCGGGCCATTTTAAAAAGCCTGTTTACGGTCGCAGTTTTTCCGACATTTTTCAGATTGTGGCTCAAAATGATCCGGGGGTCATTATACTTCTCAATGACTTCTCTCGATCCGTCTGTCGATCCGTCGTCGGCAATTATGAGTTCAAAGTCGCCGTAGGTTTGTCCCAGGATGCTTTCAATCGCCTCTCCGACATACGGTGCGGCATTGAAGACAGGCATTATGACCGTTAGCGAAATATTA
>QGUY01000476.1 GCA_003242315.1 Bacteroidota bacterium
CCACAGATTGCCCTCGCGCAAGGTGCGCGAAGCATGGTAAAGCAAAACGCACTCATCAGAAGACTTCCCGCCGTGGAAACCCTGGGATCGGTCACGTACATCTGCACCGACAAAACGGGAACCCTCACAGAAAATGTCATGACCGTTGAGAAGGTCGATGCGCAACCGGATAAGGAGGAATTATTGCTCCACGCCATGATGCTGAACAACGAGGTACGCTTCTCGCAAGACGGTGAGATGCTTGGAGATTCTACTGAGAAAGCCCTCGTAAGCTATGCACAAACAAAAGGCCTTTCCCGCGAAGGCTCAGCACGACAGTATCCTTTCAAAGGCAAGGTGCCCTTCGACTCCGACCGCATGATGATGAGCACATTGCACCAACACAATGGAGAATGGATCCTCTTCGTCAAGGGAGCACCCGCAGCAATCGCGTCGGCGTTATCTGACCGGCATAGCGGGCAGGTGGAGAACTGGTTGAATACAAACCGCCAATGGGCCTCCGAAGGCTTGCGGGTTTTGTTTTTCGCCACACGAACGTTTCGTGAAAAGCCTGAAACCCTGACGCCGGAACTTGAGCGTGATCTCGACTTCCTTGGCATGGCTGCTATGATCGATCCACCCCGCGAAGCCGTCACGGAAGCGATCGCAGAATGCTCAACGGCAGGCATTAAAACCGTAATGATCACGGGAGATCAGATGCTCACCGCGAAGGCCATTGCACGCCGCCTGGGTATGGGCGATGACAATATGGAAGCGCGGGCGGGGAAGGACCTTGCAACAACCGCCTGGGATGAATTCGTGCAAAAGGTTAAAGATGTGGTCGTCTATGCACGTGTCTCACCAGAACAAAAATTGCAAATCGTAAAGGCGCTGCAACAAAACAACCAGTTTGTTGCCATGACGGGCGACGGCGTAAATGACGCCCCATCCCTCAAACAAGCGGATATCGGGGTGGCTATGGGCGTAACCGGAACGGATGTTTCCAAAGAGGCATCCGACATGATTCTGCTTGACGACAACTTTGCTACGATTGTAAAGGCTGTCAAAGAAGGTCGACGTATCTATGAAAACATCCGGAAGTTTATCCTCTATGTGCTCTCGTGCAACCTGGCGGAAGTCCTCACTATTTCAGTGGCGCCGATCTTTGGCATGCCTATTCCCTTATTGCCGATTCATATATTATGGATTAACCTGGTGACCGACGGCCTGCCTGGAATTGCGCTAACAGCAGAACCCGCGGAACCAGACATCATGAAACGACCGCCCCGGCCGCCGCGCGAGAATTTATTTGCAGGTAGTATGGCTTCCGATATTATTATCGCAGGTGCCATCCTCGCAGCTGCTGCCCTGCACACGCAATATCGCCTTGCCGCACAGGGCTACGATATCGCCGTTCAGCAAACTGCCGTATTCACCATCCTGTGTCTTGTGCAACTCGGCAACGCACTTACCGTGCGATCCGTCAACCATCCGCTCATAGGGAAAGGAATGCTTTCAAATCCCGCGATGTGGGGGATCGTGTTGTTGACCATCGGACTACAGGCCCTTATAATATATGTGCCCGTCCTTCACGATTTATTCAAAACAACATCGCTGGAATGGCCCGTAGTGAGACTAATACTCTTGACATGGGTGATATGTCTTGTTCTCCTGGAAGTTGGGCGCCAGGTTCGGAAAAAAAGAATACAAAGTGCGATGAAAACGATTGCGTAACGCACCCTACAGACGACCATTCTCGTTTTATTCCTTGCCGGTCTCCACGGCGTGATTATTTTTGCGGACCGAATGAACGTTCAGTCTAACGAAAGCGTTTAGATCAGACCGTAGTTGTTTTTGTGGAAAGTATACCTGAGAAGAAGCGTCTGATACTAGAAAGCACAATGGCTTTAATCCGGGAGCGGGGATTTCATGGAACGACCATGAGCCTCGTCTCCGATCTTGCCGGTGTCGCAGCCGGAACCATCTATCACTACTTTCAGGGAAAGGACGAACTCATCCAGGCGCTGTACGCCTACAACAGCGAACGCTTACAGCAAGTTACTACCGAAGCGTTATCATCAGGTGCAACCCGCAGGGAACGTTTCCTTAATACGTGGCATCGCCTGTACGATTTCTACGTACGTAATGAAGCAGTTCTCACCTTCTTTGAGCAGTATCTGAAC
>QGUY01000182.1 GCA_003242315.1 Bacteroidota bacterium
GCCCGGAGCACGCCGCGAAGTGATGGAACAATACATCAAGCGCCTCCGCGAACTCGAAGAAGTGGGACTCAGCTTCGAGGGTGTAGAAAAGTGCTACGCTATCCAGGCGGGCCGCGAACTCCGCGTCATCGTGGATGCTGAAAAGGCCAGCGACGAACGTGCGAGCCAACTCAGCTTCGACATCTCACAAAAGATCGAACGCGACATGCAGTATCCCGGGCAAATCAAGGTGACTGTGATACGGGAAATGAGAAGCGTAGCGTACGCCAAATAACCCACCCCCTGAAGCAAATGCTCCTGCGTCGCATCCCTTCAGGGCGGGCCCATGAAGTGATCGACGAAAGTAACAAGGTGTAACCCTGAAGGGATGCCGACGTTAGGAAGCATCTCCTTTAGGGGGGAGTTGTCCTTCCCCCCGATAATGGTTAAATTCATCCTAATTCACGGGCAGGCATGAAGGCGCGGTCAATTCTGATTTTTATCCTTACCCTCGGCGTTTTGCCGTTCCTGACGGGCGGCAGGCCAGCAGACAATGCCGATGAGGATTACCTCCAGTGCCGCATTCGGGAAGTCGGCGAAATGCTCGGCGTCACGATCATCACCGACCAGCCGGTGCGCGATTCCTGGGGAGCGATTTCATACCGAACACCAACCGAGGACGACGAGCTCCTCAAATACCTCGAGCTTGTCGCACGTGAATTCTCCAAGTACCCGGAAGGCTACCTCAGGCAGTCGCACGCTCACACGCTCGTTTTGGTCAGCGACCTTGCCTACTGCGAACAACCGCGTGCCGCCATCCCGGACCCCTATCGCAATCAACTATACCTTTCGGTGAACGGTGCGTTCCGCATCCGCTCAGAACGCTACCTCGCGCACGTAATGCATCACGAACTGCATCACCTTACCGAATATTCCATGTGGCGAAACATGACGTTCGACTGGAACGAATGGATCTCACTCAACGGCGATGGATTCTGCTACGGCACGGGCGGCGCGGACGCATATGCTGAATACCTTGCCCACGGTACAGACTTTTATTCACCTGTCAATCCACACCGCGGCTTCATCAATCGTTACTCACTTACCGGTGACGAAGAAGATCGCGCTGAACTCATGGCCTTCATCATGACCGACTTCGAACGGCCCGTCGTCACCGAGCTGCTCCAAAAGGACCAGATTCTTCGCGAAAAGTCTCGACTGCTCGCCAGGTTGTTTGCCGATTTCGGAAGACCGTCAGTGCAGATGTTGGTTGCCCTTGAGTAGCAGTAGGCAGTACGCAGTGGGCAGTAATACGCAGTGGGCAGTAGGAAGTGGACGACGCATCCCTTGATCATTTATTACCGACTATCGATCACGCGGTCCCTGAGCTTGTCGAAGGGCCCTTCATCCACTGCTTAACAAACCCCACTCCGTATCCCCACAGTTGAACAATGGCAGCGATGATTGAAAGAAACGCAACGACAACATTCTTGCTCGTCATCAGTGCATGAATAAATATTACGGCCAGATAAAACACTAATCCTGCCGCTAGGGCTGTTCCCAAACGCGGAGCAAACAGATAAATGAAGGGCAATGCAATCACGGCAGCAACGAACAGCGTCGGGAACCAGTGCGTAAGTTTTACTTCACCGGGATGGCGTCGGCCGACGAGCGCGCGGCCTTTGCCGAAGTTCCACACCTGGCGATAAAATTGCGAGAATGTGGTTCGGCGCTTGTGGTACACGTAAGCATCGGCGATGAGACCTGATTTAAACCCTGCCTTTTTTAGTCGGATACTGAGCTCGATATCTTCCGACAGCCTATCGAAGGCAAAACCTCCAAGTTGTTCAAATACTGCGCGTGAGATTCCCATGTTAAAACTGCGCGGCTGAAACCAGCCCATGTGGCGCTTTCCACCGCGTATCCCTCCCGTTGTGAGGAACGACGACATTGTATAGCCCATGGCGCGCTGCCGCAGGGTGAAGTCGCTGGTGGGACGATCCGGACCACCCCATGCATCCAGCTTTTCCTTTGCCAGTGCATCCTCCACCGCTTCAAAGTAGTGTTCTGGAAGAATGCAGTCAGAATCGAAAAACACGAGGTAGGTCCCGCGTGCGTGTCCTGCTCCGTAGTTGCGTGTTGGTCCGGGGCCTGAATTTTGTTTGAAGAAGTACTGGATATCGAGTTTACCGCGGAACTTGTCCACCACGGAGTCCGAGCGTTGCGCGGAACCGTCGTCGACAATCAACACTTCGAAGTTATGTTGCCGTTGCCGTGTAAGGCTAAGCAGCAGCTCCTCCACTTCACCGGGACGATTGTAAACCGGGACGATAACAGAGTACGTGGGTGTCTTCATTCACTACTCAGTTCAGCGCACACTGCGGGTTGGCGCAGGCACAGTGGTAATGAATTGCTCGTCGGCAAAACCGATTTTTTCTGAGATAAGGTAATCCTTTTTTGACACTGCCTGCTGCGACAGGAGCTCGGCCAGAAATCCCGTGAGAAACAGCTGTGAGCCGATGATCAGCGCGACGAGTGCGAGATAAAAAAGAGGTTGTTCAGTAATGGCTCGCTTTACAGGAACACCCGATACAAACAGCGAATACATTTTTTCGCCGAACAGTTTCACCGTAAAGATGAATCCGATAAGAAACGACACCGACCCAATGGTGCCGAAAAAGTGCATCGGTTTTTGGCGAAAACGGCCTACGAACAGCACTGAAGCCAAGTCAAGAAAACCAGTGATGAGCCGGCGAAAGCCATACTTGGTTCTCCCGTATTTTCTCGGCCGGTGTTCCACCACCTTCTCTCCGATGCGGGTATAGCCCGCCCACTTGGCGATCAGCGGGATATACCGGTGCATCTCGCCGTACACGGTGATGTTTTTCACTACTGTGCCGGCATAGGCCTTTAGGCCACAGTTGAAGTCGTGCAACTTAATGCCCGACAGCTGTCGCGTGACGTAGTTAAAAAGCCGCGAGGGTATCGTCTTGGACAAGGGATCGCGCCTTACCTTTTTCCATCCGGAGACCAGCTGATACCCATCGTTAACGATCATGTTGTACAGTGCAGGAATTTCATCAGGGCTGTCCTGCAGGTCGGCATCCATCGTAATCACGACTTTCCCGGAAGTTGCGCGAAAGCCCGTTTGGAGCGCGGCCGACTTTCCAAAATTTCGATTCAGTCGAAGTCCTTTAAACCGTCGGTCTTCGTTGCTGATTTTTACGATCTGTTCCCAGGAACTATCTGAGCTGCCGTCATCAATCATTATCACCTCAAAAGTGAAGTCATGATCGTCCAATACGCGCCTGATCCATTGCGTTAGTTCGGGTAATGACTCCTCCTCATCGTATACCGGAATGACAACGGACAGCTCCGGGTTCATCAGTTTCTAGAAAGCAGGTTGCGGATTTCTCTTTTGCGTAAAGATACTCACGATTACGGCAATGAGAACACTAATGAACATGGCAACAAAGAAACCGAATACCCAGAAAAAGCGCCTGGTGTTCTCCTGTATCATATCGATCTGACTGTCAGGCACCCCCTGGTCCTCCATCTGAATTCGCTGTGCTTCATAGAATTGATCCATGACGGCCGGATCAACAAAGGAGGTATAGGCCCATTGGACGAGCAGCGCGACAAGCACCCCGATCAGGGCCATCCAAAACCCGATTCCAACGCCCTGCCCATAGCTCATAAAGCCGTCACCGGACTGCTTGAATTCGTTATGTGCCAGGACAATGAATGTTACGCTGGCAGCCAGGCTTATCAATCCTGCCCACCATGCGTTATCGAAGGGGTTGTGGCCCAATAAGGCACGCACAAGAAAGAAGAATATGCCAAATCCGGCCGAATAGAGTCCGTACTTGATCCCGACTCCGCGGGTAGTAACGGCCTTTCCATGGACATCATTTTCCATAATTAAGGGGTTTTGGGTTGTTTTCTCAAAATAACTGATACGATGATACTAACAAACATCCCAATCAATAATCCCTGGCCAAGGTAGGATATCGCTAGCATCCTGCTATGAGTCGCAGGCAACAGCGAAAGATTACGCTCAAAAATCTCTTTACCGATCGCTTCTATGTCTTCTTCGGAGAATGTCTGCAGGTAGGCCGTCATTTCTGTGATGTAATCCGGCACAAAATCACTCTCCAATGCAGCAAAGATGAGCAAGCCCGCCGAGCCCAGGGAGCATGCAACAAGCACGACGACATAGCTGCCCATCATGCCCTGATAGAAATGCAGTGTGCCGTAGTTAAATCGGTCACGGAATTCGCGCAAGGCAAAGAACACAAACATTCCCAACAGCACGATGCGGAAGTCGAGATAAGGCGCAATCATGAGCGGATGATGCCCGGCGTAATAGGTGATAACGAAGAATGCGACCATCAGGCCGCCGGCAATGAGGCCGTAACGAACACAAACAGAAAGTAGCGGTCTTAAGGACTTCATCGTACTCCCGGAGCGATCCACGCCTTGTTGTTGTTGAACACGGCGGCGACTCTTCCCTTGATCTTTTGTCCCCACCACGGCGAATTCTTTGATTTCGATTTGCTGGTGGATTCGTCGAGTGTCCATTCCGCGGCGGGGTCAAGCAACGTCACTTCCGCGGGTTCTCCTTCACGTATGACGGGCACTTCAAGGTTGAGCAGCCGACGGGGGTTGACAGCAATTTTTTCAACAAGAACGGACAGGTCAACCCATCGTGTCAGCGCGGTAATGTTTGCTGCGAAGGTCTGAAGGTTAATCATGCCAAATGCTGCCTGATCAAACTCCGTCTTCTTGCTTTCCTCGTCCTGAGGCAAGTGTCCGCTGCAGATCACATCGATCGTCCCATCCTTCAGCCCTTTGATGAGTGCCTCCTGATCTGGCTTTTCGCGGAGGGGCGGCATTACTTTATAGTTCGTATCAAAGCCCGACACGCTCCGGTCGTCAAGCAACGCCTGATATGAGGTGATATCACACGAAATCCTGAGTTTCTTTTTCGCAGCGCGAATGAGGTCTACCGACCTGGCGGTTGACAGACGTGCGAGATGTAGTCTACCTCCGGCATACCCAAGGATCTGGAGGTTTCTGCTTACGGCTACCTCTTCGGCAACACGGGGTAATCCCTTTAACCCGAGCATGGTACTTTGAACGCCTTCATGCATTTGGCCGAAAGTGTTGAGCCAAATATCCTGAGGCAAGTCGATGAGCAGTCCGTCAAACTTCTGCAGGTACTGCAGCGCCTTCAGCAAAATATCGGTATGCCACAATGGCTTCAGGCCGTCGGTGAATGCTATTGCGCCTGCATGACGCAAATCGATCATTTCCGTCAGTTCCTCACCCTTGCAGTCGCGCGTGACCGCAGCAAGCGGGTACAATGTGACGAGTCGCGTTCCATTGTGCCGCGTGATATAGGAAATCTCGTTCTTGGTCTGAAGCGCCGGAACAGTATTGGGCAGCAATGCAATTCCGGTAAATCCGCCGGCAGCGGCCGCTTCGGTAACGGAGTCGAGATCCTCCTGATATTCCAGTCCGGGATCGCCGGCGAAGGTTCCAAGGTCGAACCATCCGGGCGTGAGTTTCATGCCACGTGCATGAATGACCTTATCGGAGGACGCATTCTTATCACCAATGGAAGCAATCTTGCCGTTATGGATCAGAACGTTTTTTTCTTTTCCGTTATGTGGTGATTCCGCGTCGACAATCTCAGCTCCCTCGATCAGGATTTTCATTCCGGATATTAGGTTAGTTTTCGTTTTGAACTTGTCCTGACAGCACCCTGTTCTCTGCCGACGCTCATTTCATAAATCGTATCAAAAGGATCTCGGCCAGAAGAAACGCAAGTGCCAGCATAACGGCATACTTCCAAAGCGTTTTGCCCAAATATCTGTCTTTTATTTCTTTGCTGAAAGCCTCCGGTGTTCTCGCTTCGAAAACGGAGACTTGGTCACCGCCCATCAGGCGCATTACCTCCTGCACATCATATGTAGCCATTCGCGATTCATCGCGGTCGGGATTAAAGGCAAGAAGGTCCAGTGTATCGCTGCCTGAGGTCACGTAGTAAAACCCCTGTGTTATTGAATGCCTGGGGATGTCGAGAAGTACACGGTCGCCGATGATTCGCTGGGCGGGGATGACCTCCTGCTCACCTTTTAATCGTATCGGTTCTTCACCCGCCAGTGAGTCTGCCTTTAGTGTGACCAGACTTTCGTTCAATGTGTAGTATGGCTTCGCGGCGGACCGCTTTGCAGTTGAGGCCATGCGATACATGACAGGAACGAAGAGCGCATTCCTGCTGAAGTCGGTGTACGTGTCGTTTAGCGGACTTGCAAGGACAAAAACCCTTCCCCCCTGCTGGAATGAGGAAAGGAAAGGCGCGCCGTTTCGGAACCGGAGGATGGCGGACCGGTCGTCGCCCCATTCGAGCAATCGTGCCGCGCGTGGCATTGCGATGGATGGCGTCCGCTCCTCGAAGACATTTTCAAAGAATGGGTTGTCGAAGTCCGGAGGGTCCAGTTCCTGCATAGGCGCCTGATCCCGCAGCGTAACTGACACACCCAGTAAATTCCGGTATGATTCCGCGTTCCCGTCAGCACGCGGAATGAACAGCAAGGTGCCGTAACCGTCGATGAATGCCCGCAGTGCCTGTGCAAGCGCAGGGTCCGGATCAACACCATTAAGTACAACAATGTCGGCCTGATCGAGAAGACTATAGTTAAAGTTGCCTGCGGGGAAGCCGTTGTAGTTGAACACCTGGTTGTTTCCAAAAACCTGACGAATAGGTGTTGTGCGGTTGTCGGGTTTGATTTCCAGGACGTTGATGCGTTCATTGTAGTTGAGCGCCAGGTAGAATTCGTTGTCGAAGCTGACCGGTATGTCGTTGAAGCTCACTTGTGCGCGGTTCAGTCCGGCCAGTCCCGTCGCGAGGTCAAACGAAACATCGCGCATCGCGCCGGGCGGGATGGTTACGGCTGTTGTCGCTGCCTGAATGCCATTGATGGTAAGCTTGACATTGAGTTGTTCGCGCTCACGGTTGCCGTCATTGCGCATCCGTACGGTGAGCGAGTTTCGTTCCTGTCCTATCGCGAACGGGTTGTCGAGGTAGGCAGTGTCGATGAATACATTGCTATTGACTGTCGGGACAACCGGGACCAGGTGCCAGCGGATGGTGGAATCCGGAACCGGAGGTGAGCCGAAGGTCGACTGTTGAAAATCCGATATCCAGAACACTTCCTCGTTGCGACTGGGGTCTGAAAGTCGGATGCGGTTTATGATCTCTGCTGCAGACCGCGTCACGGGCGACAGTCGCACCTGCGTGAGCAGGTCGGCAACTTCCTCACCCGTTTTTCGCGTGTTCGACGAGGGTGCGAAGTCGTTGGTGAGAAGTCGGTAGCGCGTGTCCGGCGGAAACAGGTCGATGATTTCCGTAGCGAACGTCACGGCTGCATCCAGCGCGCGTGCCCTGCCTTCCATCTGGGCGGACATGCTGAAAGAATTGTCGAGATAGATCGTGATATCGCGATGGCTTCCGCCCGCATCTTCGCGCGCGGGTATCACCGGTTGCGCGAATGCGATTACCAGGAAGGCGATGAATAGGAGTCGGCACAGCAGTACCAGGTAGTGTTTGAGTTTCCTCCGGGCGGTGGTGACCTCTCGTACCTGCCTGAGGGCGCGTGTATTGGAGAAAAATACGCGCGTGGTTCTTCGGAAATTGAAGAGGTGGATCAGAATCGGGATTGCGAGGGCGGACAGCGCCCACAAGAATGAGGGATACAGGAAACTCATCTGCGACTCAAAGTTAACGCTTAGTTCCAAACACGTAACGCCCGGAATTTCAATTTTGATGGACGGGCCGGTCATTTTCTTTTAACCGGCGGCCACGCCCGGCCCGGGTGGCGGGATTGCCACCGAATACGCGGGAAAGGCCACCGGAATGCGTCGTGAGCCACCAGACCGCTGGGCTTCTGGTTGGAATTTTAGCGGCGACTGCCAAGCATAACCATATCGTTAGCGTTGATCTCGGTTATGTACCGCTTCTCCCCTCCGTTGGTCTGATACGCACGGTGCACGAGTTTTCCCTGGATGGCAATTTCCTGACCCTTCTTTAGGTACTTGCTCGCGATTTCCG
>QGUY01000477.1 GCA_003242315.1 Bacteroidota bacterium
CTGCGCGATGTTCGCGTTCCAGTGATTCCATCATGCTTTCAATTGCCTCGGCTTCCTGCTTTGTACGGTTTCTGCTCTCAACAAAACTCCGCACCGCCGGAAAAAATTCCTCTTCTTCACGACGAATGTGGTCGGTCAGATCGTCGACGAGATCTTCGAAGTCGTCGCGAATGGCCAACACCGTGATATTGCCATCACCATGCACCGAGCAGATCGTATCCAGCAGACCTTGTATCTGAGGAATGTTCTTTCGCACGTATGAATGATGGTGCTGGCGGATGAAATCCAGGAGTTGAATGGGCGACCAGGACGAAAAGTCAATTGTGTGTGGCGGGACAGTCGGCCAGCTGACAATCTCGTCCCAGACATTTTCCGCGATAATGTTGCGCTGGGCGCAAGCCTCGGTGAAGGGAACACTTCCATTGCAGCAATAGTCGAGGTTGTACCGGTCAAGTACCTCAACTGCATGCGGATATTGAAGGGCGACGTCGGCTACAGACGCCTCCGTCAGGGTCAGTGGCCGATGCTGGGTATTCATGGTGATGGTGTTTGCCTGATCAAATCTAAAAGTCGCGATCGCACCCTCTTATGACTTGAGTCATAGGGCACGATTACGACATCGTCGTCTTGTTAAAACTGAGAAGCGGTACGCTCCCGTGGAAGGCCAGCCGGCGTGTCACGCTGCGGCCCAACAGTTTTTCGTAGAAGTCGAGATGGTGCGTGAACATTGCAAGGATATCAGCACCATGCTGCGTGACGTATTGGTCTACACCAGTAGCTACGTCGTCATGGTGTGTGACCTCAAATGATATTTTGTCGTAACCCGTGAGCTTTTTCAGATCGGCCTCGATTGCCTTCGTGTCGCGGTCGTCTTTCCGATGCAACGGCAATACGTGCAGAAGGTGCACGTGGGCGTCGAACAATTTCGCAAATGCTACTACTGTGTTTGTTTCATCGCGATAGCTGAATAGGTCTGTAGCATATACGATGTGCTCTGGCTTCCTGTACTTAACTCCTTCCGGGATAATCATCACGGGAATGGAGCTATTGTTCATGACGGTGACGGCATTGCTGCCGATCAGCAATCGTCGCAATCCGGAGGCGCCGCGGCTGCCCATCACAATTAGATCGGCACCGACGCGCTTTACCAGCAGTTCAACCTGCTCGTCCAGAGGGAATCCCGTTGCAGTTTCGAAGGATACGTCAAGCGGTCCGGCGGTCTTCTCGCGAATTTCTGCAATCAACTTGTCTCCTTCCTCCTGTACGGAAGCAAGTAGTTCCTGTTCCAGGCGTTTGGAACGAAGAAGCGTTTCCGTACTCGGGTTCACATTCACTACCGCGGCAATGACGAGGTTAGCGTTGAGGGGACGGGCAAGTCCGGCTGCATAGAAAACCGCTATCCTTGACAGCGGCGAGAAATCGGTAGGAACTAGTATTGTCATGGGATGGATTTACGCGTAATGGTGAACCGGTTTGATTGATATATTTCCCTGATGGCCTCGTGTTTGTGCCGGGCGATCGTCCTGTTGTGTACCGAAGTAGTATTCTGGAAGACTGACTTCGTCGCCTTCAACGAGATATATCAGTTCGTCGGCGAGCGCGCGAAGTTCAATGATCGCCTGATTCGAAATAACCGCCGTAGCCACCACAATGCGCGCAGGACTTTCCTTACGGATGTGGCTGAGGCACGCGAGAATGCGGTCGGCAGTCTTCATCCAGTCGCTAACGACGATGAGTGTTTTGCCACGATAGCCTTCCTGCACGGGATCTATGCCTCCTTCTTTGAGGTCGCGTCGTATCTTGGCGCGGAGTCGCGCTATGGTATATTGAAGATATTCCTGGGGAATATCGCGTTCTTCATCGTGCAAGACCACATTCTTCAGACAAACCGATCCGATGCTCTGGTTGCGGTTGGCCGGGTGGCGTATTTCAAGGCAGGGCATAGGGTTGGAGTCCAAGCCGAGATGTTCGGCAACTACATTGCCGATAGTTACATCCGGCGGAACGGTCAGTACTATTGCATCAGTGCCCCGGTACGCTTCAAGTTCACGCACCAACAGCAATGCAGCTTCCTCACGATTTGCGAAAGGCGCTATTCTGTCCGGTTGTGGTGTTGCTCTCATCTTGTCCAAATGTATCTTTTACTAAGCGCATTCGGA
>QGUY01000183.1 GCA_003242315.1 Bacteroidota bacterium
TTTATCAAATAGATGGAGGTATTATGAAAAGTGGGCCGGTTTGTGGGGCCGGGGATGTTGTTTAGGAGCTCGAGTAAGAGTCGACCGTCGGAGGACGTCATTGCGCTTCCGGGGTCGGCTCTTATCATTTAGCCGCAATTCATTGGCAGACACCTGAAACCTAACAGCAAACGATCAAACCGTAGAGTACATTTACGCGCCGACTGGTTGTTTTTTCTCAATAGCTGTTTCAACCGTTACAGCCTTCCTTGTGTCCAATACGGCAAGGAAAAGTTCAAACAGTTCTATGAATCTGAAATTGATTTTATTTCTGCTTTTATCTCTTCTGATACTGGCGGGATGCGATGACGATGATGGCGCGAAGAATCCTGTCAAAATTGAATGGAAGGCGCTGGGACTAGACGGAAAGACCGTGAATCAGATGCAGCTTCACAATAACAACCTGTACATCGCCACGAACTCAGGCTTGTATAAATACAAGGTCGGTGCGGCTGCGGGTTCATTCAAGCTGCTAGGCTTTGATGCAAAAAATGTTCAGGCCGTCGAGGTGATTGACGATAAACATTTGATTGCCTCGCTGTACGACAAGCTGGGCAATAAGGCGCCGGCATTTTACATCACTGAGGATGCCGGTGACACCTGGAGTCCTGCTCCGCAATTTGGAGGGAATGCACCGGAACCGGTACTCGACTTTGCGATACGTCCTGATAATCCGGACATCTGGTATGCCGCCGGACTCGGCGTCATAGCAAAATCCGAAGACGCCGGTCAGACATGGGAACCCATTTGGGGTTCATGGGGAGCGGTTGCTACCGGTGTTTCCGTCGTGACCGTCAATCCCAACGGCGACAATGAGATCTGGGCAGGGGGACAGGGTGCGATTGAAAATGGATACCTCCTCCGTTCGGACAATGAGACTGTCTGGGATTTGTGGGACGACCTCGCCGATAACCCATCAACAGTTAAAGAAATCACGTTCGGTGAAAAAGGCCCCAACCACGTACTTGTCGGTTTTGAAGGCGCGCTGGTCGAAACCGAGGATGGTGGTACAACCTGGAATACACTCATCGACAGCGAACAGCACAAGTTCTTCTTCGGGATTTGTACCAGCAAATCCAATGCGAACACCTTCTACGTTGGTGGATGGCTCAAGACGGCCGACCCCCAGCCGCTCGTACTTCACATCACTACCGACGGCGGTCAAACTTTTAAGGACGAAGGTTACGCAAGCGAACCGTACGGCGGCATCTGGGATATGGTGATCATCAATGATGCCGCATCTCGTAAAGACATTCTTTACCTCGGCCTCGATAAGGGGGGTATCTACGAAGTGACTATTCCAACCGATGCATTAGCGAAATAGTAGGGTGCAAGGGGGCAAAACATTCAACCTTGTAGAAAATCATGGCTTGCCTTACCTTTAATCGCACCAAACCAAAGCCATGATCCGTTCGATTGTCTTCCTCTCCTTAGTCGTACTCGCCGGATGTTCGACAAAGACTTCCTCTACAAAGCCCGACTACGATGTTGTGGTATACGGAGGCACTTCCGGAGGTATTGCTGCAGCTATACAGTGCTCGCGCATGAGGAAATCTGTTGTTCTCATTGAACCATCACAACGTCTTGGGGGGCTCACAACGGGAGGGCTTGGTCAAACCGACATCGGAAACAAGTCGGCCATTGGCGGCATTGCACGTGAGTTCTATCAGAATATCCGGAAACACTATGACGATCCGGCCAACTGGAAATGGCAGCGTCGTGAAGAGTATCGCGACGGGGGACAAACACGGACGGAAGCAGGTGAGGATGCGATGTGGACATTTGAACCATCTGCCGCACTAAAAGTGTATGACGATATGATCCGCGAGGCGGGTATTGAAGTCGTGCGCGGTCAACGCCTCAATCGCGAAAGCGGCGTTACGAAGGATGGCAACAAGATCGTCAGCATTGCGATGGAAAGCGGAGCGGTGTACTCGGGAAAGATTTTTATTGACGCAACATACGAGGGCGACCTCATGGCGGCCGCCGGCGTCAGTTATTTTGTGGGCCGCGAAGCGAACAGCGTCTATGGCGAAACGTACAATGGTGTCCAGTTGCTTGAAGGCCACCAATTCCCTGATGGTGTAGATCCGTATAGGATACCCAGCGACCCGAGTAGCGGACTTTTATGGGGCATCAGCAATGCGCAGCTTGCGCAGCGCGGAAGTGGCAATAAACTTGTGCAGGCATACAACTTTCGCATCTGCCTTACAGACGATCCGGACAACCAGGTGCCCATTACGCGACCGGAAGACTACGACTCAAGTCGCTATGAGTTGCTCGTTCGATTGTTCGGAGCGCAGCCGGACAAGCGCGACATCAACGACTATTTCATCTGGAGTCTGATGCCGAACGATAAAACCGACATCAACAACCGCGGTGGATTTTCAACGGACATGATCGGTTACAGTCATCATTATGCAGAAGCCAGTTACGCGGAAAGGGAAGCCATTGTAAAAGCGCATCGCGATTACACCCGTGGGCTGCTGTATTTTTACACGACCGACCCTCGTGTGCCCAGAGAATTGCAGGATGAGGTGAAAAGGTGGGGATATCCCAAAGATGAATATGTAGACACCGACAACTGGTCGCCGCAGCTCTATGTTCGCGAAGCACGACGGATGATTGGTGAGTATGTGATGACGCAGGCTAATTGCGTGGGAGAGGAAGTTGTTGACGATCCGGTCGGACTCGCAGCGTACACGATGGACTCCCACAATTGCCAGCGCATCGTAGTGGATGGGCAGGTGAAAAACGAAGGCAATGTTGAGGTTGGCGGATTCCCTCCGTATCCGATATCGTATCGCGCTATTATTCCAAAGAAAGCCGAGGCATCAAATCTTTTTGTGCCCGTATGTCTGTCTGCGAGTCATATTGCCTTTGGCTCAATCCGCATGGAACCGGTGTTCATGGTCTTAGGTCAGAGCGCCGCCATCGCCGCTTCACTGGCAATCGACCACAATGTACCTGTGCAGGACGTGCCGTATGAGAAGCTGAGAAGCGTGCTAGAAGAGAACGGGCAGAGGTTGAACTATCACACTGGCCAGGTTAATTATTTGCGCAGGATTCTGGAGTAGGATAACGTGCATGCTGTGAAGACTGTCGATGAAATGAGCATTGGCTGACCCGGAGTGAACAGTTGATCGTGAAACGGAATACACGAACGCCAGGTGTGAGCCCAGTTGTTCGAGGCGGGTATGATCGATAATGAGTTCCAAAGGAATACTAGATGAAGCAAACTGTCCGACCTCTCTTCAACTCTTCAGCTCTCCATCTTTTCAATTTTTCTTAATGAAGGCCATTGAGCTTAACAACTACGGCGGTCCCGAACAGCTGCATTTGAAAGAGGTGGAAAAGCCGGTACCCGGTGATCGTGAAGTATTGGTTGCCGTTCATGCCGTGTCGGTTAACGATTGGGACTGGGGATTAATGAAAGGAGATTTTGTCAATCGCTTGCTCAACGGTATTTCAAAGCCAAAGCGCAGGATACTCGGATCTGACATTGCGGGCAGGGTAGAGGCAGTAGGGAAGATGGTGACGCGATTCAAGGTTGGCGATGAAGTGTATGGCGACCTCAGCGGCACTTGGGGTGGATTCGCAGAGTATGTATGCGCCAACGAGAATGCGTTGGGCTTCAAACCTCCAGGCATGACCTTCGAGCAGGCGGCAGCTATTCCGCAGGCGGGAATGCTGGCCGTGCAGGGATTGATTGATGTGGGTCGCGTGAAGTCTGGCGACAAAATTCTGATTAATGGTGCTGGTGGCGGCGTAGGTACATTTGCGTTACAGATTTTGAAGTCGTATGACGTGAGCGTTACGGTTGTTGACACCGCCGAGAAGCTTGAGATGCTTCGAGCGCTTGGTGCTGTACGGGGCATTGACTACCGGCGTGAAGATTTTACGGCAGGTGAGGAGCGCTATGATTTGATCCTGGACACCAAGACGAACCGTTCCGTCTTCCGTTATTTACGTGTGCTGGCCAAAGGTGGACGTTATGTGACGGTCGGGGGCTCTATACCGCGCTTGCTCCAGGCATTCGTCTGCGGTCCGCTGATCTCGCTCTTTACCAGCAAGAAAGTACTCATCGTCGCGCTGAAGGCAAACAAGGATTTGGATTTTATGAGTCGGTTGTTTGAATCAGGACAAGTTGTTCCAGTCATTGGCGGTCCCTATCGGCTTGAGGAAGTGCCGGAGGCGTTCAGGATTTTTGGAAGGGGTGAGCATAGGGGGAAGATGGTGATACAAGTTCGGAGGTAGTGTTTACCACGTCTGCACCTTTGTCACGGTTGTGGTCCGCGGGGATTCCGCTTTTGAAGTTGTTCAATATCTTGGCGGTCAACGTCTCTGCCAAGAGTTTTCTTATTAACGATGAGGTCGTCGTAGCCAATAATAACTAATTCATTGCCGTCGAATTTGATTCTTTTTGCTCTCTTAAAACAAGTAGTAAAAGATTCGAGACCCGGCATGCTAGGAAGAAATTCTGCCCGGAACGTTCCGAAGGGGATTCGCAAGAAGGTTTTATTGGGATCGAAAACGTAATCACTTAAAGATTCCGTATCGACACCCAGCGTCTTAAGGGCCTGTACAAGATTAGTGAAGTTGGTGATAGTGGGATTGTACCAGAAGTCAATGTCGTGGACAAGTTCTGGGCGACCAAGATCTTTCACTATGGATTGCCGTTCATACCCGTAAAAGCCTACAGCCACACCGCCGACGAGCATGCATTGTACGCTGTTCTGGTTGAGCGCCTCGCAAAGCTTTCTTAGTGACTCCCGGAGTTCGTTACTCATGCCACTTAAGTTCGATCCATTGGATATTATCTAAGTCATCGTTACGCACAACGGGGTTTTCGTTTTGGGCGGACAGGGCGGCGTTAAAGTCCAACAGATCCAGGACACGGGCAAATGCCTCCTGGTCAGTCAATCTTACCGGTTCTTCGGCGATTGACTTCTTTTCCTCAAAGCTTTCGTATAGGACTACCTTTGGCTTCACGTTGAAAAGAATGTTCGATAAGTTTAGAAAGTTTCCGGTTTTGTGCGAAAAATTTAGAAAGTTTTCGGTTTCAACCGTACCAAAAGTTTAGGTGGTGGGTTAGTTGCGCTGGGAGTTTTGGCGAAGGAGGTAGCCCAGGGTGGTCAGAATGGTATTTAACATAATATAAATTATATAACTCCATTGAGGGGCTGGACGCCAATTCACTATGGATTAATTATTCCCCCTTTGATATGTATACACCTATGCCTTGAAAGTTCCGAATTAGCGCAATCTTGTAATCTCCATTTTCAGCAATTTCCGCCACTGGTTGTCTCTCATAGGCGCGCATTGGAATCTTGAGTGATCCAAGCGCTGTCGTTGCTACTTGTTGAAAGGAAGCGCCAAGGTAGTCTGAGAAACTTGTCTTCATTGCCAATTCAAGTTCGGCAATACGTCCCTCAAGGTGAAAGAGTCCATGGAATTGTATAAAGACTGAGTTGAGTGTGGCATTTGGGTACTCTCGAAAGCCACCAAACCGTCCGGTTATGATCCCTTTGTCACCACCACTATTTAAGAAGTTGTAAATAACATCATAAGTAAAGTCTCCAAATGGACGCATGTTATAATACTGCTTAAAAATCTCCAATTCCCCATAGTATCCGGGAAGTTCATCACTACTGCGCCTGATTGATTCCTTCACTTCCGCATATGTTGTTGAATAGAAATCAAAACCATTTACTCCTAGCCCGATCGAACCGACTGATATTACACTGGACACTATGTCGGTCGCATCGAACTTGTCAGTCTCGATGTAAAAGGTGTTGGGAAAATGTCGGTACGGATTGGGAAACTCAAGGCACCCTGCGAAGGCGTCATTTGTAATCGGATCTCCACGCCGATTTACAAAAGATACAGTGCCTGTTTCGGGGTCTTGGATTGCAGCCAACGGACCACGAAAGCGGCCAAGTTTGCTATATACTGGCGGCACAACCCACTCTCCTTTGATGTTAATTGCTCCGTACAGTTTTCCATCGAGTGACACTACCGCTATGCCGTCGTTGAATCCGAATGCGCGTTCATATTTGTGCTCGATCCTAAGCTCCCCAGTTTTACTAATATACCCCCATTTGCCATATCTATACACCCTTGCCAGGCCGTCGTCTGAAAAACTAAATGCGGAATCAAAGTCCGTCGGAATGACTAACTCACCGGATGAATCAATATAACCATACTTGTTTATATTTCTATCGAACGCTAAAGCCCTTTCATTTGAAAAAGACCAAAATTCAATTGGCTGAGGATCAATCTTAATATTCCCAATTCGTCGATGAAGCCATGAAGCCCCGTCTTCGTACCATTATCAATCCAGAATCTCGCGACCCCTTCTGCGAAATTGTCTAACATATCGAATTTTGGCTGTACTACGACTTCACCGTGCCTATTAATAGCGCCAAACTTTAGGTTTAGATGTTGAAATACAGCGCGACCCTCTGAAAAAGCTGAAGCACCACGCGCAAAAGGTAGCCCAATCTTGGGGATATTGTCTTTGTCGATAAAGATTATTGATGAGTCTGGGTATGTAACGGCTGATAGACCTTCGGAAAAAAGAGTAGCGCGACTATAGATAGGATCAATCACGACCCCCCCACTTTCATCGATGAATCCAAATCGGCCGTCTTTCCTTATCATTGCCCGTCCTTCCCTAAAATATGATGCGTAGTCAAAAATGGGCGGAATAATTTGGTTACCCGCAGTGTCAATGTAACCCCACTTTGTCGAAACCCTGAATAGCCATCTTAAATCCAATGGAGCCTCTTGAATACCCCCTAGGGAATCCACGTATTGCGCAACCGGGTAAAGGAGGGGCTCGTCATATGGTTGATTGCCTGGCGTGCAACTGACAGAGGATATGATCGCAGCGGTAATAGCGAATGCGTAAAGACATCGTGTGACCATCGGATCGGGATTTGCCTCAAACGGTTGGAATGGCAATCCAAAACAAAAACTCTTGCCTTCAGAACTAAATGCATTTTCCATACTCCACTATTTTCGCGCAAACAGTGTAAATGAAAGCAGTCGTCTACTCCCGCTACGGCTCCCCTGACGTCCTCGAACTGAAAGAAATTGAGAAGCCGGTACCGAAAGAGAATGAAGTATTAGTAAAGGTGTATGCCACGACCGTCACTGCGGGCGACTGGCGCATGCGGAAGGCGAAGCCGTTTCTCGTCAGACTGTATAACGGACTGCTCAAACCCAAACGCGTAAAGATCCTGGGATTTGAACTCGCTGGCGTCGTGGAAGAGGTCGGTAAAAAAGTAACGCGATTTAAGCCTGGCGACGAGGTCTTCGCGTCATGTGGCTTCTCGTTTGGAGCTTACGCTGAGTATCGATGCCTGCCGGTCAACGGACTGATTGCGCTCAAACCTTCCCGGATGAGCTTTGAAGAAGCGGCAGCCGTTCCGGTCGGCGGCTTAACTGCATTACGACTTCTAAAAATGTCCGGCCTTAAAAGAGGCCAAAGTATCCTGATCTACGGCGCCTCCGGTAGCGTCGGTACCTTCGCCGTCCAGATCGCCAAAGCCTACGGCGCAGCCGTGACCGGCGTTTGCAGTACTGCTAATATTGAACTGGTTAAATCGCTTGGCGCTGAGTCTGTTATCGATTACACTAAAGAGGACTTCACGAAATCAGGCAAGCAGTTCGATGTCGTCCTGGATGCGGTGGGAAAGACTTCCAAATCAGCTTGCAAAGCGGTACTCAGACCAGGCGGAAAGTTTGTAACCGTGACCTCCAATCCCAAAGAAGGTCCCACCGACTTGTTCCAACTAAGAGACCTTATCGAAGCCGGAAAACTTAAATCCGTAATCGACCGACAATACACGTTCGAGCAAATCAGGGAAGCCCACGCCTATGTTGAATCCTTCCGGAAAAAAGGAAATGTCGTGGTAAGCGTGGTTCCAGAGAGCGCCAGATCGTCGGTCGAGTCC
The DNA here is from genome assembly GCA_003242315.1 of Bacteroidota bacterium. Classification (GTDB taxonomy): domain Bacteria; phylum Bacteroidota; class Bacteroidia; order Cytophagales; family Cyclobacteriaceae; genus ZC4RG29. Next base: position 8,001 of record QGUY01000183.1, read on the forward strand.
CTGCCGGACTCTGCTACTGCGGCGTGATCAGGCTGGTGGTATGGCAACAGACCCAACGGAATAATCGCCAAGGCGGGAGATT
>QGUY01000184.1 GCA_003242315.1 Bacteroidota bacterium
TTGGGTCGGGGATGTGGTTAAAAAGCCATTATGGAGCGCATTGAAAAACTGGTGAACCAGTGGCGTAAGATTCTTAATGCTCCGCCGGACAGTGAAGTGGTAGCGCACGATGACGTGGGAGCATTGCTACTGTATGCATATCCGGATCGCGTCGCGCGTCAGATTGAACGCCAGGGCACGTTGTATAAACTGATCAACGGGAGGATGGCACGACTTCCCGCTGGCGATACGATGGTAGGCGCAACCTGGATTGTAGCCGTACATCTCGATGCAGGTGAAGCTGAAGGCAGAATATTTCTGGCCGCTGGTATCGATCCTGTGCAACTCATCCCCATGTCGGTAGACCAGGAGATCGTTCGATGGGATGCCACTCATGAAAGGATCATCGCTGTTATGGAAACGCGCGTTGGTTCTCTCATCCTCGACCAGCGTCAGCTCAGTCGCATCAGCATTGAGCGGCGCCGGGAGGTGATCTGTAACATGATTCGCGAACGGGGGTTAAAAGTAATGGGTTGGTCGGATGCATTTGAACAATGGCAGGCGCGTGTCATGTGCCTCCGCAAATGGAATAACGACGAAACATGGCCTGACGTGACAGACGATCAACTCCTTGCGACGCTGGAGACGTGGCTTGGTCCGTATCTCGATGAAGTCAACAGCCTGCAGGACCTTCAACGTATTGGACTGGATACGGCGATCAATGCGCTCATCTCCTGGGATCAGCAGCAGAAGCTCGACACGCTGGCGCCTATCCGTATCAAAGTGCCGAGTGGTTCAGAACTCAGGTTGAAGTACAGTATTGATGGGCAACCTCCGGTGTTAGAGGTTCGGCTGCAGGAGGTATTTGGCTGGATTGAAACGCCGTCTATCAATGGTGGTCGTACGAGAGTGTTGCTGCATCTGTTATCGCCCGGGTTTCGTTTGGTACAGGTAACTGGCGATCTCTCCAGCTTTTGGAACACAGGCTATGCGGAAGTTAAAAAGGAATTGCGGCGAAGGTATCCGAAGCACGCGTGGCCTGATGATCCACGTACGGCTGCGGCGGTGCGTGGCGTGGCAAAACGGCGATGAGGGAAAGTATAGAAACTAAAAAACCGTCCCAATTCGTGAGACGGTTTTCATCTTCAAAGATCTGAAGATCTTTGCGCCGTTATTTTTTCTTCTTAGCGGCTTTCTTCTTAGCGGCTTTCTTCTTCGTAGCTTTCTTCTTAGCTACTTTCTTTTTCGCTGCTTTCTTCTTTGCCATAGCGTTGAAAGTTTTGGTTAAACAAAGTTACAATTGTGGTTTGAAATTAATACATACTTTCGTAAATACCAAAATTTGCAACTCGGTTTAGGTCTTCAACCACCATCATGAGGTCATCACTCACGCCTTAGATCACACACATAGCATGTATGTTTTTGCTTAAGTATGTAACATTCGCAATCGTGTTGAAGTATTGTGCCCGCTGATGATGAAGGGACGTCGATCGATCGTCGACATTCATGAGTGAAGAAAAATTTTTGGAGATCATCATGTGATCCGATGCGTTGCAAGAGTAAAAAAATCTTGAAAATTCTGCTGCTTTTGCGGATTTTTTGCTGTCGATCAGTGAGCAAGCGGCGCATGCAGTGCGCGTGAACGAACGAATGTTATCATTCAATGATGCATTGCGATAAAGTTTGCGCGCGATGTTCCTTCGGCTTGCCGGCTGAGTAGTGAAGGTCTCATTTGCTTGTAGGATTTTTTCACACCGACTCCGGTTGTCCCGATGGGTGTCAGGCACAAAAAATTTTTTCCGAAACGGGAAAAATTTTCCTTTTAGATAGGGTTCGACGGGGTAAAGGTACCGGTCGATCGTCCGGAGACCTGGTGTCTGCTGATGGCTACGCGATGGAGATGCATCGACTCTGCATGCGTGTCCGAAGGGTACGGTAATGGAATTTATCGCTACCGTTGTAGCGTTCTATCCGGTAAGATGGCGGTTGCGGCACGGCGATCAATTTTGTTTTGGGACAACATTTAAATCCCAAATAATTCTAATTTTGCAGGTCCCATTTTACCCGAACGATCCGGGAACTGGCTCCGTAGTTTAATGGATAGAACGAGAGATTCCGGTTCTCTTGGTGGGGGTTCGATTCCCTCCGGGGCTACAAGGCGGGAAGGTATAGGTCCTTCCCGCTTTTTCTATCCTTAGAATATCCAACGCACAAAAGGTATCGGGAAAAATCCCTGCTGATAAGCGGTGATGACTTCGTTTTTGTGGTTATCCCACCCCTGACTGAAGATGTTTTCTTTGTTCGTGATATTTTGAAGGTCAAGGGCGAGTTCAAGTGTTGATCGGTTGAATTCTTTACGGTAGGTAAACTTCAGGTCGGTCCGGAAGTAGTCCGTTTGTCTTTCCGAGAATGCCTTATCCTCCTGGTAAACCGCCTGTCCCGCCTGCAACGACGCGTCGTAATCAATAGGGGTGATGAAACGGCCGCCCGTCCAGGTGGTGCGGATGCTAACACCTAATACCCGATCCCTTCCCAAAGAAAATTCCTTACCCGCCAGAACATTGATCACTCTTCCCATATTGTAGGAAGTATTCCGCAGGATGCCGTCACTGCCGCGATACTTTGAATCGAACAGCGAGGCAGTCACGAGATAGTAGTATCCCTTGCTGAAAAATTTTTCCAGCGTCAGTTCGATGCCGTAGTTTCTTCCCGTTCCGCCGTTAACGAGGCTGTCTTCATAGCTGGGGATAAATTCAAATCCGGCGTTGATGTTAATAGCGGCGTAAGAGCTGGGATGACGCGTGACAGGAATGTCGAACAAATCCTGGTAATATAACTCTGTCTTTACGTGAAGGTCGTCCGTCAGATGCCAGTCGTGAGATATCACGTAGTGCTGACTCTTTGTGAACCCGAGATCTTTGTTCGTGTACACGACGCCGTCGTCAGTGGGCGTAACTACAGCGTAGGTCGTAACGTTCTGCATCTGGCTGTGGAGTCCATATCCCATCGCCAGCACATGCTTGTCGCCCGCCTGGTAGCTTAAACCGATCCGTGGTTCTATGCTATGACTGGAAGCAGGATTCAGACTCTGGAAGTGAAGTCCCGGTGTTGCTGTGAACCTACCGGACATCCTGTACCTCCATTGCACGTAACCCTGCATCAGGTAATGCTGCCCCTTTTGGTCCATTCTCAGTTCGTCGCGTTCACCGCCGTGTATTCGTTTCCAAAAAAGGGAATAGTCGATGATGTCTTCCGTGATTCCTGCTGTGACGCTGTGCTTGGCGTTGAACTTGTGACTCACCCTGGCGACGACAGAGTACCTGTTGGTGACGAACGCCGATTCCGCGCTGCGTGTGGTGATCGTTGGAGTCCCGGCGCTGATTGAGTCCTGGTGATAGGTTTCGTCGGTGCGGCTATACCCTAATGATGCCATCAGGAAAGTTTTCTCGTTAAGTCGGTGATTGAACGTGAAGCCAGAGATGTTCGTGTAGTATCTGGGGTAGTCATTGGAATTGGGGGAGCCGTAGGTTTGTGCAGATGTGGTGTCGTAGTCACTTCCGAGAAGGGCAATACTGCTTCGACCCCAGATTCCGAATAGGGACACTTCGCTCTTTTTGCCCATTGGTACCGAGAAGTGATAGTTTACATCGAAATAGGACGGCGTGGCACTGCCGGTTCCGAACGTCAACCCAAGTTCCTGGAATGCTGCAAGCGTGGAATATCGGCCGTTGAGCAGATAAGACACGGATTTTTGATTGCCCAATGGACCTTCGATTCCAAATTCAAAACCATTTAATCCCGTCTGCGCTACATACTCGCGCTTTTCATTGTTGCCTTTGCGCAGCGTGAGGTCAAATACACCCGACAATGCGTTTCCGTACTGCGCGGGGAAGGCACCTGTAAGAAAGTCAGACTTGTCGAGATTGTTGCTGTTCAGCATACTGACAGCGCCGCCCATGCTCGCCACGGAACCAAAATGATTGGGATTGGGAATGTTGAGACCGTTAAGCGTCCAAAGCATACTCGAAGACCCGTTACCGCGGATGATAATGTCATTCCGGACATCATTTGTTGCAACCACTCCGGCAAAATTGGCGACCATCCGTGCAGGATCGCCCAATGATCCCGCGTAGCGTTTGGTTTCATCCATGGAGAATGGTCGCCCGCTCACCGACACCATTTCGTTGTTCGTTATTCGCTGATCATCCGAGCGGCTGACCGACACGACGACTTCCTCCAGTTGCTCCACAGTTTCGGTCATGGTCAGATTCAACACCGTTTCCTTTCCCGTATTGACAAGTACGTTGTTGAGAACGATCGGCTCATAGCCGACAAAAGAGAACTGGAAGCTATGACGTCCGGGACTGATGTTATCGATCCTGAAATATCCCGATGCATCGGTAACGGTACCAATCAGCGTGTCCTTCTCCATCATAACGACTGTGACCCCCGGGAGTGGTTGCTTCGTGACGTCGTCGAGGACGGTCCCCTTAACAGTTTGACCCCATAGGGGGTACTGAATGGCGATCGCAAGGACTAACGGGACTACTTTGCTCCACATAATTTCCTTTTTCGCGCCAAGGTACAAACGACATTCAGTCGCTGTCATTGATGGCGATCAGGATTCTTTCTCTTATACGGTTTAACGCTTTGGGAGTTATACCGCCATCATCCGGTAGTCTCCACTGAACGCTCTTTGAGCTGCTCGATTTTCATCTTGTCCTTTGACTTAAGTTCACGACGCCGCAGTCGCGGTGCAAAAAGAGCTGCAATCAGGACCGTGACGATTCCCTGAAGGAGTACCGTGTTCGGCGCGCCATAGTAATGCGTCAGCGTCCCGATGAGCAGTCCGCCAACAGGCTGCATCCCGAAGAACACCATCGTGTAGTAACTGAGCACCCGTCCACGCATAGCGGGTACGACGGTGAGTTGAATGATGGTGTTGCTGATGGTGGTCTGCGACATCATTCCGAATCCCGTGAGGATTAGGCACGCTAATGCAAGGGGTAGAGAAGTGAGATGGGAGAACGCTGCCAATCCAATACCGAAAAGGGTTGTATTGATCAGGAGAATCTTCGCCAGCCGAGCCCCCGGTCGCAGGGAGGCCAGGAAGATGGCCCCGGCTATTGCACCAAGTCCTACAAAGCTGTTGAGGTACCCGAATGTTGAAGCATCACCCTGGAAAATTTCGCGCGCATATACGGGAAGCACGGTTACATAAGGGAGGGAAAGCAAGCTTGTACACGCCAGCATGAGGATGACCATACTGATGGCGGGTGTATCTTTAAGATACGTAAAACCCGCCTTCATGTCTCCCAGCGGCGTTGTGGTGCGCTTTACCTTCTTGTGAGGTGGGAGTTGCATCATGAGCAGTGAAACAATCACCGCGGCAAAACTGACAGCGTTCGTGGCGAAGCAAAACGTTGCACCAAAGGCTTCCAGCACAATACCCGACAACGCCGGGCCTATGATGCGCGCCAGGTGTACCATGGATGAATTCAGGGCAATGGCGTTAGGCACGTGGAATTTTTTCTTCACCATGTCGTATATCATGGATTGCCTCGCAGGAACATCAAATGCGTTGATGGTGCCTAGCATTACCGTTAGTGCCAGAATGTGCCAGATTTCATAGGCTCCCGTGGCAACGAGTGTTGCAAGGGCGGCTGCCTGCACCAGGGAGGCCACCTGTGTGGTGAGCAGTACGCGGAAGCGGTTGTATCGATCAACTACAACGCCGCCAACTATCGAAAATAGAAAAGCGGGGAATTGTGCCGCAAATACGGTGGCGCCAAGCATGAACGCGGATTGTGTCTCTTCGTACACAACCCAATACACGGCGGTGCGTTGCATCCACGTGCCGATCAGCGACACGGATTGCCCGAAGAAATACAACCTAAAGTTGCGACTTTGTAATGCTCTGAATGCCCGAATTGCCATGCGCCAACTCTGCCGGCAATTACGACAAATTCGCGATAAGATGTTGAATGGTCGACCTCAACTCTTCAGGCACTTCTTCCGGAGAGAAGGGGATACGCCTGTCGCCCACCATCAGAACGTGATGAAACGCATCGCGCACATTTGGTGAAGGCTGATGTGATGCAGCCGCAGGAGCCAAACGCTGTATTAACTTCTCCGCTTCTTCCTCCTGCACTTCTATCTCTGCTGATCGGGTAAGGCCGGCAAAGCCACCAGTCTGTATTAACTTGATTTTCATTCTACTCCGGCTTCTTTCCATCCTTGTGACACAGCATTCAACTCCAGGCTTCCTTCGCCGAACAGCTGTCGGGCGTGATACAATGTAGCCTCCTTTGCCATTGTGAAAGTTGCATCGTGGGGCATCCTTGCTGTATCCGTCATGGCGGTGTACCAGATTCTCCCGATGGTGTTCCATGCATAGCCTCCGCGGTTGAATGCGGCTACGTAAAAGGCAAAGTTGGGAATACCCGAGTTGATGTGAACACCACCCCAGTCGCCTTCCGGAGTGTTCGGCAGTTCTTTGTACTCCGCCATCGTTGCCGGTTGCGGATCACTACCAAGTACCGGATGATTCCTGTACGCGCTTCCCGGTTCTTTCATCGAACGGATGGCGTACTCGTCACCAATGAGCACGTTAGCGCCTATCAGCCAGTCGGATGCTTTGACATCCTGATTGAGCATTCGTTGTTTTACCATAATTCCGAAGACATCGGAAAATGATTCGTTCAGTGCGCCGCTTTGATTCTGATAATCGAGATTGGAGGAGTATTGCATCACACCATGTGTGAGTTCGTGTGCAATGATGTCGACATCTGACGTGAAGCTGCCAAAGATAGTTCCGTCTCCGTCGCCATACACCATCTGCCTGCCGTTCCAAAATGCGTTTTGGTATTTGACTCCGTAGTGAATGGATTGAATGATTGCCATGCCATTTCCGTCAATGGAATTACGCCCGAACATGTCGTAATACAAGTTCCAGGTGTGCAAGCCGCCCTGATAAACGCGCTCCGCATCTTTGTCGGTGTAGCCCGACCTGCCACGCTTCAGCAACCTCCCGGGCAATGATGTTTTGTTGCCTGCTGTATAGACTTCCAGTACGGGCTTTGCCGTTCGCGCCTTGCGTCGAAATCCAAGCGAGGCCCGTACGGAGTCGCTTACCGCCGAGAAAAAAATGCGATCGCTTCGAAAGCGATATGACCTGAACTTGTTTTCAACTCCGCGGGCAGAGATCGTTTTGCTTCCGCTCTCGACAAGCTTATCAACCATGTATGGCGGAATGATGCAATGTATGGATGCGCGACACATAGGATCTTTCTTTAGTGAGTTGTTACGAAACCTGGTTAGCCAAGTTAAGGTCGGTCAATGAGAATCTCTACCTCACGGCAGGCTTTTTACGCCGTGAACCTAATTCCTTCAGCAGATCGCGTTTCACAGTAAAGCGCCGGGCAAAATTCAACCTCACATTACCGGCATCCATGGAGAACCATTCATCGGATAGCCCGCCCCTGACGTTAACAACCGAGTTGGTGTATGTAAGGCTGATCGCCCACTTTTCGGAATTGTATCCGGCGAAGGTATGGTAGGTGACGTTGGGGAGAAAAGACCGCGATCGATCGCGGGTTTCTCCTTCGCTGACGACGGTCCCGAAAGTGAGAATGGCCGCCAGAGATCCCATCACGTAGAAGTGTTTGCTGATCACGAGTTGGTAAGCATAGCCAACACTCGGGCCGGTTTCGAAGAATCCGACACGGTCAACGTCGTTGTATGATGGTATTTCACCTGTAGCTGCTGCCGGGACCAACGAACTGTCGGCCGTTACCTCGCCCAACACCAACTGCCATCCCAACAGGAGGGTGCCGGCGGATTTTTTCTGCCATTCATTTTGCAAAAATCCGGCCCGGTACGAAAAGCGATCTGCATTGACGATATATTGACCCGTTATCCCCGCGCCACTGAGTCGCATATCAGGCCTGAGATAATACGCTCCATCGGGTTTTTGAAAAGTTTCGTCCGTCAGATAAAATCCTTTATAGGTGTGCCCGATGAGGTCGATTGTGATCCGGTAAAAAAAATT
>QGUY01000185.1 GCA_003242315.1 Bacteroidota bacterium
CAACGCAGTATTCCCTACATTCTGTTCAAGCTCCAAGAGATTTTAAAGGGGTGAGGTGATATCTATGTGAGAACATGCTTCAAGAGCTGTTTAGGCACTTATACCACTCTCACCCCTTTTCACTTTCTGGTTAAATTTAGGGGAACTGTTCACCTCCAGAAAAGAGGGACGTTCGACTACGACGCTAACATAGGAGGGCACATAGCGCACAAAGGCCACATAGGTTGTAAGGAACTTCCCGGAAGTTACTCTTGTTCGCCTTCGATAGCGGCGGGGGAGATGGTAAATATTACATCGGCGCAGGCTTTGTCGGCTTTTTGCCAGGAATCCACGCGCAGCTTCATGGCCACCAGCCCCGCTGTTGGAAGTGTGCCGATTTCCGCGCCGGTAAGATATTCGGCGACATAGGAAATCACGGGATTATGGCCGATGCACATCACGCTGGTGTACGCGTCGTCGAGTTGCGTGATAAATTCGAGAAAAGTGCGAACGGAAGCCTGCGCAAGTTCCTCGTCGGGAATAATTCGTTCGACATCAAACTTGATTACGTCGCTGAGCAATTTCGCGGTGGCGTGCGCACGCACGGCGCTGCTCGTGTAGATGACATCGGGGTTTATCTTTTCGCGATGAAGGTAAGCCCCCATTCTGAATGTTTCTTTCTCGCCGACGGGTGTAAGTTCGCGATCCAGATCCGACTGACCCGCTTGTTTTTCAACGCTTTGTGCATGACGCATCAGGTAGAGAGTCTTGGCCATAGGCACGCGGTTTTCAGTTGTCGACGGGATCGCAATTATAACGGTAATATTTTTATCCAAATTTGATTATTTAAAAAATTCAGGATATTTGGGCGTTTTGAAGGACGAATGACATGGCAAAAAACCTCGTTATCGTAGAGTCGCCGGCGAAAGCGAAGACCATAGAGAGCTATCTGGGCAAGGATTTTAAAGTCGCGTCCAGCATGGGACACGTGCGTGATCTGCCGAAAGGAGGTGATGCAATCGACATCAAAAATGGATACGAACCTACATATGAAATAAGTCCTGATAAAAAAGAAATTATTGAGCAACTTAAGAAACTTGCCGACGATGCGGAGATGGTTTATCTCGCTTCCGACGATGATCGTGAAGGAGAAGCAATATCCTGGCATTTGAAGGAGGTGCTCGATCTCAATGATGCCAAAACCCGCAGAATCGTCTTCACGGAAATTACCAAGAAGGCAATTCTTAACGCACTTGAAAATCCGCGCGGCATCGACATCGACCTGGTTAATGCACAACAAGCGCGGCGCGTGTTGGATCGACTCGTTGGCTACGAGCTTTCACCCATACTTTGGAAAAAAATCAAGACCGGACTCTCTGCCGGTCGGGTGCAATCAGTAGCCGTCCGTCTCGTTGTTGAGCGGGAAAGAGAAATAAGTGAGTTCAAACCGAGTTCGGCATATCGTGTCACCGCGCTGTTCGACCTCGGCGATGGAAAGCAACTGTCAGCCGAGTTGGGGGAGCGGTTCGAGAAGGAAGAAGACGCCCTGGCCTTCCTCGAATCATGTAAGGGCGCAAAGTTCAGCATCACTGACCTCCAGACGAAGCCGGCGAAGCGATCTCCGGCTCCGCCGTTTACTACATCAACGTTGCAACAGGAAGCATCGCGTAAGCTTGGCTTCTCGGTCATGCAAACCATGATGGTGGCTCAGAAGTTGTATGAAGCGGGAAAGATCAGCTACATGCGTACCGACTCCGTTAACCTATCGGATGAGGCACGTCAGGATGCGATTCGTCAAATTGAAAAATCGTACGGAAAAAACTTTGTTCAGCCTCGACAATACAAGACCAAGTCGTCTTCTGCACAAGAGGCACACGAAGCTATTCGCCCTACCGACTTCTCAGTAACCAATCCGGGCATGGACCGCAATGCGCAGCGTCTCTATGAACTGATCTGGCGACGGGCCATTGCATCTCAAATGGCTGATGCCGAACTCGAAAAGACGACGGCAACCATCGGCATTTCCACCAGCGACCGTACCCTCACGGCTACCGGTGAAGTGATCCGCTTCGAGGGATTTTTGAAGGTATATATGGAGTCGGCCGATGACGACGACGAAGAGGAAAACGGTAAGGTATTGCCTCCCCTGGAGATCGGACAGAATCTGAACCTGGCCTGGCTTCGTGCCCGTCAGGTTTTCACACGACATCCTCCTCGTTATACGGAAGCAAGTCTGGTAAAGAAACTGGAAGAGATGGGTATCGGACGTCCGTCGACGTACGCGCCCACGATCTCAACCATTCAGAAACGCGGATATATCGTTAAAGAAAGTCGCGAAGGTGTCGAACGTCCGTACAACGTGTTCACACTGGAGAACGACAATATAGAAAAGCGCCAGGAGACAGAGATCACCGGGGCGGAAAAGAATAAGCTCTTCCCCACGAATACGGCCATGATCGTGAATGACTTCCTGGTGGAGCATTTCCCGGATGTAACGGATTACTCATTTACTTCTGAGATCGAACAGGAGTTCGATGAGATCGCCAGCGGCAAGCTTGAATGGCGGAAGATGATCGACGACTTTTACAATCCGTTCCACAAGAAGGTCGCTCGGACAGAAAAGGTTGAACGTTCGTCCGTAGGCAAGAGCCGTGAGCTGGGCGTCGATCCGAAAACCGGCAAGAATGTGTACGCGAAGCTGGGTAAATTCGGTGCGTACGTGCAGATCGGTGAGAACCCTGACGACAACGGCGGCGAAAAGCCGAAGTTTGCCAGCCTGCGTCCGGGGCAGTTCATCGAGAGCATAACGCTGGAAGAGGCGCTGGATCTTTTCCGCCTCCCCAGGGAAGTTGGTGAATTCGAAGGGAAACCGCTCACGGTGAACATCGGGCGTTTCGGGCCGTACATTCTTCACGATAAGAAGTTCGTATCCATTCCCAAGACCGACGATCCTTATACGATAACAGCCGATCGTGCTATTGAACTTGTGGTGGCCAAGCGTGAAGCTGACGCCAGAAAGACGATTAAGGAGTTTGATGAGAATCCCGATATCAAGATCCTGAACGGACGCTTTGGTCCTTACATCAAGGCAGGAAAGAAAAACATTAAAATTCCTAAGGATAAGGTTCCTGCAGACCTTACGTTGGAGGAGTGTTTAGCCCTGGCCGAAGCGGCTCCCGAAAAGAAAACGCGGTCTACCGCGCGCAAGACCGCGACATCCACCAAAAGCACTACGGCACGTAAGAAAAAAAACTGAGCTATGAAAAAGCTCGTCGTGTTAACCGGGGCGGGCATCAGTGCCGAAAGCGGTATCCCGACGTTCCGCGATTCAGATGGATTGTGGGAGGGATATGATGTAAACGAAGTGGCGACGCCTGAAGGCTGGAGAAAGAATCCCGCACTCGTACTGGAATTTTACAATCAACGTAGAAAACGCGCACTTGAAGTTGAGCCAAACGAGGGGCATCGCATCCTCGCAGAGCTCGAGAAATCGTTCGACGTTACCATCGTCACTCAGAATGTCGATAACCTTCACGAAAGGGCCGGATCCTCAAACGTATTGCACTTGCACGGAAGTCTTTTTCAATCGCGCAGCACGGTCGATGAGTCTCTGGTGTACGAGATCAAAGGTTGGGAACTCAAGCTTGGCGATCTGTGTGAAAAAGGTTCTCAATTGCGGCCGAATATCGTCTGGTTCGGAGAATTGGTGCCCATGATGGAAGTTGCAGCCGCCGAGGCGGCGAAAGCGGATGTATTCGTCGTTGTTGGCACGTCGATGGTAGTGTATCCTGCTGCCGGGCTGATTCACTATGTCCCGCGGCACGTTCCAAAATTTGTCGTGGATCCCAACCTGCCGGATGTAGGGTACATTCCTAACCTGACCATGATTGCAGAGAAGGCAAGTACGGGTCTGCGTAAAGTAAGAGAGACGTTGATGAAGCTTGCTTAAGTACTACTCGCCCGCGTTCACTCTCTGAAGAAACTTCCTGAACTTTTCAGTGTTGTAATTGGCCATGCCGGACTTCTTGTACGCAATCGTACCGTCCGGTGCGATTACAAATGTAGTCGGTATCATGCGTACCTGGAGTAGTTCAGGCAAGTCGCCAGCTATAAACACGGGAAATGTATAATTGTTTGTGGCGACGTAATTTTTCACCTTCTGAGTGTCTTCTGGCCGGTCGATGGAAAGCATGACGAATTGGATTGAATCGTTCCCTACCTGTTCGTAAAGTCCCTGGATGGACGGCATTTCCGCACGGCAGGGCCCGCACCAAGTAGCCCATAGGTTCAGGAATACGGTTTTTCCGCGGTAGGTATTGAAATCCACCATCTCACCTTCGGGAGTTTTTACGGAAAAGGAGTATTCAAACATACCCTTTCCGGGTTCGTAGGAGCCGGGATCGGCGTTCATGGTGCCGGTTGCCAGTATTACCCGGCTCGCGGCGGACTGCAATCCGCTCAGCGCGTTCGTGTATTGCAAGAGCAGGAAGGCGGCACCGACCAGCAGCCAGCGGCGGGATAGGCGCCACATCTTTTTAAGAACGCCAGGTATTACGGATGTGCTCATTCGTTCGATTTTGAAGAATTTTGAAAGCTCAAAAATGCTTATTTCGACTTTCCAGACTCTCTAAACAGGTCCGGCAATGGCGGAACTGCGCGCACTAAAGCTACTTTTTCTCGTCTTTTTTGCCTTTTCTGCCTTTGGGCAGAAAGTCAAATACAAAGATATCTATAGCCTGCTGAGTACCAAACAGTACGATGCGGCCGAACCTTTCCTGAAGCGTTATCTCGCCAGCGAACAGGAAAATCCCAATGCATTTCTCTACATGGGCATTATCTACCAGGAGAAGGCTGTCGCACAGCACGTCCTGCGCGAAACCGCTTCACTCGTCGCCTATGCCGACTCAGCAATACGTTGTTTTGATAAAGCAGCCTCAATGCTCACGGAACGTGAAGTGAAGCGAAACGCGGAGTATTACCAGGCATACAACCGACGCGATCTGAGAACGGGCGAGTTTGGCATTGCGCTGTCCGACATCACATTTGATCTTCAAAAGCGTAAGGAAGCCCTTCTCACGCGCACATCTGCCGCCAGAATGCTTCGCCACCACTTCGAAGCAGCAGATAGTCTGTACGGTGTTTGTGTGACATCATTCCAGGCGTTGAAGAAACAGCATCCTGATCAACAAGACCTTTTCCTGCGCGCCACCGACAGCACGGTTACATTGCTTGATGATGTTCTATCCCGATATGATGCTGCGCTAAAGGCCATACGGCTATACCAATCCAGTATGAAGTCGCCTGGCGTACCGGCCTATCGTCACGATTTCAACCTGAGCAAGATCACAGACTATTCTTCAGAGGGAAGCGCGGTGGCCGACTTTCTCAGTGAAGAGGTGAATCTGTGGGACTACGGAACATTTGCGGCGGATGTTCGCGGAAAAATTCTCACCGAAATTTTACCTCTTCAGAAGGAAACGGTGAAGCAGTTGAATGCCCTGATCACCAGGCACGAAGATATCGCCGCAGACACGGCACTGTTCGATCGCTTTAAGCCATATGACAACGCTGATCCTCTTCCTGAAGCTTTGATACGCCTCTTTGCGGCAAACATTTCGTTTGACCTTGCGCGAACACAGGCCGCCAGTTTCAAGGATTCACTTGATGTTCACTTTCAACTTGAGCTAGCCCGGGCTGAGTCAGACGCGCTCCGGGCTCTTGACAGTGCTGTAAACTTGCTTCGTCAACAGGATTTGACAGCAGCTGCGCATCGGTACGCGTATTTCCTTCCTGAGGAATTGCGAACAGCCAATGCACTTGAGGAAGTGTTGAACACCTCGTCTGCAACGGTGGACAGCGAGCGTCAGAGGGTCAGTGAAAACCTCGCGATAAGAGAGCTTCACGCGCGGCGTCTGCGGGTTGGCGATGAGTTCATACCTTTATCCCCGGCTGACACACTATGGGGTTGCCACCCGCTGATTACTCTTGATGAACAATATACGGTAGGAGTGAAGCGCCTGGACTCGACAAATGTGGCCGGGTACTTTTATTCCATAACCCCTTCGCGGGTTCCTGACATCGCAGCAACGTTCGCGCTGGATACAGTAGCCTTCGGTCCCAATCGCTGGTCGTCAGTAAAGGCGCTATCGACCGATGCTAACGGATTAGTGTACTACGTATTGATTTATTCCGACCAGCCCGAGAAGGAAAAATACCCGGCAAGGATAGCCAAGATATATCGTGCTGACGGGCTATCGTGGACGACCGACATCCAATTGGCATTTATTCCTGAAGCGTTGGAGTATCAACAGAATACCGGTACGCTGGCCGTTAAGGGTCAGGAAACGTTGTTAATTGACAAGAATGGTAAACCCCAATAGGGGAGCTATCACGTCTGAACGAGTTTCTTCCAATCCTGGAAGCGCATGTCGATGCGCGCGCGGATTTTTTCGTAGTTGTCCCAGCTATCGGTGACGTGATAAATGGACGGAAGGCTCTTGACAAGTATTTCGTCATAATCATTCCGGTACAGTCCACCGCCGTAATAGTAATAGGTGAACATATTTCCCTGACGATTGAACAGTTCATATCCCAGGTAACCGTCCCAGATTTCGCTCAGGATGGTACATGAGATTTCCCTTCTCTTAAAACGGAAAATTTGGTTCGAAGCCTCTTCCTCAAAGTATTCCGAGTAAAGGTCCGTGTCGATAATCCACCCAAGGTACATCCCAATGTGGACGTAGGCCTGCTCTATGGGAAGTGAATCAGGAAAATTTCCCAGAAAGTGGGTTTTCGCGTTATCGTAAATAGTTTTTTGAATGTCAGCCTTTTTGTCCATTCAGTAATGATCGTTTACAACCTAAAATAACAAATTAATCGGACTTTACCCTGCTTTTGTGAAGGATTCCTTGTCCAACACAAGCATAAATCTTTCAATGAAAGAAAAGGTAAGCGACAAACACTCCGGCAATGATGCCAGTGAGGTCGGCAACAAGGCCCGCGGTTAACGCATAACGGGTATTTCGTATGTTCACCGATCCAAAATACACTGCAAGGATATAGAAAGTTGTTTCTGTACAGCCTCTGAATATTGCTGCAAGGTTTCCCACGAAGCTGTCGGGTCCGAAATTATCCGGGTGCGCCACGTCAAGCATCATCCCTCGGGCGGCCGTGCCGCTTAGTGGCTTTAGTAACGCCACGGGCAGCGCATCCACCCATTCGGTGTTCACTCCCATTACTGCGAACACACTTCCAATACCGCTGATGATGTAGTCGAGGGCACCTGAAGCACGGAACACACCAATGCCTACGAGCATGGCCACGAGATAGGGAATAATCTTTACAGATGTAGTAAAACCTTCTTTCGCGCCTTCAACAAATGTTTCGAACAACTTGACTTTGCGGGTTAGCCCAAGCACAAGGAACCCTACAATGAGAGTGACAATAATCAGGCTGCTTATCAGGCTGGACTGCTGCTGAAGCTCATCGGGCGGCAGGGAAATAAAGTAGGCTACGGCGCATGCGACGATTGCTGTCAACCCACCGATGTATGCCATCAGCACCGGATCAAAAAGTTTGATTCTTTGTCGTATGGAAAGATAAAAGAGTCCTACCATCGTCGAGCAGAATGTTGCAATCAGCGCGGGGATGAAGATGGCTGTGGGATCAGCGGATCCAAGGGCGGCGCGATCGACAATGATAGCGAGTGGTATTATAGTAAGCCCTGACGTATTCAGCACCAGGAATGTAATCTGCGCGTTTGATGCAGTTTCCGGATCGGGATTGATCTCCTGTAACTCCTTCATAGCCTTTAGCCCCAGAGGGGTTGCGGCGTTGTCCAGGCCAAGAATATTAGCACTGAAGTTCATTATTATGGAGCCGGTGGCTGGATGATCGCGGGGTACTTCGGGGAATAGCCTCGAAAAGAAGGGGCCTACCAGTTTCGCCAGGATGGCTACCATGCCACCCTTCTCACCAATCTTCATAAGGCCCAGCCAAAGCGACATTACACCTTTCTTTTATACACATTTACCCCTCCCA
>QGUY01000186.1 GCA_003242315.1 Bacteroidota bacterium
CCTTTAGGGGGTTAAGGGGTGCGTGGGGAGGTGTTGATGTGTTGATGTGCTCATGTGTTGATGTTGTCTGTACCTAAGGGGTTGTGCGAGGGATGAATGATGGCAGGTTCATCGTAGGGATAGTG
Source organism: Bacteroidota bacterium (assembly GCA_003242315.1). Lineage (GTDB taxonomy): Bacteria > Bacteroidota > Bacteroidia > Cytophagales > Cyclobacteriaceae > ZC4RG29. The sequence goes on from QGUY01000186.1 coordinate 126, forward strand.
CGCGTAGGGCCCTTTAAGGGGTGTGCGGGGGAATGTGTTAATGTGTTGAAGTTGTGAACGATAAATTAAGTGAACATAAATGAAACTGTTAACCCCTCCTACCAGTCCTTCCAATGAAGCGGTTGGTTTGGTGCGAATTGTTGTTGGACTGCTGATCGCTTATCATGGACACGAAGTGTTCAGACCTGAACTGATGAGCACGTACATGGAATGGGATACATTCAAGACATCTTCGGGCAAGTTTCTTGTCTATGCAGGAAAGGCTTCTGAGCTGATCGCCGGCATTCTTCTCACGCTGGGGTTGTTCACACGCATTGGCGCACTATTGGCGATCGGGACCTTCTGCTACATAACGTTCATGGTGGGCAACGGGAGGTTTTGGTACGAAGATCAACATCCCTTCATGTTTGCCCTGTTCGGATTGCTGTTCCTGCTTACAGGACCAGGAGCGTGGAGTGTTGATAACGTATTGTTCAAGAAACCTTAACCCTGCACCTGCATCTGCACCTAAACAAATCATTCCCACCGAAACAACTTAACCGCAATGGTGTAGGTAACGGCCATCCACACACACATCCCCAGCAGGTCTCCCGGAAGTTCCCATAAAGAGGTGCCCTCGTTGGCAATCTTTCGCATCGCGTCGACGACGTAGGTTAGCGGCAGGAAGTTGGTAATCGACTGCAACCATTTGGGAAATACCTCTGCGGGAAAAAATATTCCTGATAAGAGCAGCAGAGGCAGTTGCACCAGGTTGGCAACCGGAGCAACCTGAGTTTCTTCGCGCGCCCATCCGGCGATCGAAAATCCCACACCCAGGAAAATCAGCGCTCCAATGATGCACACCAGGGCAAAGTCAATGTAGCTGCCCATCATGTGGAAATCGAAAAACCAGGCGCCAAAGCCGACCAGCACAGTGGCGGTCATGATGACGACGATAAGTCGGACTACCGCTTGCGCGAGTACAAATTGAAACGGATGTATGGGCGTGGCCTGAATACGACGCAGCGCTCCGTTGAGTTTCCACGCGACAAAACTGAACGCAACGCTAAAGATTCCAAGTTGCATGATGGTCATGGCCAGGATGCCTGGTAACACGAAGTCGAAATAACCGAGGTCGTTGACTGTTACACCTGTGGTTTTTATACTAAGCATGGGCGCGTTACCGGTAAACTTTCTGTCGAGGCTGTTCACAATCTGGCTGATGACAAGGTTGGCGATCTGTGCACCCTGAGGTTTTCCGTTGTTGAATCGCGTTTCAATTTGTTCGGGCACCGGCCTGCCATCCTTCATCTCTCCAAAGCGTTCCGGAACGATCACATGAAGGTCTACGTGTCCTTTTCCGAGCGCATCCGCCGCCTCAGCTTCGGAAAGAGTCTCAATACTGAAAGCGCCTACCTGTACGAGTTCCTTTTCAAATTCCGCCGCCATTTCTGTTGTCGAATGGTTTGTTATGGCGAGGCGGATCGCCGGACCGGAATTACTGGATAGGAATCCAAAGACGGATAGCATGACCATCGGAAGCAACAGGCTGAACACGATCGTTCCCTTATTCCTCATAAACATTTTGAGCGACGCCTTCACCATCGCGACGAATGACTTCACCGTCTTCATTAGTCTCTCAGCGTTTTTCCCGTCAGGTCAAGAAATACATCCTCCAGTGTAGCCGCATGCACCTCCGTCCGCGGTGTGAATCCTCGCGCCAGAAGTTGCCGGATGAGCTGGCCGGGTGAGTCGAGCGCAACGATTTTGCCATCGTCCATGATCGCAATGCGGTCGCACAGCGACTGTGCCTCGTCCATGTAGTGCGTAGTGAGTACAACCGTGGTACCTCTCTCCCGAATCTGTCCGATTAATTCCCAAAGGTTGCGTCGCGCCTGAGGGTCGAGACCGGTTGTTGGTTCATCAAGGAACACGACAACGGGATTGTTTACAAGGGTTGTCGCTATTGAGAATCGTTGCTTCTGCCCTCCCGACAATTCCTTAACCATCGCGCGGGCTTTGTCTTTGAGGCCTACGTCGTCGAGCAGTTTAAGAGGATCGACTTTGCAACCATAGAGGGCCGCGAACATTTCAATGAGTTCATTGAGTCGCAGGTTTTGAAAGAACGACGACGACTGAAGCTGTATCCCGATGCGTTCCTTGATTTTGTACGGGTGTTGAACGGCATTAATACCGTCGAGTATGATCGTTCCCGACGTAATGGGGCGCAGGCCTTCGATCATTTCCAGCGTTGTAGTCTTCCCTGCACCATTAGGGCCAAGGATGCCGAACACTTCGCCGCGGTTAACATTGAAGCTCACGCCCTTCACGGCCTCGACACCGTTGTCATACGTCTTTACAAGGTTTTCAACCTGAAGTACAATGGATGATGACATGGTTTGCAATATAGAACGATCATATTATTCCGGGGTGCCAACATCACATCTCCAATACGATCTTCCCCACCCTGTTGGTTGCACCAATGTCGTTAAAGGCAGAAATGATCTTGCTGAATGGCCGTATGGAATCGATTTGTGGTCGGATTTTGTGTTTGGAGACGAATTGCAGCATCTGAACAAATTCTTCGTCGTTACCCATTGTCGATCCGATGAGCGAGAGTTGTCGCCAAAACATCCTGTAGAGGTCGATGCTCTTGGGCAGGCCTGCGGAGGCACCATAAAATACGAGCTTACCCGAAGGTTTCAGAATCTTGATGAACGCGTTGACCTGTTCTCCGCCAGCGCTGTCGAGGATTAAATCAAACCCGCCTTTGGTTTTCCAAAGATCCTTAAACGTGTTTTCCAGTTTGTAGTTGTATCCCCCCTTCGCTCCCAACTTGATTGCCTTTTGCAGTTTGGTCTCACTGCTCGTGTTCACATACACGTTCGCTCCGGCAGCGAGTGCAAACTGAAAAGCAAGCTGGGCAACGCCGCCACCAAACCCGGAGATGAGAACGTTCTGTCCGGCCCGCAGCCCACCCTTCCTGAACAACGCGCGATACGACGTGAGCCCGCCTAACGGGAGGGCCGCTGCCTGGCGATGATCCAGATGAGAAGGCTTGTGCTGCAAACGGTCGACCGGCACCGCAATGTATTCAGCAAAGGTGCCGTTCTCTGGCATACCAAGGATGGTGTACTTATCAGACTGTACCTCCGGGTTGGGACCCCAGTTGACATTAGGATTTATCACCACCTCCTGCCCTACCCACGGCTGATGCACTTCATCGTGTACCTCTTCAACAATACCGCATCCGTCCGAACCAAGAATTGCTCCAAACCTGATGTGCGGATACTTACCCTCTATGATCCACTGATCGCGCCGGTTTAGCGTAACAGATAGCAGTCGCACAAGGGCCTTACCTTCCGACAACACAGGCTTGGGTACGTCCACTAATTCAATCTTCCCGGGCGCCGTGAGTACGAGGGCTTTCATATCCGATGGGTGGTAATAATTGTAATTATTGCAATAATACCACCTTTTCGTCACTTTCAATCTTCACTCCCACTGTCCACTGCGTACTCTAAAAGGGCGTCTCATCCGGATCTCGCGGCTCCCGGCCCAGTTCCGGTCCGGGATCTGGTGGCGTATTCACGCGACTTCCGAGTCTGATCATGCCGCTGAACGGATTGTCGCCGGGTGTTGGCTCGTCAAAGTCAGCAAACTTCGTGTACTTGCCGATAAACTTGAGCTTGACGCTTCCTGTTGAACCATTCCTGTGCTTGGCGATGATAACCTCGCCCATGCCCTGGGTGGGCATCCCCTCTTCATCTACGGTAATCTTGTAGTACTCGGGACGATAGAGGAACATGACAATGTCAGCGTCCTGTTCGATGGAACCGGACTCACGGAGGTCGGACAACTGCGGTCGTTTGTCGCCACCACGGGTTTCGACACCGCGACTTAACTGCGACAACGCGATAACCGGAACGTTAAGTTCTTTAGCTATTCCCTTCAGCGCCCGTGAAATCGACGCGATCTCCTGTTCACGGTTACCACCCTGCTCCCCGCGCATGAGTTGGAGATAGTCGACGACGATGAGTTGCACATTGTGTTCAGCTTTGAGTCGCCGGCATTTGGCGCGCAGCTCCAGGATAGAGAGCGCGGGCGTGTCATCGATAAAGATAGGCGCTGCCGATAGCCGGTTCGTCTTGTGTACAAGTTGAGCCCATTCAAATTCGGCCAGATTGCCTTTTCGAATCTTTTCACCTTCGAGTTCCGCTTCCGCGGATATCATCCGGTTGACAAGCTGCACCGACGCCATTTCAAGTGAGAAGATGGCGACGGGTATTTTGAAGTCGACTGCGGCATTGCGCAGGGCCGATACAACGAACGCTGTCTTACCCATCCCGGGGCGTGCGGCGATGATGATGAGATCCGACTTTTGCCAGCCTGATGTCATGCGATCGAGTGCCGTGAAACCACTCGGCACGCCGGTGAGGCCATCCTTGTGTTCCCTGAGTTGCTGAAGTTCCTGAATGGCACGATACATCAGGTTCTTCATCGAGTCGTAATTTTTCCTCAGGTTCGAGTCGGATATTTCGAATATTTTCTGCTCCGTTCTATCGAGCAATTCGAATACGTCTGTGGTATCTTCGTAAGCGTCCTGGTGAATCAGGGAAGCAATTTGGATAAGGTCACGCTTGATGGCCATTTCAATGATGACCCGCGCGTGGTACTCGATGTTGGCTGCCGAACTAACCTTTGACGTCAGTTCTGCTACTTTGTAAGCGCCACCGACAAGTTCCAGCTTTCCGTTTTTACGGAGCTGGTTGACGACGGTCCGCATGTCGACAGGTTCGGATGCCTTAAACAATTCGACGATGGCCGCATACAGTTCCTTGTGAGCGTCCTGGTAAAAATGTTCAGGCTTAAGAAACTCGATTACCTGATTCAGGGCATTCTTCTCCAGCATCAAGGCACCCAACACAGCCTCTTCCAGTTCGGGTGCCTGCGGTGGTAGCTTACCCAGGCTTTCCGAAATATCGCGCGCTACCAGTTTTGTGGATTTGCTGCTCAGTCTCAGGGGCGTAGTTCTACCTTGCTCCATGCCGTAGTTGTTGTAGGTATCTCAAAAGTCTGATCCGGGTTATCAACCCGAGGGGCAACAAACGTATAAAAAGCATCACTACACGTATTAACAAAGTATTAACAAACAACTAACACACACTTTGTGCATAAATTTTTCATAAAAAGTTTGCCGGCATCAGGTTGCACAGCAACCATCGTCCCATTATATTCTTAACATCTGCAGTTTAGGCAATCCATTTGACAACTCGTGTCAAATCGCACGGGCCGTTGGTTTTGGTCTATTCCGAACATTTTCATTTACTTTGGGCACGAAGAGGTAAACAATAGATGCCGGGAGATCGTAAACGCATTCATTTCATAGCCGTCGGCGGAAGCGTAATGCATAACCTGGCCATCGCTCTGAAGCGCGTCGGCAACCATGTATCGGGATCTGATGATGAAATTTTCGAACCCGCGCGTTCTGCCTTGAAAGCCAATGGCTTATTGCCCGATGAGGAAGGCTGGTTTCCTGAGAAGATCACACCTGATATCGACGAGGTAATCCTCGGCATGCACGCACAGGTCGATAACCCCGAACTCCTGAAAGCGCAGGAGCTGGGAATCCCCATTCGCTCCTTCCCCGAGTTTATCTTTGAACGCTCGCGCGACAAGCAGCGGATCGTGATCGCCGGCAGCCACGGAAAGACTACCATCACCGCGATTATTATCCACGTCCTCAATTACCTGAACAGGAAGTTCGATTATGTCATCGGAGCCCGGGTCAAAGGCCTCGATCTTACCGTCAGGTTATCAGATGCGCCCATTATTGTAATTGAAGGCGACGAGTACCTTTCATCACGCCTGGATCCCGTACCGAAATTCATTCGCTATCGACATCACATTGGCCTGATCAGCGGAGTGGCATGGGACCACGCCAATGTGTTCCCGACCGAAGAGGATTATGTGCGGCAGTTCGATACCTTTTGTGATCAGACACCCAAAGGTGGCATCCTCCTTTACTGCGAACAGGATCCCATGGCCGTTATGATCGGCAAGAAGGAACGCACGGATGTGACCGCCATTGGCTATAAGTCGCTGCCACATGTCGTCGAAAAAGGCGTCGCTTACCTGACCTACGAAAAGGAACGTTATCCGCTCAAGATTTTTGGCAGTCACAACTACCTGAATCTGGGTGGCGCCCGCGAGTTGCTACGGCGTATTGGAGTGACTTATGAACAATTCTATCAGGCAATAACAAGTTTTGAAGGTGCTTCCGGGCGACTGGAAGTCGTTGCCAGCAAGAATTCGATGAGCGTTATACGCGACTTTGCCCACGCACCTTCCAAAGTTAGGGCTTCGGTAAAGGCTGTTCGCGACCTGCACCCGGACCGTGAACTTGTAGCATGCCTCGAACTTCACACGTACAGCAGCCTGAGTAAGAGCTATCTGCCTCAGTACAAACACGCTCTCAGGAACGCACAGCAGAAACTTGTTTACTTCGATCCTCGTACAGTAGAAGCAAAGCGACTTGAGCCCCTGAGTGAGAGCGACATCCGCGACGCCTTCGGTTCGGAATCCGTACGCGTGTTTACCAGTCGCGACGAACTTGAACGCTACCTTTCGGAACAATCCTGGCGTAACAAAGACCTGCTGCTCATGAGCTCAGGCACGTTCGGTGGCTTATCGGTTGATCAACTCGTTCCAAACCTGAAAGACTGACCATGCGTCTGCACCTGAAGACACCGATCGTGTTTTTCGACCTGGAGGCAACCGGTACTAGCATCACGCAGGACCGCATCATCGAAATCGCGATGGTGAAGGTCATGCCCAACCAGGAAATCATCCGAAAGTCAAACCTCATCAACCCCACCATCCCCATTCCGTTGGAGTCTTCGCTCATCCACGGTATATACGACAAAGACGTACAGGACAAACCCACATTCAAGGATGTGGCCAGGGAATACGCGCGGTTCCTCGAAGGAGCCGACCTGGCGGGATTTAGCATCCTCAAGTTTGACGTACCCCTGCTGGTAGAAGAGTTCCTCCGTGCGGGCGTGGACTTCGACTACAGCCGGAAGCGCATCATCGATACCCAGAAGATCTTCCACCTGATGGAAAAGCGAACCCTGGCAGCGGCTTACAAGTTTTATCTTAATAAGGAGTTGCAGGACTCCCATACCGCCGAAGCCGACGCCGAGGCCAGCATGGAAATCCTCGCCGCGCAGGTTGAAAAGTATAACGGGGCAATCGTTACGGATACCCTGGGCCGGAAAATCGGTGAAATCACGAACGACATGGAGGTCCTGAGTAGGCTTTCACTTTCCAATTTAGTTGATCTGGCGGGTCGTATGTGCCTGAATGACAAGGGAGAAGAAATATTTAACTTCGGTAAACACAGAAATAAAAAGGTAGCAGCCATACTTAAGGAGGAGCCAGCTTATTACGACTGGATCATGAATGGCGACTTCTCCCTGGACACCAAGCGAAAGCTCACGGAGATAAAACTTCGCGCTTTCGGGAAATGATGGGAACCTTTTGCGGTGATTAAAGTCTATAATTTTTATAGGTTTAATAGATTTTGCTAACTTTGCGAAATCGACCATATACTACTTACCAACCCAGCCAGCTGTGGCTCTTTTCGATGAATTAAAGGATGAACTGACTTCCCTCTCCGCCGAAGAGGGGTTGCGACGTCTTGCCGAGCGCCTTCCGCCCGGCTCCATCAAGTTTTCATCTGCCTTTGGTGAAGAAGACCAGGTTATTACCCATATCATAGCGACAAACCACCTGCCGATCACTATTTTTACGCTCGATACCGGCAGGCTTTTCCAGGAGACCTATGAGCTAATAG